>JBAXGQ010000006.1:0-47138 GCA_037139315.1 Burkholderiaceae bacterium
GCGCCCTTTGCTGGTGTTGGCTTAGCTGCGCTGTGGCAAAAATCATATCGTTGGCTTCTCAGCCTGTGCGCGGGACTGCAATTATTACTTTGCTTATTAGGCTTCACCTTAGTATTTATTGGCGGCATTAGTTTCGGTGTGCAAAAAAATAATCCCATCGCTGATTTGTATGGCTGGAATTTAGCGGGCGCCCGTGCTGCTCAATTAGTGCAAGAGAAACAAGCTATAGGAACTGCAGTCCAAAATTGGACTCTTGCTAGTCGATTAGCTTGGTATAGCGAGCCTTTACCAGTTTTTGTCCTCGACCAGCGTCAAGACCAATTTGATCTGTGGTTTGGTCCTTTATCAGAAAATGCTAACGTTATTTTGGTCAATTGGTCTGGCTTACCCTTCGCTGCTCCCATCAATTCGAGCGATCCACGTGGTTATTTCAATACTTGCGAACCCATTGAGACCCTTGCTATTAACCGCTTTAACCAAGCCTTATCCCGTTTTGACTTCAGTTTTTGTCAGGGCTGGCACCCCAAAGCATTATCCTTACGCCTATGAGTAAAAATAGGCCCGCAAACGCCGCCCCTCAATCTGGCTGGAAAACCATCCTCAAGCGCAGTTGGCCCACTATTCGCATTTTGTTGTCGATTGCCCTGTTATGGAAAGCCACTAGTGGCATCGACTGGCATGCGCTTTTTACAACCGAATTAAAAATGCAACCCTTGTGGTTTATTGGGGCAGTACTAGCTATTTTGTCGGCATTTACCTGTGGCGGTATTCGGTGGGCGCTACTAATGCGTAAAGTCGGCTTTCAAGGGAGTGTTTTTGCTTACATTAAGCTGTATTTCGCTGGTACCTTAATTAATCAAGGCTTGCCTAGTACCTTAGGTGGCGATAGTTACCGGGCTGTCACCGGCAGCCACCTGACTGCCGATGATAAGGTTAGCGGCAAAAAAGAGCTCGATGAAGAATTACATCATGCAGTGGATTTAGATCACGCTACGCCAAAGTTACGCTTGGGCTTTGCAATGACTTTAATTGATCGTATGCTGGGCTTAGCAGGCAATAACTTATTGGGTGGCATTGGTTTAATATTAGGTGGCGCTACGCTTGCTAGCTGGGGAGTTGAATTAGGATACGGCGTAATTGCAATCATGCTCTTTGCTGGCATAGTAGGTGCGCTCATTTTAATTTGGGGTCCCAGCCTCAGGCTCTTAGAAAAAATCTTGGCGCGCTTCCGTATGACAGCGTCCTTGCCCGGCATTCGATTTGCTTTTGGTTTTCCCGTCACAATTGCCCAAGTTACTTTCTCAATTGGCATTCACTGTTTTAATATCGTTGCCCTTGGCTGCTGCTTAAAGGCCTACGGGGCTGCCGTTCCAGTTGAAGCACTGATGATCGGTTTGCCTGCCCTTAGCTTGTTGCTCATGCTGCCGATTAGCATTTCTGGTTGGGGATTACGTGAAGCTACACTCTCCTCAGTACTGGTTTTATGGGGAGTAGATCCCTCTTTAACAGTTTTAGCCTCGGTTAGCTTTGGCGCATTCTCTGCGCTCTGTGCTCTACCTGGCGTTTATCCCATCTTAAAATTTAAATAAGCGTACCGAATGAGTATTAGTGTCAATACCATGCGTAGCATCGACCACTGGGTGGGGGTACCGCTTTGCGCCATCATCAGCCCGCTAGTATCCATACTCGATCGCCTGCAAAGCGCGTTTAAACCACCACTGCAAAGCCCACATAAACTACTTTTTATTGAATTATCAGAAATGGGTAGCGCGATATTAGTTGATCCAGCTATGCGCGAAGCCCAAGCTCGTGGCGCTGAAATTTACTTTCTGATCTTTAAAAGTAATCGTGCAAGTTTAAGTTTATTAAATACGGTAAAACCTGAAAATATTTTCACCATTGATGCATCGGGCTTATTTAGCCTGATGCGCGACTCTGCAGCTTTTTTATGGCACGCGCGTCGACACCAAATTGATACGGTGATTGACCTCGAATTATTCTCTCGCTTTACGGCCCTACTAACTGGGCTTTGTGGCGCACAACGTCGGGTTGGTTACCATATTTTTCACGGTGAAGGACTATGGCGCGGCACGATGTTAACGCGGAAGGTGCATTACAACCCCCATATTCATATTGCTAAAAACTTTATCTCTTTGGTCTATGCCGCCTTTGCGACGAAGATTGAAATCCCTTTTAGTAAAATTACAATTCCTGATTCTGCGATTCATATTGAGCAAGCCAAAATCGATCCGCAGGTTCTGCAAACCGTGCAAGAGCGCATTAATCAATTAGCGCTGCAGCTCTCAATTCCGTTTGATGCCCAAGCCCAACGCCTTATCCTCATCAATCCCAATGCCAGCGATTTGTTGCCCCAGCGCCGCTGGGCACCGCAGCGGTTTGCAGAGCTGATTAGCGCGATCCATGCGCGCTGGCCACATGATCTCATCCTCATTACGGGTTCGTCTAATGAAGTTGCTTATGTTGAAGCCATCCGCCAGCAAGCAAATGTTGAGCGTGCGATTAACTTTGCTGGCAAAGTGAGTTTTGGCGAATTGCCCGCTTTATATACGCTT
Source organism: Burkholderiaceae bacterium (assembly GCA_037139315.1). Classification (GTDB taxonomy): domain Bacteria; phylum Pseudomonadota; class Gammaproteobacteria; order Burkholderiales; family Burkholderiaceae; genus Polynucleobacter. The sequence goes on from JBAXGQ010000006.1 coordinate 2,574, forward strand.
GCTAAAGTCATGGTTACTAATGATTCTGGTCCCGGCCATTTTTCTTCGGTTACCCAATTACGGACGGTGGTTCTATTTGGCCCAGAAACGCCAGCCTTGTATGGTTCACTGGGCCGTTCAATTCCGATCACCGCGCAGCTTGCCTGCTCGCCTTGCGTTAGCGCAGCGAATCATCGCAAAACACCCTGCCAAGATAATGTCTGTATGCAGGCAATTACTGTTGCAGAAGTCATGCTGAAGGTCACAGTGCAACTGGATGCCGCCGAATAACCGCCCTCCCCGACTGCTGTTCTGGCTTTTGCCACTACTTCCGATTGCCTTGGGGCTCGGTTTATTTTTCACCCGCCAACAAGTCAGCTCATTTTTAGCGCTTAATGAAGCCAGCCAAATTCTTCCGAACTGGACTTGGGCTGCATTTACTTTTCTAGGCAATGGCTGGGGTCTTTTTGCTATTGCCTTTCCTTTGCTGATCATCGCGCCTCGAGTCTTAAGTGCGGGAATTTTTGCTGGCATATTCACAGCAGCAATTAGCTCCACCCTCAAACCGCTGCTAAATTTACCCCGCCCCTCTGGCGTGCTAGTTGAAGGCAGTTTTTTTCGCTATGGCGATATGTTATTAACAAATTCAATGCCATCAGGCCATACGCTAACTGCTTTTTCTGTCGCGACGGCAATTTTTTTTAGCGCCAAACCAACGTACCGCAAACCCCTATTACTATTATTTTTATTTGCTATTTTTGTCGGTATTTCCCGCAGTGCCCTTGGCGTTCATTGGCTGAGTGACGTTTTGGTAGCGGCAGGATTGGGCTTTTGGTGTGGCCTTATTGGTGCCTATCTAGCCGCTAAAATACCCAGCAAGCAATTACTAGCCAATCGCTGGTGGCCGCGCTTTATTGCTGTTGGCGGCCTCGTTACTATTTACATCTTGTTAAATTCTGCTCTCGATTTTGCTGATAACCTCCATTTACAAAATATTGGGGTTATTTTCATTGCACTGACCCTCATCATTTTTGGCCTGCGCCAAAAAATAGCAAGCTAGTCATTCGTTTTGTGATCATGCACTGCTATGTTTAGTTACCGTCACGCCTTTCATGCTGGTGGGCATGCAGATATTTTGAAGCATCTGGTACTAATTGAGTTAATTCACTACCTCCAAGAAAAACCAGGGGCGCTCACGTTTATTGATACGCATGCTGGCGCTGGTATTTACAACTTACAGGATGGCTTTGCACAAATAAGCAAAGAAGCACAATTGGGTATTGAACGCTTAATTACCAAAGTAAAGCCCTCTTTCGAAAACTTGCTCAAGCAAGTGCAGTTTGAAAACCAATCCGAGTCCTTATCTATTTATCCAGGCTCCCCCTTTATTTTGGCGCGCCTCTTAAGACCGCAAGATCGCCTCAAACTATTTGAATTGCATCCAAAAGAAATTCTTATTTTGCAAAGTAATGTGGCGCAACTTCCGAATGCGAAACAAATTGATATCTATGCCAGCAATGGCTTTAGTGGACTAAAAGCATTGTTACCACCACCAGGGCGTAGAGGCTTAGTTTTAATTGATCCTGCTTATGAAGATAAAAATGATTATCGGCTGCTTGAAACAACGCTTGCAGAAGGTTTGCAGCGCTTCGCGACGGGTTGTTTTGCTCTTTGGTATCCGATTTTGCCGCGGCGTGAATCGATTGCTCTGGTAGATCGCTTAAAAAAAGTCATTGCGAGTAATTCAAGGCCTTGGTTGCAAGCAGAGTTGCGGGTAGCTAATGTACCCGGTGAGCGGCGTTTACAAGCGAGTGGGATGTTAGTAGTAAATCCGCCCTGGACTTTAAAAGAAACATTAAAGCTTGCTTTACCAGAACTCAAGGATGTCCTTGCACAAGACTTGAAAGCCAGCTTTCATTTAAGCAGCGCCGAAGCTTAGGCCACTTATTTGCCCATACCTACCACTGTGCTTGTAGAGTAAATCCCTGTAAATTGGCTGTCAAATTAGCCTGCGCACCCACAGGTAAAGTGAGTTTTTCTGGGCAGTGGCCAAATGGCAAGCCCGTTAAGATGGGGATCGAGTTTGGCAGACGCTCACGTATCCAAGCAATCGCAGTCGCTAAATCATAACCACGATCATTGTCAGTTAGTCGATAGCCCGAGAAGTCGCCCAATAAAATTGCCTTTTGCTGGGTCAAGAAACCAGCCTCTAATAACTGAATGAGCATGCGCTCGAGCCGATAAGGATGTTCGTTAATATCTTCTAAAAATAAAATACCGCCTCGTGTTTGCTCAATGCTTGGCATAAATTCGCTACCGATTAAGGTAGTTAAAATCGTGAGATTGCCACCCCATAATAGGCCGTGCAGCGCTTTCGTACTCTGCCACTCCCCCAAGTAAGACTGGACTTGTTGCACTTGGCAATCTAAACGGCGCTCGTTAATGGCGCGTTGAAAATGCTGCCACATGAAAGAATTTGGCGCGCTGACGTCACCAGTCTGATTTGCTCCCCCAAAATCATAATTGAGCATGGGGCCAGCCAGGCTAATTGCCCCCGTTTTAGCAAGCAACCCTAATTGCAAGGCAGTGAAATCGCTATGCCCACAAATTTGTATCCCCTGCTTCACTGCATCCGCTAGCGCTGTCCACTGAATACCATCCAAAATGCGCTGCAAACCATAACCACCCCGCGTTGCCATCACAATCGTTTTAGCTTCAAGTTGCGCAAGGGCATTAATTTCAGCTAAGCGCTCAACATCGGTTCCAGCAAAACGCTGATGCACGCGTTTAACACAAGCGAAGTTATTAACCGTAACACCCTGTTCACTTAAATAGCGCATTCCAAGATCAGGACCGCGTTGATCAAGCGTCGCGCCAGAAGGTGCAATCAGATGAATTTTCATTGCCGCCGAGCCTGAAAAAAAGTTTTTAATAATTTGCCGCAGTCGTCTCCCAAGACGCCACCGGTGACGGATGTTTGGTGATTGATTTGCGGCACAGCCAAGACATTAAGAACACTACCAGCCGCCCCCGTTTTAGGATCGAGTGCACCAAAGACTACCCGCGCAATACGCGCGTGAAGCATTGCCCCACAACACATTGCACAGGGCTCGAGGGTCACATAAAGCGTTGTACCTGGTAAACGATAATTTCCTAAATGCGCTGCGGCTAAACGCAAAACATTCATTTCAGCATGTGCGCTAGGATCATGTGTGCTAATGGGTTGATTAAAACTACGCGCAATCACTGCGCCATCTTGCACCAATACTGCGCCCACTGGAACCTCTCCTTGGGCCGCAGCTAGTTGTGCTTGTTCAAGCGCGAGGGTCATAAAATCAATATCCGCATTCATCAAATTAAACCGTTACTACATCCGCACTAAAGACGTCAGCCCAACAATTGGGAGTTTCATATAAACGGATTGCAGCTAAAGTGAGACGCCCTTTAAAGGCGTTTTTAAAAATGGGTTCAAGAATCTGAAAAGCCTGGCGGGCCAAATTTTCTACAGTAGGAACATCATCTAAGATAACGGTTTTATGATTTGGCATACTTGCTAAAAATGTAACCACGGGTTGATCTTCCTTGGCTACCAAAAAAGCATGGTCCCATAAGTCTACTAAATGCGCATGCGCTAGGCGCTTGACATCACCAAAATCAAGCACCATACCATCATCGGCTGCCCCTGGATTACGCAAAACTGCTCCAGCAAGCGTTATTTCTAGAGCGTAACGATGACCATGTAAATGAGCGCATTGCCCCCCGTGATGAGGAATGCGGTGACCTGAATCGAACTCGAAGCGCCGCGTAATAGTATTCATAAGGCTAATATTAAGGCATCCCAATATATTTATGGGTTTGTAAACTTAAACGCCATAAGGGTCTTTTTTGGCACAGTTGCACCGCAAAGGCGGTGTTGGCGTCTCGCTCTAAGCCATCTATCGGTTGCAAAAAACGGTGTCGATAGTCCATTCCCTCAAAGCGTTTTAACAGCAGCTCTAATTGAGTATGGCCATTTTGCGGAATCGCCAATTTAATTTCATCCGCTTGTTTGACCACTAACTCAGTGCCCGCCTTAGGGCTCACACAAACCCAATCGATTCCAGTGGGTAGTGGTAAGGTGCCATTGGTTTCAACCGCAATTTCAAACTGCTGGGCATGTAAAGCTTCGATCAATGCCGTATCTAACTGCAAGAGGGGCTCTCCTCCAGTAAAAACTACATAGCGGTAATGGGGGCCTGCAGCAGTAGTCAGCCACGCAACTTCAATTGCACTCGCCAACTCGGTAGCGGTAGTAAATTTTCCACCGCCAATACCATCAACACCGATAAAGTCAGTATCACAAAATTGGCAAATGGCAGTAGGACGATCCTCTTCACGTCCACTCCAGAGGTTACAGCCAGTGAAACGACAAAATATAGCGGCCCGTCCAGCATGCGCACCTTCTCCCTGTAGGGTGGGAAAAATTTCTTTAACGCTATACATTAATTAAATTGCTGAGCGAATAAATGCGCTAGTAAAGAATTTATTTCCATGACTGCAACTCCCACTCTAAATAATCTTCCCAAAATGAGCCGGACCAACTCATACCCCCCAATAAATAGCGTCCCATGCTGCGGCGAATCGCCCAGCGCCCAATCTCGGGTACTAACCACGTTTCTTCATTGCGTAAGCTAGCGAAACGTGAAACATCATTACTTTCAAAATAAGGTGAGTCACTACTGTATTTCAAGGCGACAAATGATCCAGCCGGGGTACGAATTTTTTCCCAAGCAATTGCTGAAATCGTGACTAGCCAAGCAAAGTCGGCATCGGGGTAACCCAGCACTTGGTAACGATCGCGATAAAAACCTGACCAGCCCAGCGCTAATTTTTCAGGCCATATTGGTAGTGGACGAATAAACTTTTGGGCGGGCTGCCAATGAGGGTCTTGAATGATCTTGCCCCAAGGCCCTTGAATTTCATCCGCAATGGGACCCATTTTATTTGAGATACGCTGGATACGAATTTGCTCGCCCACTTGCACTACCGTCTCAGTAACAATATCCAAGGTCTCTTGATTAAAAATATTGCGTACTGCGTAGACCCATTGTTGCCCTACTTGGGGGGCGCGCATTTGGGGCGCTACATTAGGCGTTAAGCCAGGGGTTGAAGCAGGATAAGGAATTGGCGTGAGACAAGCGCTTGGTAAAGCGCCTAAAGCAATTAAACAAACCCGCCGTGGTAAATTTATTTCCAAGAGCTTAACTGCCAAGAATATTCGTTTTCTAAAAATGGCGATTGCATAACACCAATTAACATATACGACCCGGATGATTCGCGTGCTACCCAACGCCCAATTTGCGGAGCGAACCAGCAGGTTTCTCGCCAAATACAATTAATCTTATTGGCATCTGGGCTGGTGTAATTAACCAAACTACTAAACTTTAATGCAGTGAATGTGCCAGCTGGTACTGTAATAGTCTCCCAACCACTAGCGCTCATATACTCTTCCCAAGGGAAGGTATACCCAGCATTACCAGCGACCTGATATTTGGTATTGGTTTGTTTGCTCCAGGATTCATTTAACTGCTGGGGCCAAGCGGGCACACCTGGATTAAATAACACTAAGGTCTTCCAATTGGGGTTAGCTAAAAAAGTTCCCCATGGACCTTGTACTTCATTCGCCATTGAACCAATTGGTTCATTGAGTTGATTGATGTCTTTCATAATGGCGCCAAAGGCACCAGAACTTGAATTGGATGTCGCAGCGCTGGTATCCATCGAACGAGTAATGACAATTTGCGAACCAACCGATTGCACTCGTTCGATAAGGGTGCCCAAGGTATTGCCATTAAACATATCACGTTGCAGATAAGACCACTCTTGCCCCACCTGCGGCGCGCGAACGGCCGGCAGCGGACTTGGCGCAGGAACTGCAGTGCCACGCAAATAACCCATAGAGCCACAGCCAAAAGGGGCCATTGCAGCAGACAGCATAAAAAGGCGGCGTGAAATTGTCATTGTTTCTCCAGTTTATAAGTTAATTTATTCCCACTCAATCGTAGCGGGTGGCTTACCACTAATATCAAATACCACACGATTAATTCCGCGTACCTCATTAATAATTCGGTTAGATACCGTACCCAATAATTCATGGGGTAAATGGGCCCAGTGTGCCGTCATAAAATCTTGCGTCTGCACCGCTCGCAAAGCGACAACATACTCATAAGTGCGACCATCGCCCATCACCCCCACCGACTTCACTGGTAGAAATACCGCAAAAGCTTGGCTAGTTAAGTCGTACCATGATTTTCCGCTAACTTCATCAATCGTGTTACGCAGCTCTTCAATAAAAATAGCATCAGCATGGCGCAGTAATTCTGCGTACTCGGCTTTCACTTCACCTAAAATTCGTACCCCCAAACCCGGGCCTGGAAAGGGGTGACGATAGACCATTTCACGTGGTAGGCCCAGCGCTATACCCAATTCACGCACCTCATCTTTGAACAATTCCCGTAGGGGTTCGAGTAATTTCAAGTGCATATCATCTGGTAAACCACCGACGTTGTGATGACTCTTAATGGTATGTGCACCTTTTTTACCTTTGCCAGCAGACTCAATGACATCCGGATAAATAGTGCCTTGCGCTAACCACTTGGCATTTTTAATTTTTATGGATTCAGCTTGAAATACATCAATAAATTCTTTACCAATAATTTTGCGTTTCATCTCGGGATCGCTTACTCCCGCTAACTGCGCCATAAATTGTTCGGCTGCATTCACCCGTATAACCTTTACCCCTAAATTACGGGCAAACATTTCCATCACCATTTCACCTTCATTCAAGCGCAATAAACCATGGTCAACAAATACGCATGTTAATTGTTGACCAATCGCTTGATGAATTAATGCCGCGGCAACACTCGAGTCGACGCCGCCCGATAAACCTAAAATCACCTCATCGCTGCCAACTTGTGCGCGAATATGCGCGGTGGCCTCGCTAATGTAATCGCCCATCACCCAATCGCCTGGGCAATGACAAATATCCCGTACAAAACGCCGTAAGATGGCTTCACCCTGTAGCGTATGGGTTACCTCAGGGTGAAACTGAAAACCATAAAATTGTTTGGCTTCATCGGCCATACCAGCGATGGGGCAAGAGGCGGTTGAGGCCATTAAATGAAAGCCAGGGGGCATAGTCGTGACCGAATCGCCATGACTCATCCAGACCTTCAGAATGCCATGACCATCAGCAGTCACAAAATCTTCGATCCCTTTTAAAAGGGCAGTATGACCATGCGCTCGGACCTCCGCATAGCCAAATTCGCGCGCTTTACCGAGTGATTCTGCAGAGGCAACTGCGCCGCCTAATTGTTCAGCCATGGTTTGCATACCATAACAAATACCAAGGACGGGCACGCCTAATTCAAAAACGATTTGCGGCGCTCTAGGGCTGCCGCTAGTAGTAACTGAATTGGGCCCACCAGAAAGAATGATGCCCTTGCAGTCCTCTTCCGCTACTAAACGCTGAATCAGTTCAGGAGCGCAGTCGTAAGGATGGATTTCACAATAAACTTTTGCTTCACGTATACGACGGGCAATGAGTTGGGTTACTTGGGAACCAAAATCAAGAATAAGAATCTTAGCGTGCACAGCGATATCGTTTAATCAATATGGTAATTAGGTGCTTCCTTTGTAATCTTGACATCATGGACATGCGATTCGCGCACGCCTGCTGAAGTAATTTCTACAAAATTGGCTTTATCGTGTAACTCGGTAATCGTCTTACACCCGCAATATCCCATTGAGGACCGAATGCCGCCAGTGAGTTGATGCAAGATGGTGAGAACGCTGCCCTTATAAGGTACTTGTCCTTCGATACCTTCGGGAACTAACTTATCAGCATTAGCAGTAGCAATGTCTTCTTGGAAATACCGATCAGCAGCTCCGTCAGTCATGGCGCCTAAAGAGCCCATGCCACGATAACTTTTATAAGAACGGCCCTGATATAAAAAGACTTCGCCAGGCGCCTCTTCAGTGCCAGCAAACATCCCGCCCATCATTACCGCATCTGCTCCAGCTGCCAGTGCCTTCGCCACATCACCCGAGTAGCGCACTCCACCATCGGCGATTAAGGGTACGCCCGTCCCTTTAAGGGCCAACGCAACATTGACAATAGCGGTAATTTGCGGAACACCAACTCCGGCAACAATCCGGGTAGTGCAAATTGAGCCGGGACCGATACCCACCTTAACGCCATCAGCACCTGCTTCCAATAGCGCTTTAGCCGCATCAGCAGTGGCAATATTGCCACCAATCACTTGCACTTGGGGATAGTTTTTCTTTACCCACTTCACGCGATCGAGCACCCCTTGGCTATGGCCATGCGCAGTATCAACCACGATCACATCAACCCCAGCACGCACCAGCAATTCAACTCGCTCGTCGTTATCAGGACCAACGCCTACCGCTGCCCCTACGCGCAACTTTCCTTCGCTGTCTTTACACGCATTAGGATGCTCGGTGGCTTTTAAAATATCTTTAACAGTAATCAGACCACGTAATTCAAAAGCATCATTGACCACTAAGACGCGTTCGAGACGGTATTTGTTCATGAGGCGCTTGGCATCATCTAAGGAGGCGGTTTCACTGACAGTAACTAGTCGATCACGCGGTGTCATTTTTGCTTTTACCGGCGCATCCAGATCCTCTTCAAAGCGTAAATCGCGATTAGTAATGATGCCCACCACCGTCTTGCCTTGTAACACTGGAAAGCCAGAAAAACCGTGTTCACGCGACAAATTAATTACTTCGCGCACAGTTACATCTGGGCCAATGGTAATGGGATCCCGCAAAACCCCAGATTCATACCGTTTTACTTTGGCGACTTCGCGGGCTTGTTCGGCCGGTTTCAGGTTTTTATGCACAATACCAATGCCACCCTCACTGGCCATTGCAATGGCTAAGCGCCCTTCAGTAACCGTATCCATGGCGGCTGAGACCAAAGGAATATTTAAGGCAATATCGCGGGTTAAACGGCTGACTAAACTCGCATCCCGTGGTAAGACAGCTGAATAAGCTGGTACAAGGAGCACGTCGTCAAAAGTGAGTGCTTTCTGGATGAGTCGCATACAAAACCCCTAGTCGCAAAACCAGATTATAGACTTATCGCTGCTTCGCCTCACGACGTGCCTGGCGAGCAAGGGCGCTAGCCTTTAATTGACTATCCCGATTCTGATTGGCTTTTTTACGCCGTACTGCCTTTGGATCAATCAATAAGGGGCCATATAACTCAATTCGGTCGCCATCATAAATGGGGCTATGCCATTCTTTGCGCTTGCCAAAAACGCCAAAACAGCCCTTGCGACTGAAGCTTGGATCATTCGGACCACTCGCCAGGCCGCTACGCATTAAAGCCATGCCAATAGTCGCAACTTCGCCAGTGGGTAAGGGTAAATATAAGGGGGTAATGATCGGGGAACCTTCGCCCATTTGCAAACTCGCACTTGCGCGTGCATCACAAAGCCATAAATCTAAGCCTTTAACCATACAAACTTTCCGCCCTACTGACAAAGCGATCGACAAACGTGCCGGCAATATGGGCAAAAACTGGGCCGATAATTTTATCGAGCAAGGCGTTTTTAAATTCCCAATGTAATTTGAATTCCACTTTGCAAGCATCTTCTCGCAAAGCAATGAAGTTCCACTGCCCCGAAAAATGTCGAAACGGCCCATCGACAAAAACCATATCAATCGTTTCTGGGCGATGATTCACATTCCGCGTATGGAAGTATTGCTTGATGCCTTTAAAATGAATGCTTATTTTGGCATCTAAGATGGTGTCGGTTTGTTCAAATATCTCCACGCCGCCACACCATGGCAGGAATTCAGGATAACGCGCCACATCGGTCACTAAATCAAACATCCGCTCAACGGATTGGTTAATTAAAACGGTCTTATAGACGTCTGCCATAATCAAGTCAGAAAATAACTATATAAACCATGAGTATCGTTGATAACAAAAAAGCCTTCTTTGATTATTTTATCGAGGAGCGCTTCGAAGCTGGTCTAGCTCTAGAAGGCTGGGAAGTGAAAGCTATTCGCGCCGGGCGGGCACAAATTAAAGAAGCGTATGTTGTCATACGCAAGGCCGAACTATTCCTCATTGGCGCCCACATTAGCCCCCTCAGCTCGACTTCAACTCATGTCCTGGCCGACCCCACGCGTACCCGTAAATTACTCCTCAATGCCCTTGAAATACGTAAACTCATTGGCAAGGTAGATCAAAAGGGATATACCCTTGTGCCGGTTAACCTCCATTTCTCTAAAGGCAATGTGAAATGCGAAATTGGCTTAGCTAAAGGGAAAAAACAGCATGACAAGCGTGCGACTGAAAAGGAACGGGACTGGGAGCGAGAAAAAGCCCGTATTGCCCGTGGCGATCTTTCTTAGGCCAGAGACAACAGAGACCAAAGTCGCACCTTGAAAACTAGGCGATTTTTAGTTAAAAATCGTAATTTAGCACCATATTTGTGCATAAATGCACCAACGAACCCCTGAGCTCACCCTTCCACCACCCTAAGGTAATTTAACGTATACCAATGAACTTGCCATACGACGAAATGCTCAACGAGGCAGGTAAAGCGCGCCCCCACTACCGGACGTTTCACCGCTGGCTAAATCAGCAAAGCGAGACCCTAATGGGTCTTAAGCGTGCTGAAGCGGAACTGATTTTTCGACGCGTGGGAATTACCTTTGCTGTTTATGGTGATGACCTGGGTTCAGAACGAACGATTCCCTTTGATCAAATACCGCGGATTTTTAGTGCTCAAGAATGGGCTCAACTCGAAACCGGCCTACGCCAACGTGTCCAAGCGCTAAATCGCTTTATTTATGATATTTATCATGAAGAAACCATTATTAAAGCGGGCATTGTGCCGGCTGAACAAATTTTTAATAATGCGCAATACCGTCCTGAGATGCGCAATGTCGATGTGCCGCGCAATATCTACGCACAAATTGCGGGAATTGATATTGTCCGCGCAGGTGCAGGCGAGTTTTATGTTTTAGAAGATAACTTACGCGTGCCCTCCGGTGTCTCATATATGGTGGAAGATCGGAAAATGATGATGCGTTTATTTCCTGATTTATTTCAAGAGCAGCGCATTGCACCAGTAGAGCACTACCCCGACCTTTTATTGGAGTGCCTTAAATCAGTCAAACCCAGTGATGTCAAAAAACCCAATGTCGTGGTTTTAACTCCAGGGATGTACAACTCCGCCTATTTTGAACATACCTATTTAGCATTACAAATGGGGGTTGAATTGGTTGAGGGCAAAGACTTGTATGTAAAAAATGAGCAAGTCTTCATGCGCACTACCCAAGGACCCGAAAGAGTCGATGTCATTTATCGCCGTATTGATGACGACTTTTTAGATCCACTTGCGTTTCGCTCTGATTCCACGCTTGGCGTTGCTGGCCTCCTCTCGGCCTATCGCGCTGGTAATGTGACTTTGGCCAACGCTATCGGCACTGGTGTAGCGGATGATAAATCGATTTACCCTTATGTTCCCGCAATGATTGAATTCTATTTAGGCGAAAAGCCGATCTTAAATAACGTACCCACTTTTCAATGCCGCAAACCAGAAGATTTGGCTTACACCTTGGCGCACTTAAGTGAGTTGGTAGTCAAAGAAACCCATGGCGCAGGCGGCTATGGCATGTTAGTGGGGCCGGCTGCAAGCAAAGCCGAGATAGAAAATTTTCGCGTCCATTTAAAAGCGAACCCAGAAAAATACATCGCCCAACCAACGCTAGCCTTATCAACTTGTCCGACTTTTGTGGAAGCGGGGATTGCCCCCCGCCATATTGATTTACGTCCCTTTGTACTTTCAGGGAAAACGGTCAAGATGGTACCGGGCGGACTAACCCGAGTCGCCCTGAAAGAAGGCTCTTTAGTAGTGAACTCTTCTCAAGGTGGTGGCACTAAAGATACCTGGGTACTAGAAACATGAACTCAACATGTTAAGTCGCACAGCTGACTGCCTTTACTGGATGGCGCGCTATACCGAGCGCGCTGAAAATACCGCGCGTATGCTGGATGTAAGTCACCAAACTGCTTTGCTACCCCAGCCAGAGCAATTTTTAGAACAAAGCTGGAAAAAGCTCTTAACCATTTCCAAGCTAGAAGATGACTTCAGTAAGAAATATGACACCATCAATCGTCATAACGTACTTGATTTCATGATTTATGAAAATACGAACCCTTCCAGCATCGTTTCTTGCCTGTACTCAGCGCGTGAAAATGCCCGTGTAATTCGTGGTCGAATTACTTCCGAGGTATGGGAAACGCAAAATACCACTTGGCTTGAGTTACAAACCATCTTGGTCAATCGCGAGCGCTCAGACCACAGCCGTTTTTTAGAGTGGGTGAAGCACCGTTGCCATTTAGTACGTGGCGTCATTCAAGGCACGATGTTAAAAAATGAAGCTTTGTATTTTTTAGGCATTGGCACGTTAATCGAGCGCGCTGATAACACTGCGCGTATTTTGGAAACAAAATATGAGATTCAAGAAAATGTAAAACCAGCACAAAAAAATAAAGGGGCTGAAGAAGACGTCAGTGATAGTTTCTTTAATTTTTATCATTGGGCCTCCCTACTCCGCTCGGTATCGGGATTTGAAATTTATCGACAAATTTATTCAGATCAAATCACGCCTAAACAAGTTGCCGAACTCCTCATTTTTAATCCGCAAATGCCGCGCTCCTTAGTATCCTGCGTCAATGAACTAATTCCCCTCATGGCTGCCGTGCGCAATCAAGATTCCAAGGAAATTGAACGTCTACTTGGCAAACTAAAAGCCAGCCTTGAGTATTCTGATATTGATGAGGTCTTTAAACAAGGTCTCGAAGAATTTATGGAGGATTTTTTAGAGCGTATTAATCATATTGCTGATGATTTTAGTAATACCTTTCTTATTCCTCTGGCTGTTGCTTAATCCATCCTTACCGCTACTTTTATGCAATTAAAAATTATTCATCGTACCGAATACCGTTATGAGCTACCGGTACACTATTCAATTCAAGAGTTGCGGTTAACGCCCACCACTACCCCTGGACAAGACGTTGAAAAATGGCGTATTCAGACACCGATTAAAGCCAATCTTTCCTTGGATACTTTTCAAAATACGTGCAGTACCTTTGTCCAAGATAGTCCATACACCTCAATGATGATCGAGGCAGAAGGCATTATTAAAACGAGTGCGGCGTTTGAATTTATTGATACCAGCAAAGCAGTTTCGCCTTATTATTTGCTGCAACAGACCCGACTAACCGAACCTACCGCTGAAATGCTAGATTTTTTTGCTGCCGATTTACCAAAAAATAATAGTTCCGCAGCAATTCTCAATTTAGCCACTGCAGTACAGCAGGCTATCGCGTACATTCCCGGGTCAACCAATTTTGCCAGTTTAGCCGCGCAATCATTCGCCATGAAAGCGGGGGTCTGTCAAGATCATAGCCATATCCTCTTAGGCTTATGTCGGGCTAGTCATATTCCTGCTCGCTATGTCAGCGGCTATTTCTTTACCGAAGATTCACCCGATTTAGCTAGCCATGCCTGGATTGATGCTTGTATTGATATAGAGCGGGGACATTGGATTAGTGTTGATACGACCCATGCCTGTTTTACTGACGCTCGCCATATTCGCCTGGCAATCGGACGTGATTACTATTCTGCTGCACCCGTTAAAGGTGTCCGCTCGGGAGGTGGCGCAGAAGAGCTGACCGCCACTATTTCCATTCATCAATTATCCTAGTGACACTTTTGCTTATGAATGGATCATCACCATGACTTATTGCGTTGGCCTTTGCCTAAAAAATGGCTTGGTTTTTTTAGCTGATACCCGTACTAATGCAGGTGTCGATCAAATTGGCACCTTTCGAAAAATGACCTTATTTCAGAAAGATAAGGATCGTTTCTTTGCGCTCATGAGTTCGGGTAATTTGGCCATTACTCAGGCTGTTAAAGAAATTCTGCTGCAAGGAAAATTACTAGGCGGTAAAAATCTCTGGAACGCCACCAATGCGCATGAAGCTGCAGAAGTTGTTGGCGATGCAATCAAACAGGTGTATGACCGAGATTTCCTCGCGCTTAAAAAAGCCGGTATCGACTTTAATTGCAATCTGATCTTTGGCGGCCAAGTACGCGGTGAAAATCCCCGCTTATTTAATGTCTATTCAGCTGGAAACTTTATTGAGGCGACGCCGGAAAATTGCTATTTTCAAATTGGTGAATCTAAATATGGCAAACCCATATTAGATCGGGTGGTGAATTTTCAAACACCATTGAATCTAGCAACTAAATGCGCCTTAATTTCGATGGACTCTACCCTTAAAAGTAATATCTCTGTCGGCTTACCCCTTGACTTACTGGTATATGAAGCAAACTCGTTTCACCCTGGAAAATTGGTGACCATTGATGAAAGTAATCCGTATTACCAAATGATTCATCAAGTTTGGGGGCAAAAATTACGCGCCGCTTTTATGGAAATACCAGAGCCTAGTTGGAATAGCACGCGCCGAGGTTCCGCAGCAATTATGTCAAACTCAAAAGAGCTTGGCTCGGTACCCATAGAGTATGAAAATAAAAAGAAGTCAGCGGTGAAACCAAAGCGCCAGGGACGTAAAAAATAACATTTTTTTACAACGATTACGCCCTAGTGCTTTTCTTTCAATTATTTAGCCAACATTTCCCAAGTTTGCACTACGCTATCCGGGTTTAGTGAAATTGAGGTAATGCCCTTTTCTACTAACCACTTGGCAAAATCAGGATGGTCAGAGGGTCCTTGACCACAAATACCGACATATTTATTTTGCTTACGACAGGCATCAATCGCTCGCTCAATCATAAACGTCACTGCTGGATCGCGCTCATCAAAATCAATTGCCAAAAGCTCCATGCCTGAATCGCGATCTAACCCAAGCGTTAATTGCGTCATATCATTAGAGCCAATCGAAAAGCCATCGAAGTAGGCCAGAAATTCATCGGCCAAAATTGCATTCGAAGGCACTTCGCACATCATAATTAAGCGCAGACCGTTCTCACCACGCCGCAATCCAAGCTTAGCCATCATTTCGATAACACGCTCAGCCTGTTTGGTGGTTCGCACAAAGGGCACCATAATTTCCACGTTATCTAAGCCCATATCTTCGCGTACCCGTTTCATCGCGGCGCACTCTAAAGCAAAAGCCTCGCCAAATTCAGCAGAAACATAACGCGAAGCGCCGCGGAAACCGAGCATCGGATTTTCTTCATCGGGTTCATAGCGCGATCCACCAATGAGTTTCTTATACTCATTCGACTTAAAGTCGGATAAACGCACAATAACTGATTTAGGATAAAAAGCGGCAGCAATCGTGGCTACGCCTTCGACTAATTTATCTTCATAAAATGCCCGTGGACTGGCATAACCGCGCGCGACACTTTCTACTGCGCGCTTTAAATCGGGATCGATATTGGGATACTCTAAAACCGCGCGGGGATGAACACCAATATAGTTATTAATAATAAATTCCAGCCGCGCTAGACCTACGCCACTATTTGGAATTTGACAGAAATCAAAAGCCAATTGCGGGTTACCAATATTCATGGTTATTTTTACCGGAATTTCTGGCAATTCACCGCGTGATATTTCAGTGACCTCGGTTTCAATCAGGCCGTCATACACATGTCCTTCATCGCCTTCAGCGCAAGAAACGGTGACCACTGTGCCCTCTTGTAAAACGTCGGTAGCATCCCCGCAGCCCACAACTGCTGGCACACCTAACTCGCGGGCAATAATTGCTGCATGGCAAGTACGGCCACCGCGATTCGTAATAATGGCAGCAGCCCTTTTCATCACTGGCTCCCAGTTGGGGTCTGTCATATCCGCTACTAATACATCGCCAGGCTGAACTCGATCCATTTCGCTCGCATCACGAATAATACGGACCGGTCCTGCACCAATTTTTTGGCCAATAGCTCGACCTTTCGCTAATACCTTTGAACTACCTTTTAACTTATAGCGCAACTCTAATTGGCCGACAGCCTGACTTTTAACGGTTTCTGGACGCGCCTGTAAAATATATAAGAGGCCATCTTTACCGTCTTTACCCCATTCGATATCCATCGGTCTGCCATAGTGTTTTTCAATAATCACCGCAAACTTGGCTAGCTCAGTAATATCGTTATCGGCCAAAGAAAAACGATTACGCTTCTCGGGCGCTACATCGGTCGTAACGACCCTTTCGGCAGAGCCTGCAGGGGCGAATTCCATTTGAATTAATTTAGACCCGAGCGAACGACGAATAATGGCGCTTTTATTCTGGGCTAAAGTCGTTTTGAAAACATAAAACTCATCTGGGTTCACTGCACCCTGCACCACGGTTTCACCCAAGCCATAACTTGAGGTAATAAATACTACGTCAGGAAATCCCGATTCCGTATCTAGTGTAAACATCACCCCAGCAGCACCTAAATCGGAGCGCACCATTCGCTGAATCCCTGCTGATAGAGCAACTTCTGCGTGGGCAAAACCCTTATGTACCCGATATGAAATAGCGCGATCGTTATACAAAGAAGCAAAAACAATCCGAATTTTCTGTAAAACGTCATCAATCCCAGCCACATTCAGAAAAGTCTCTTGTTGGCCCGCAAATGAGGCATCCGGCAAATCCTCGGCGGTTGCCGATGAACGTACTGCAAACGATCCTTGACCCGAGGCGTCTAATTGCGCAAACGCGTGGCGAATTTCCTGCTCAAGACGGGGTTGAAATGGCGCCTCTTCAATCCAACGGCGAATTTCCGCACCCGCTTGCGCTAAAGCCCGGACATCATCGATATTGAGATTGACTAAACGCTGTTGGATCCGTTCAGTTAACTGATTGTGCTGCAAGAAGTCACGAAAGGCTAAAGCAGTAGTTGCAAAGCCAGTAGGTACGCGCACGCCAGCAGTGGCTAATTGGGAAATCATTTCACCTAAGGAGGCATTTTTACCGCCAACCGATTCAACATCGGTCATTCTTAGTTGTTCAAAAGGCAATACATAAGCATCACCCGCATGGGCTACAGTTTGTTGGTTGGACATAAATACACTCACAAAAAATAAAGAAAGCGGTTCAGCGGCCAGCAAAAATGCGGCATACTTCATTAATCTCTATTGTAGTGCTCCGCCTATCTCATTCAGCCTAAAACTGCCATAATTAAGCCCTTACCGATGACAAACCTCCCTAGGCTCGTTTTTATCGTCTCAGACGGCACTGGTATTACAGCCGAAAACTTTAGCCAATCAATTTTGGCGCAATTTGAGCTCAGCTTTAAGCAAATCCGCATCCCCTTTGTCGATAGTCCAGAAAAGGCCTATAAAGCTCTAGAAACGATTAATCAGGCCTGCCAAGACAAAGGCTTTAAGCCAATTATTTTCACTACCCTTGTCAATCCTGAAATGAACAGCATTGTGGCCAAAGCGGAAGGTTTAGTGCTTGATATGTTTCAAACCTTTGTCTCACCCCTAGAGCAACTATTAGGCCAAAAATCGACCCATGCTATTAACCGCTTGCACCACAATGCCGATACCGATGCTTATAAAAATCGAATTGAAGCAATTAATTATTCGCTCGCCCATGATGATGGGCAGTCCAATCAAAATCTAGGCTCTGCTGATGTTATTTTGGTCGGCGTTTCCAGGGTTGGCAAAACCCCAACAAGTCTTTATCTAGCCATGCAATATGGCCTAAAAGCAGCAAACTACCCTCTCATTCCCGAAGATTTTGAGCGGGGTAAATTGCCGCAAGATTTACGTGCGTTTCCAGAAAAAATCTTTGGCTTAATGATTGATCCTGAGAGACTTGCTGAAATACGCAATGAAAGACGTCCGGGAAGTAATTACGCTAAATTAGAAAACTGTCGCTATGAAATTAATGAGGCAACCGCAATGATGCGCCGCGAATCAATTCCCTGGATTGCGACTACCAGTAAGTCAATTGAAGAAATTGCAACCACGATCTTGCAAGCCATTAAATCGGATAAAACCTTATAAGCTAATTATTGCTATGTGCAGCTGCGCACGCGCACAGCTTCAAATAAACACACTGCAGCGGCAGTAGCCACATTTAAGGATTCAACCCCTGCTGCTAACGGAATTCGCACGAGTTGGCCTTGGGTGCGTAGCTCTACAGAAACACCGTGGCCTTCGCTCCCAAAAACCCAAGCTACCGGACTTTTTAATTGCGTTTGCAAGGCGTACAAATCTGTCTTCGCTTCGGCAGCCGTGATCAACAATGGCGTTTCAAGATGCTGCATGAGATCGACTATGGTCCAATCTTCAAATAAAGTGAGTTGATGGTGAGCGCCCATCCCTGCCCGCAATACTTTGCTAGACCATAAATGAGCACAACCCCTTAAAGCCACAACCGTTTTCACACCAGTTGCCGCCACAGTGCGCAAAATGGCGCCAACATTTCCAGCATCTTGAATGCCTTCTAGAATCACTACATCTTCGCTTAGTATGAATTGCTTAGTAATAGGCTTAACGATGGAATCGGGTAGCTGCACCAAACCCAGAAAATGGGGAGCATTCTCTAGCTCACTAATTGAGTCCCATAACGTTGTATCTAGCTCAGCAAGGCGGGTTTGCGGACATAAGGCCAAATGGCGCTCTAGCGACTCTAGAATTTCTGGATTAGCTAAGCCACTTGTACTCGTCAGCACAGTACTTAAACTAGGATCTCCAGCCCAGGTTTGCAATAAATGGACGCCCTCCAGCACCGCTTGAGAATTTGCCAAACGTTGCTTCTGACCTTTGCTTCCAAGCGCTTGTAACAAGCGTATTTGTTTGAGTAGTGCATTGTCTTTTGAGCTAATGAACTCAACTTCGGTATTACCAAATAGATTCATGGGGCTTCACCATTGATTACCCGCCGTACTGGTCCAAAACTCATACGGTGTTCTGGGCAAATTCCAAACTCAGTTAAGGCGGCGTAATGGGATGGGGTCGGATACCCCATATGCTGGTTAAAACCGTATTGAGGAAAGCGCGCATGGAGATCATCCATTTGTCGATCGCGACTTACCTTAGCTAAAATCGAAGCCGCTGAAATCGCCTGTTCTTTGGTGTCGCCTTTAATAATTGCCTCAGCTGCAATCGGCAAGGCCGGACAGCGATTTCCATCAATTAGCGCTTTATCAGGCCAAGCACCTAAAGCGACGACTAAATTTTCAATCGCCCGTTGCATCGCTAGCATCGTGGCCTGCAAAATGTTCAATTGATCAATCTCTTGTGGACTAGCTTCGCCAACGCCCCATGCTTTAGCCTTCAGCATAATTTCAGCGTATAAGAATTCACGCCTCGCTGGGGTTAATTTTTTTGAATCTTTTAATCCCAGAATCGGTTGCAAGGGATTTAAGAGTACAGCTCCAGCTAAGACCGCACCAACCAATGGTCCTCTGCCAGCTTCATCTACTCCGCAAATCCACACCCCCTCCTCAATCGCTGAGTAGAAGGAAATTGATTGCGAACTCATTTCTTCGCGCTCATCGTTTAGATATCATTTCGGCGAGTACTTGGGCAACTAATAAAGCAGTCGGTCGACGTAATTCATTGTGCAGTGCTGTAAAACGCTGTTGCAAGGTAGCGACTTTATCGGGATGTTGTAGCCAATCTAGCATGGCTTTAGCTAATCCCTGTGGTTTAGCCTGCGATTGCAATAACTCGGGCACCACAAATTCTCCACACAAAATATTTGGCAAACCGACGTAGGGCAAATAAGCTTGTCGCTTCATTACTTGGGCAGTAAGCCAAGGTACCCGATACGAAATGACCATGGGCTTTTTCCATAGGGCCGCTTGTAATGTAGCGGTGCCGCTAGCAATCAGCACGACGTCGGCAGCCTCTAAAATCAGATCAGCCTGACCATCAAGTAAATGAATTTGCAATTGCGGATGTTGCGCCAAAGTCTCTAGTCGAAGTCGCTCTAAAGCTGGTTTTAAATGTGGCGCAGCTATCGGTACAACAAAAATGGGTGACTCGCCCTTCAGTTGTTGGGCCAATACAGGCATAGTTGCAAAAAAAACTGGCGCAATTAAATCAATTTCCGAAGTACGACTGCCTGGCAAAACAGCTACTACTTGCGCTGTCATTAAGTTCTGCAGACTAGGATCAATTGAGAATAGGCGGGCTCGTGCAGCCGGCACATTTGGTTCAAGGGGTATTGCACTCGCCAAAGGATGGCCAACATAAGTAGCCTGAATACCGGCAGCTTCATAAATGGCCTTTTCAAATGGAAAAATACATAACATATGATCAACGGCACGTTTAATTTTTTTAATACGGCTACCGCGCCAGGCCCAAATGGAGGGTGAAATGAAATGCACAGTCGGTATACCAGCTGCACGTAATTTTTCTTCTACCCCTAAATTAAAGTCTGGGGCATCAACCCCCAAAAAAACATACGGACGTTTAGCGCCTAATAAATCGTTCAGTAGCGCTTTTCGTACCCGTAAAATGGCAGGCAGTTGCTTTAAGGCCTCAACATACCCACGCACACTCAAGGTTTCCATTGGCCACATCGATTTGAGACCTTGCGCCTGCATGAGGGGACCGCCAATACCATATATTTCTAGGCCTGCCATCGTCGGAATTTGTTTTAATACCTGCAGGCTCGAAGCTGCTAACAAATCACCCGAAGGTTCGCCTGCGACACATGCCAAGGTTGGCAAAGTAAGCCTAACGAATGATGCCGCGCGTAGAGGCGGCGATAAAATCATGAAATTCTGTCAGTTTGCTGATAGTGGCAGCATCTAAGCCTGGGCTTACAGACAGTGCTTGAATTGCCAATTTAGCTTCTTCAAAACTAAGGCCATCTTTATAGAGTAATTTATAAGCTTGACGTAAGGCAGTAATCGTTGCCGCTGAAAAATCGCGCCGTTTCAAGCCTTCGGTGTTAATACCATGTGGCGCAGCTTTATCGCCAGCAGCAATAACAAATGGTGGGATATCTTGCACTAATGCTGAGGCTCCACCTAACATCGCATGTTGACCGATACGGACAAATTGATGTACGCCAGTCATGCCACCCAAAATCGCCCAGTCATTCACTTCTACATGGCCGGCAATTTGCGCATTACTAGCAAAAATAGTGTGGTTACCAATTTGACAGTCGTGGGCGATATGCACATACGCCATAATCCAATTATCGTTGCCAATGCGCGTCACGCCTTCATCTTGCGCAGTGCCAATATGAATGGTCGTGAATTCACGAATCGTATTGCGGTCGCCAATGCTAAGTTGGGTGGGCTCGCCGCGATATTTCATGTCTTGGGGTGCGCCACCGAGGGCGACAAAATGACCAATCACGTTATCAATGCCTAGAGTGGTCCGCCCCTCAATGACCGTATGCGAACCAATTTTGCTACCGGCACCAATCACGACTTCGGGGCCAATCACAGCATAAGGGCCAATTTCCACTGTATCGCCAATTTTCGCTAGCGGGTCAATAATCGCCGTTGCATGAATGCGCGCCATTAAACACCTTTTTTGCGCACTGCGCAGGTAATGTTAGCTTCAGCAACCAATTTATCGTCAACAGTTGCACTTACTTGAAATTTATAAATGCCGGCACGTTCACGCTCATAAAGTGCAGTCATGATCAGTTGATCACCGGGTACTACTGGTTTTTTAAAGCGTGCGCCATCGATACCGGCAAAATAATATAAGGAGTCTTCTTGCTGGGACTCAGAAAAAGTTAGGAGGGCTGCGGTTTGTGCCAGCGCTTCAATGATGAGCACACCAGGCATCACTGGCAATCCAGGAAAATGTCCTTGAAAAAAAGGCTCGTTCATAGTGACATTTTTTAACGCCCGAATACTGACGCGGGGTACCAAATCTAATACTCGATCGACTAATAAAAAAGGATAACGATGCGGCAGTAATTGCAGAATCTGATTAATATCAATCGTGATGGGCTGGGTCATAGAGATTCTTTATTCGTAGAAAGACAAGGGGGAGAATAATTAAGTATTAGTGGGAGATTAACCGCGTTCCAAAAAGCGCAAACGTTGGCGTATTTTATCTAGTCCGCGCAGGATTGCGGCGTTTTTCTCCCAGGCCGCATGCAGCATCGAGGGATAGACCCCGGTAAAGTGCTGCCCTGGCTCAATAATGGAGCGAATAATTGACGTACCTCCCGAAACCGTAGTCCGATCGGCAATTTTTAAATGCCCTGCAAAATTAGCATAGCCCCCAATCATGCAGTGGCTGCCGATCGTTGTGCTTCCGGAAATTCCAACACAACCGGCTACAACAGTATGTGCGCCAATTTGCACGTTATGGCCAATTTGCACTTGATTATCAATCTTGCAGCCAGTTCCAATACGGGTTTCATTCATTGCGCCACGATCGATGGTGGTCGAAGAGCCAACTTCCACATCATCTTCTAGCACCACCCGACCAGTTTGCGGAATTTTGACCCACTCGCCACCGGTCGCAGAAAAATCGGGCGCAAAACCAAAGCCATCTGCACCAATCACAGTACTACTATGAATAATGCAACGTGCGCCAATTTCACAGCCATGATAAATCGTTGACATCGGATATAGCACGCTATCGCTGCCAATGCGAACATCCCTACCAATCGAGGTGTTCCCTACTATAGTCACCCGCTCACCCAAGACCACACCTGCAGCAATTTGCACAAATGGTCCAATATGACAGGAAGGTGGCACCGTGGCCGATGCATCCACAGCAGCTTGCGCATGAATTCCGGGCGCATACAGCTTATTCATATTAGCTGCAAATAATTGTGCGATACGCGCAAAAGTAGCATAGGGATTTTTCGCCACAATAAAAGAGCGTGGTTTAGCGCTGGCAGCTTGTATAAAGTCTAGATCAGCCCTATTAACAATCAAGACACCAGCGCTACTGTCTAGCGCTTGTTGACGATAAAGTGGATTGGATAGAAAAGCAATTTGATCGGCCTGAGCGAATTCTAGTGAGGCTAATCCCCTTAACGGCGCAGAGCCGTCGCCCACCAACTCCGCTTGAAACTGTTTGGCCAGCTCGATGGCGGTGGGCATGAAACTTACTTTAGATTATTTAAAGCCTTGATGACATCATCAGTGATATCAATCTTCGGGCTTACGTAAGCAGCATCTTGAATAATGACATCAATTTTCCGTTGCTCTGCAATTTGACGCAAAATCACATTAGCCTTTTCGGCAATCTTCGCACGTTCTTCAAAATTACGTTGATTTAAATCTTCGGTGTACTCGCGTTGCTTGCGCTGCAACTCACGATCTTGATCGGCCAATTCGCGCTGTTTACGAATTCGATCTGCTTCCGACATCACCGCGGCATCGCGATCTAATTTTTCTGCCGCAGTTTTAATTTTTTGCATTGAATCGCGTAATTCATTTTGACGCTTGGCAAACTCAAGTTCTAATTTCTTTTGCGTGGCCTTGGCCATATTCGATTCGCCAAATACTTTTTCTACACTCACGACCGCCACTCGGGTTGGAGGCATCTCCTGGGCAAATGCTGAAGATCCAAGCACAAACCCAAACAATGCTGGGATTGCAATTAAGCCAACAGAAAAACCTCTCGGTAGATAAGGCTGTTTCATAAGTCTTCCTTAAAACAATTAAAGATAGTTAAAACGCGGTACCAATTTGGAACTGTAAACGCTGAATATTATCATTTGGCTGAGACTTTACAGGAATACCATAGCTAAATTTTAAGGGTCCCAGCGGCGATATCCATTCTAAACCCAAGCCATAAGAATACCTTAGAACTAGGTTGATATTGGTGCCAAAGGCATTTCCGCCATCGGTAAAGACAAAGCCCCGTAGGGTTTTATCGTTGCCAGAGCCAGGAAATGGCACGGTATATTCAAGGTTAGCCACAATTTTAGACTGCCCACCAGTTGGCTGATAGTTGCCAGTTGCAGTGTTAAAGTACTGTGGGCCAATTGATCCTGGGGAGTACCCCCTAACTGACCCAATACCGCCCACAAAGTAGTTTTTGGTAATTGGGAAGGGGTATTTCCCATAAGCCTCACTGTAGCCAGTCTCAAAATTAAAGGACAAAATATGGGCCTTCGAGAACGAGTGGTATTGCTGATATTTGCCATAAAGTCGGTAGTACTGCATATTGGCCACTGGGGTACCCGCCTCAGTCAGTAGGCTAATTAAAGAACCTGTAGAGGGCACTAAGGCACTATCTCGTCCATCGCGCGTCCATGAAGCGGTAATGGGTACGTTAAAGGTAGTCAACGCACCTGGAATGGTTTTCCCATAGTCCTGCACATAGGTTTGGTAAGGAACTGGCGTACTTGAGGTCGCATTAATCTGGTAGGCCTCAACCGCAGTGCCATAAAACACGCGATCCACTTCAGAGTAAGGCACTCCAAAACGTAAAGTACCGCCCACACTCTTAATTTGATAGGCAGGATCACCCGTGTAATACAGCGGTTTTGAAGAACGATAAAAGATATCGGTATAGCGACTAATTCCATCATCAGTGAAGAAGGGGTCATATTGGGATAAAACAAAGTTTTGATTAATTTTTCCTAACGAGGCATTTAAACCAATTGCCGTACCTGTACCAAAGGCGTTTTCTTGATTAATACCCGCTGTTAAGATAATTTTTTCTGTCGATGAATAGCCTGCACCAATACTGATAGAGCCCGTGGGTTTTTCTACCACTTTCACGTCCACATCAACCTGATCAGGTGCATTCGGCACATCTTTAGTCATCACATCGGCTTCAGTAAAGTAGCCCAAGCGATTGATCCGCTCTTTGGATAATTGAATTTTATCGCTATCAAACCAGGAGCTCTCAAACTGGCGTAGTTCTCGGCGGATCACGGTATCACGAGTACGAGCGTTACCAGTAATATTCACTTGGCGTACGTACACTCGGCGGCCAGGATCAATCACCAGCGTTAAATCAACTTCACTTAAATCTTGCCGTACATCAGGCTGAGGATTTACGGTCGCAAATGCGTAACCATAAGATCCCAATAAGCCGGCAATCAACTTGGTACTTTCAGCTAACTTCGCCGAAGAATAGACATCGCCCGCTTTCAGTTGAAGAAGCTTATTCAGTTCGGCTTCCTTACCAAGAAGCTCGCCAGCGAGTTTAATATCTTTAACTGTAAAGCGCTGACCTTCTTTTACCCCAATCGTGAGGTAAATCCCTTTTTTATCAGGGGTAATCGAAACCTGGGTTGACTCAATTAAAAATTCTAAGTAACCCCGATTTAAATAATATGAACGGATCGATTCTAGGTCTGCAGTGAGCTTCTGCTTTGAATATAAATCGTCATTGGTATAAAAAGATAGCCATCCCTTTGCTTTGAGTTGCATTTCATCTCGCAAAGTACCTTCGCTAAAAACTTTATTACCAATAAAATTAATTTCTTGAATTTTTGCAACCGGTCCTTCATCAACATTAAAATAAACTGAAACTTGATTACGCTCCATCGGGGTAACTGTAGCGACGACCTCAGCCGCAAATAAACCCTTACTCACATATTGGCGTTTTAATTCTTGCTCGGCTTTATCAATCAACGCTTTATCATAAAAACGCGCTTCAGCCAGGCCTACTGCCTTTAGTGATTTGCGTACAACATCTTGATCAAACTCTTTCATGCCGGTAAATTCAATCCGATTAATCGTGGGACGCTCTTCAACGCTCACAATTAAGACATCGCCCTGCTCTTGAATTTGTACATCACGAAAAAAACCGGTGCCATAAAGTGCACGAATCGCTTCTGCACCCTTTTCTGGCGTAAATTTATCGCCGACCTGCAGAGGCAAATAACTAAACACTGTGCCAGGCTCAACGCGCTGCAAACCCTCGAGGCGAATATCTTTAATCACAAACCCGCCGGCATCTGCGGTGGTTGTAATAGTGCCTGGAGCGCTAGTTTTACTGGCGGTATTTTTTGCTGGAGTACTTGGTACCGGAGCAGCAGGTCCTGGCGCATTCTCGGGTAAAGGCTCGGTGACTAAATTGCTATTAGTCTCGGCAGCTGATGCAATGCTGCCCAAAAAAGCCAAAGCAACAGAAACGCCAGAGAGGCATGAGCTTAGACGAATTTTAAAACTCATATTCTGATGGACTCAAGGCGAAAGATAGCGTTGAAAATCATTAAACAAAGCCAATAGCATTAAAAACGTTAACAAGATAAAACTACTTTTTTGTAAAACCGCTTGCAAGGCTTCTGGCAGGCGTCGACCCGACACCAGTTCCCATGCATCATACAGTAGCTGACCACCGTCGAGCATGGGCAAGGGAATCAAATTGAGCAGGCCAATACTGATACTCATAAGTGCCAAAAATGCTAAATAGGGTTGCCAACCGACTTGGGCGGACTTGCCTGCCATATCAGCAATGCTGAGGGGGCCGCCAATTTGCGCTAAAGAAGTACTGCCAGTTACCAAACCGAGCATCATGCGGGTCGATACTTTTGTAATGAGCCATACTCGCTCTGCGGCATAGGTTACCGCTTGCACCGGCGCTAATTGCAATTCAAACCATTGCGGCGGAGTCGTTACCAGAGGAAAAAGTCCCAACTCTAAAAACACATCAGCCTTAGGTCTTACCTCAGGCAATTGTTCGCTTAAAAAGCGCACGGCTGATTTTCCACCCCGCACATTTTCAACTTGCAACACAAAACCGTTATGCGCTGTAATGCTATCTAATAAATACCACCGTAATGCATTCCAGCTTACTACTGGAGTAAACGTATCAGCTCCTAGGCCAACATTTTCTTCATTCGCTAAACTCCGCCAGCCAATCACCCGATCACCTGCGCTTAAACCTGCTTTAGCTGCTAAAGATGTTGCTGGTGGCGTTTGCAATTGGGCTGGTAATTGCGGTACCCCACTAAAATAAATAACGCTCAATAATATTAAAGCCAAGACAAAATTTGCGATGGGGCCTGCAGCAACAATCAGTGAGCGTTGCCATAATGGCTTGCGATCAAAATCACTGGTTTGGTCCCCGATTGAGATTGTTTGCTCTGGATCGCGTCCGTTCATTAGCTTTACATAGCCGCCTAAAGGGAGCATTGCAATAACCCACTCCGTTTGCTGACGATCACGAAATGTGAAGAGTGGCTTACCAAAGCCAATCGCAAAGCGCAGCACTTTTACCCCGCAACACCGGGCTGCAAAATAATGGCCAAACTCGTGAAAACTGACTAGTATTCCTAGTGCAATTAAAAAAGCCAATAAAGTGCTTAGTGCTTGCATTATTAGGGGTATCGCTAATGGGTACGCATACGGGTTAAACATTGCATAGCAACGCGCCTGGCAGTTTGATCAGCATCTAATACTTCGTCGAGGGTCTGCGCTTGAGTAGCCGATACTTGTTCGAGCACCTGTTCAACTAAGGTGGCAATCTGTAAATACGGCATTTCACTAGCCAAAAAAGCGCCTACAGCAATTTCATTAGCAGCGTTCAAAATTGCTGGGGCAGTTCCGCCGATGCGCGCTGCTGCAAAGGCTAACGATAAACAGGGAAACTGCTTGAAGTCGGGTATAGCAAAATTTAAGGCCGCTAACTGGGTTAAATCCAGCGGCATAACACCTGCAGCAATCCGTTGCGGCCATGCCAAACCGTAGGCAATTGGGGTGCGCATATCAGGCTGACCAAGCTGTGCAATTACAGAGCCATCTCGGTAACGTACCATCGAATGCACTACGCTTTGCGGATGAATGAGGACGCGAATATTTTCTAGCGGCACGCCAAACAACCACTGCGCCTCGATCACTTCCAAGCCTTTGTTCATCATGGTAGCCGAGTCGACTGAAATTTTACGACCCATCACCCAATTCGGATGAGCACAAGCTTGATCAGGCGTGATATCCACTAAATCAACTAACGGTGTCGTGCGGAACGGCCCACCCGAAGCGGTAAGCCACAGTTCCTCAACCCCACAATCTGCCCTAGCAGCATCGGTATGCAGCGCGTTAAAGCCTGCTGGCAAACACTGAAAGATTGCATTATGTTCGCTGTCGATAGGAATTAATTCAGCACCACTATCACGTACTGCTTGCATCAATAAGTCGCCCGACATGACCAAGGCTTCTTTATTGGCTAATAAGACCCGTTTACCTGCACGTGCAGCTGCCAAAGTTGGTAATAAGCCTGCGGCACCAACGATTGCAGCCATCACGGTATCGCAATCAGAATCGCTTACGGCGCTTACTAAGGCTTCAGCGCCAAATAACACGGTCGTAGGAATTTTTTCCTGGAACACAGCTGCAGTTAATTGCTTTGCGCTCTGTGCGTCACCAACAACCGCAATTCGCGGCTTAAACTCACGACACTGAGCAAGCAGACGGTCAACTTGTTGATGTGCAGTTAATGCGACAACCTGATAGCGCTCAGGATGTGAGCGGATCACATCCAAGGTGTTCACCCCGATAGAACCGGTTGACCCCAAAATCGCCACTCGCCTTTGTATGCTCATAACATCAACCCGACTAAAAGTGCCGCTAGCGGCATGGTGGGCAATAAGGCATCAACCCGGTCTAGAACACCGCCATGGCCCGGCAGTAATTTACTGCTATCTTTTGTACCTGCTAATCGCTTTAACTGTGATTCAAATAAGTCGCCAACGATACTAAAAAGCGTTAAGCCGATAACCATGATCAGCATCACTGGATAACCAAAGCGCATCACAGCAAAACCAAATATAGTCATATTAAAGGGCAAATACCACGCGCAGATACAGGCATAGATACAAGTCAAGATAATTCCGCCAATTGCACCCTCCAAGGTTTTACCAGGGCTAATTTGCGGCGCTAAACGACGGCGCCCAATCGCTTTACCGACAAAATAAGCGCCAATGTCGGCAACCCAAACTAAAGCCATAGTAGAAAGCAAAAATAGCACGCCAAACTGGCGCAATAAAATGAGCGCAAACCAGGCTGCACTAAAAATAACTAAGCCTAATAATGCGAAGGTCAGTGGCCATTTTGCTACGGGCAAACGCAGGCTGCGCCACAAAAGGATGGGGGCAACAATGAGCCAAAAAAAACTCGCGCTCAATAAGATGCCAAATTCAATGATGGGATTTTGCCCATATAACAAGGCAGCAATAGCGAAGATCAAAAGCAAGGCATAGAGCCAAGCAAAGACTTCTTTTTGCGGCGCAACTAAACGGCTCCACTCCCATGCTGCTAAAGCCAAGATTAGTAAAAAGATCCCACTTAAATAAAGCGGGGTGAGGAAAAATAAACTGGGCAGTAATGCCGCAAGTAAAAGTACTGCTGTCATGATACGGGTCTTTAGCATCGCAGAGTGTTTAGACGCAGACGCGCTTAGACACTACCCTGAGCAGCAACTTTGGCTGATTTAGTTGCGAGTTGTGCGCTGGTGCGGCCAAAGCGGCGTTCACGCTGACCAAACCATTCAAACGCTTGCTGTAATTGCGCTGCATCAAAGTCGGGCCATAATATATCGGTGAAATACAGTTCAGTGTAAGCGAGTTGCCACAATAAAAAATTGCTAACGCGTTGTTCGCCACCGGTACGGATAAATAAATCGGGCTCTGGGGCATAAGCCATGGATAAATTTTCTTGCAGTAATTCTTCAGTTATGTCGTCGGCTTGCAAGGTAGGATTGACTAATAAACACTTACGCATGGCCTGTAAGATATCCCACCGCCCACCATAGTTGGCGGCGACGGTTAAGGTTAAGCCTTTGCAATGCGCCGTTTTCTCTTCTGAAAAACGGACCATCTCTTGAATCGTGGCATCAAAGCGGCTTAAGTCGCCAATTAACTTAAAGCGAATATCGTTATCACTTAAGCGGCTTACTTCACGGCGCAATGATTTCAAAAAAAGCTTCATTAAAAATCCCACCTCTTCAGGTGGGCGACGCCAATTTTCAGAACTAAAAGCAAAAATGGTTAGATATTCAACACCAGAACGACGACACTCTTCCACCACTTTGCGCACCGATTCTAAGCCCTCTGAATGTCCTGTAACGCGCGGCATTAAACGTTTTCCAGCCCAACGACCATTACCGTCCATGATGATTGCGACATGGCGCGGCACTTCACTCACCTCAGGAATGACTAAGGTAGAGCTAGTATGTTTAGACATAAATAAGCGTTAGCAAGAAGGTCATGTTCTTTAGATAAGACGGGTCTATACCGTCATAATCTCTTTTTCTTTTTCAACCACAATTTTATCGATATCGGTTACGGCCCGATCGGTCATTTTCTGCACTTCATCTTGGGCACGGCGCTCTTCGTCTTCTGAGATCACCTTATCTTTACTTAATCGTTTTAAGTGCTCATTCGCATCACGTCTTAAATTACGAATAGCAATTTTGCTTTCTTCGCCTTCACTTTTTACTAATTTAGTCAGTTCACGGCGCCGCTCTTCAGTAAGGGGAGGCATCGGCACGCGAATCACCGTACCTTGCGAGGCTGGGTTTAGGCCTAAATCAGAATCACGAATGGCTTTTTCGATTACTGCCACCATGGTTTTTTCAAATGGCTGAACATTGATGGTGCGAGCATCGGCCAAGCCTAAATTAGCTACTTGGCTAAGCGGTGTTGGGTTGCCATAATAATCAACCGTGATGTGTTCAAGAATACCGGCGTTAGCACGTCCCGAACGAATTTTTGCTAAATTGCCTTTTAATGATTCAAGCGACCGATGCATCTTTTGCTCGGTACTAGTTTTGATTTCTGCAGCAGACATCACAGCACTCCTTTTAAACGTGTACTAAAGTACCTTCCGACTCACCCAATACCACACGCATTAAAGCGCCTGGCTTCAAAATAGAAAATACCCGAATTGGTAACTTACGGTCGCGACATAAGGCGAACGCCGTAGCATCCATTACTTGTAAATTTTTAATTAATGCCTCATCAAAGGTAATGGTGTGATACAAGGTGGCTGAAGGGTCAAGCTTGGGATCACTACTATAAATACCATCGACCTTCGTGGCCTTGAGCATCACCTCAACTCCCATTTCAGCGCCACGCAAAGCAGCTGCTGTATCGGTAGTAAAAAATGGGTTTCCAGTGCCAGCAGCAAAAATAACTACCTTACCTTCGCTCATCGCGCGAATGGCCCGTGGCCGAATATACGGCTCAACCACCTGATCCATACGTAATGCCGATTGCACTCGTGCTTCTACCCCTTTTTGGCGTAAGGCATCTTGCAACGCTAATGAATTCATCATCGTGGCTAACATACCCATGTAATCGGCAGTAGCTCGGTCCATTCCCGCTGCGCCACCTGCGACACCGCGGAAAATATTACCACCACCAATCACAATGGCTAATTCAATGCCTATCCCAACGACTTCAGCAATTTCTGCCACCATCGAGTCAATCGTAATCGGGTTAATTCCAAAAGCATCGTCCCCCATCAGGGCTTCACCAGAAAGTTTCAGAAGGACACGCTTATAAGCTGGCATTGTGAATGACCCTATTCAAGAGATTTATTTAAGCACTTACCTTTGCAGCAGCAACTTGTGCAGCAACTTCCGCAGCAAAATCGTCTTGGCGCTTCTCAATGCCCTCGCCAACGACATATAAAGTAAATGACTTAATCGTGGTATTCATGGCTTTTAGCATTTGCTCAACGGTTTGCTTATCGTTTTTAACAAAGGTTTGATTGAGTAAAGAAACTTCCTTGAGATACTTTTGTACCGTACCCTCAACCATTTTTGCCACGATGTCAGCAGGCTTACCAGACTCAGCCGCCTTCTGTTCAGCAATATTGCGTTCAGCAGCAATGTTGGCAGCAGGCACATCAGCCGCAGATAAAGCGACCGGCTTCATTGCTGCAATATGCATAGCCACATCTTTAGCGGCTGTTTCATCGCCTTCAAATTCCACCATGACACCAATGCGTGTGCCATGTAAATAAGAAACTAATTTACCGGTACTAGCAAAACGCTGAAAACGACGGGGGGTCATATTTTCGCCAATGCGCCCAATTAATTCACTACGCACGGCATCAACCGTTTTGCCATCCATTGCTAAGGCTAATAAAGCAGTGGTATCCGCCGGATTCTGTTTAGCAACTAACTGTGCGCAAGCATTACTAAAAGCTAAAAAATCATCGTTTTTTGAAACGAAATCGGTTTCGCAATTCACCTCAATCAAAGCACCAGTGCCACCGTCAATGTAACTCGCGACAACGCCTTCAGCAGTCACACGTGAGGCGGCTTTACTGGCTTTGCTGCCTAATTTCACCCGCAGAATTTCTTCTGCTTTGGCCATATCACCAACTGCTTCAGTCAAGGCTTTTTTGCATTCCATCATCGGCGCATCAGTTTTGGCGCGTAATTCGCCAACCATTGCAGCAGTAATTACGGTCATTACGCTACCTTCCCTTCTTCAACAAACTCTTCTTCGCCTTCTTTAACTGCATCTAAGACTTCCTGAACAGAATTAGCCTTACCTTCCAAAATAGCATCGGCAATACCGCGCACATAAAGTAGCACTGCTTTGCTTGAATCGTCATTACCAGGAATGATGTAATCAATACCTTCAGGGGAATGGTTGGTATCAACCACAGCGATCACAGGAATACCAAGTTTTTTTGCTTCCGTAATGGCAATCTTATGGTATCCAACGTCAACCACAAAAATTGCGTCGGGTACGCCATTCAGATCTTGAATGCCGCCTAAAGCTTTTTGTAATTTATCCAGATCACGATCGTTGGTTAACGCCTCTTTCTTTGAGAGCTTCTCCCAATCGCCCGCCTCTTTCGCGATAGCCATATCTTTTAAACGCTTGAGCGAGCCTTTAACGGTCTTGAAATTGGTTAATGTGCCGCCTAACCAACGACTATCGATATAAGGCATGCCAGCGCGTGCAGCTTCTTCAGCAATCACTTCACGTGACTGACGCTTCGTACCGACGAATAAAATCGTGCCACGATTAGCGGCAATTTGCTTTGCAAATTTCAGGGCATCCTGAAACATCGGCAAAGTCTTTTCCAAATTAATAATGTGGATTTTGTTGCGATGGCCAAAAATATAAGGGGCCATCTTGGGGGACCAAAAGCGCGTTTGGTGGCCAAAGTGGCAACCGGCTTCTAGCATTTCACGCATAGTTACTGACATAACATTCTCCTAAGGGTTTGGTCTAAGGCTAAGTCCTGACTGCGCTAAAAAACGCTACCCTGGAAGGCTTAGCCTGCTATTTCGAATTGCTTCGATGAACAAATTATAGCTTATATATCAATCATCTAGACGCAAAACAGCCAAAAAACCTCAAGTCGTTGATAATCAAGGCATGAATAGTGTTTTTACCCTTGAAAAAGACCTCCAGGGCATGCGTGAGGCGGGTCGGCTAGCGAGCGAAGTCCTCGATCACGTCGCGCCAGCGATTCGCCCCGGCATAAGCACTGGGGAACTGGATCAAATTTGCCATACCTTTATGCGGGATGTACAACACACTATTCCAGCCCCCTTAAATTATCAGCCCCCGGGTTACCCGCCTTTCCCGGCAGCGATCTGTACCTCAGTCAATGATGTCATTTGTCATGGCATTCCAGGCTCTAAAGTTTTAAAGGCTGGTGACGTTGTCAATCTCGACATCACAGTAATCACCCCCGATGGTTACTACGGTGACACGAGTCGCATGTTTATGGTTGGCGAAGTATCCGTTTTAGCCGAACGGTTAACCCAAGTTACCTTCGAATGTATGTGGCTCGGTATTGCCCAAGTAAAGCCAGGAGCCTATTTAGGCGATATTGGTCATGTAATCCAAACGCATGCTGAACAAGCGGGTTATTCAGTGGTTCGGGAGTACTGTGGCCATGGTATTGGCAAAGTCTTTCATCAAGACCCGCAAATTTTGCACTATGGTCGTCCGGGAACGGGTGAGCAATTAGAAGTGGGTATGACCTTTACGATAGAACCCATGATCAATGCTGGGCGCCGCGAAATTCGCACAATGCCCGACCAATGGACGGTAAAAACCAAAGATCGTAGCTTGTCAGCGCAATGGGAGCACACCCTGCTCGTGACACCTCAAGGGGTTGAAGTGTTAACTTGGTCGACAGGCAGTAACCCGCCGCCAGATTGCGTTAAGGGCTTAGTATTTCGTCCCCAGCTTACCGCTGCGTAAGCACTACCCCAAATTAGTTCTGCTGCCACCATGAATTCAGTGACTGCACTCACTCCGCATCAGGCAATTACTCAGCTACGTAGTTCATGCGCTACTGAATACCAACTATTTCTCGCCGATCAAAATGTCGCACGACTGACAAAAAAACTCACCGAATTTAATGATCTTGCTATGGCCAAGTTATGGCAAGACTGCGCTATGGGCGCTCATCTAGCGCTGATTGCAGTTGGTGGTTATGGGCGAGCAGAGCTCTTCCCCTATTCTGATATTGATATTTTGATATTGTTACCCGATGAGTCCTCTAAAGACTCCCAAGCCGATAATGAAAAAGTTGCGCGCTTTATTACCCAATGTTGGGACTCTGGCCTAGAAATTGGCTCAGCAGTACGTACTCTAGCGGAATGCATTAGCGAAGCAGAGCAAGATATTACCGTGCGCACTTCGCTGCTAGAGGCGCGCTTAATCTGCGGCTCGCGCAGTTTATTTAAATCATTTCAAACTGCGTATTCCGCAACGCTTGATCCCAAGGCTTTCTTCCAAGCTAAATTATTAGAACAAACCCAGCGCCACCAAAAGTATCAAGGTACGCCTTATGCGCTCGAACCCAATTGCAAAGAAAGTCCAGGTGGTCTGCGCGATTTACAAGCGATCTTATGGGTGAGTAAGGCCGCCCAACTGGGTAATAGTTTTAATGACTTGTATCAAAAAAATCTCATTACCGAGCGCGAACTTACCGAATTAAAACGTAATAAGCGCTTTCTAGCAACCTTACGCGCTAATTTACATTTGCTTGCCAAACGCCATCAAGATGTTTTAGCGTTTGACTTGCAGGCGGGTTTAGCGAAGTCCATGGGTATTGAAGAAAGCTCTGCCCGTCAAGCCAGTGAAGCCATCATGCGCCGCTACTACTGGGTAGCTAAGGCAGTTACCCAACTCAACACCATCTTGTTGCAAAATATTGAAGCCTTATTATTTCCTCAAGAATCCCGCACGATCCATCCTATTGAGGGTGAAGAGAACGGCAACTTTATTGAGCGTCAAGGTCTATTAGATATACAAGACCCCGATTTATATCAAAAACACCCCGAGCAAATTCTGCGTACCTTCTTAGTGCTCACGCAAACCCCCGCAGTCAATGGCTTGTCGGCCACAATTTTGCGGGCACTGTATAACGCGCGTAAAAAAATGGATAGTCACTGGCGTAAAGACCCGCTTAATCGCCAACTTTTTATGGAAATTTTGAAGCAAGCCGATGGCGTCAGTAATGCTTTTAGGCTGATGAATCAAACCAGCGTGCTAGGCCGATACCTGCCCCCCTTTCGGCGCATCGTCGGGCAAATGCAACATGATTTGTTCCATGTATACACAGTCGATCAACATATTTTGATGGTCCTTAGAAACGTCCGCCGCTTTATGGTGGTGGAACACACTCACGAGTTCCCTTTATGTAGCCGCCTAATTGCCCACTTCGAAAAGCCTTGGCTACTTGTAATTGCAGCTTTATTTCACGATATCGCTAAAGGGCGTGGGGGCGACCATTCGCTGCTTGGCAAGCGTGATGTCCGTGAATTCGCTAAAGACCATGGGCTTGATAAAAAAGATACCGAATTATTGGTTTGGCTAGTAGCCGAGCACTTAAATATGAGTCAAGTAGCGCAAAAACAAGACATTAGTAATCCAAATGTGATTATGGCTTTTGCGAAAAAAATCGGTGATGAACGTCATCTCACTGCGCTCTACTTACTAACCGTTGCCGATGTACGAGGTACAAGTCCCAAGGTGTGGAATGGCTGGAAAGCCAAGTTACTGGAAGATTTATATCGCGCTACCCTGCGGGTTTTAGGCGGTGCAAAACCGGATGCCTCATCCGAACTAGCTCAGCATCAAGAAGAGGCCCGGCGTAACTTGCGTTTACATGGCTTTCAAGACTCAGCGTATGAAGACTTCTGGCAAAAATTGGATGTAGCATTTTTCTTACGCCAAGAGGCCGGAGATATCGCTTGGTTATCTCGCCATTTAATGGCTCAAGTGGAAACTACCAAACCAATCGTGCTTGCACGCTTATCACCGGCAGGAGAAGGCTTGCAAGTCGCTATTTATATGCCAGACCAAGCAGACCTTTTCTCGCGCATTTGTGGCTACTTTGAACGTAATGGGTTTTCCATTTTAGATGCGCGCATTCATACTACGCGTCATGGTTATGCTCTAGATACTTTTGAAGTTGCTAGTAGTGAACTCGATGATGAGCCTCATAGTTACCGCAATCAAATTCAATTAGTCGAATACGCTCTTACCGAAGCATTACAAAAAGCAACGCCGCTGCCAACGCCAGCGATGGGTCGTTTATCGCGCCAGTCACGTAGCTTCCCCATTCAGCCTAGGGTGCATATGCAACCCGATGAACGTGGCCAATACTATGCGCTCTCATTTACTGCCAGCGACCGCGCAGGTTTACTCTATGCTATATCAAGAGTATTAGCTAAACACCACGTCTCGCTGCATACCGCACGCATCAATACGCTAGGCGAGCGGGTTGAAGACGTCTTACTATTAAATGCCAGTGAGCTCAGTAAAAATCCGCGCTTACAAATTCAATTAGAAACAGAATTACTAGAAGTGCTGGGAAGTTAATAGAGCTTAGTTGCGTATCGCAAAGTAATGTAATTATTTAGCGCAATAAAGCCAGCATTTCTGCTTCGTCAATTACGGCAATACCAAGCTCTTCTGCTTTGGCTAATTTGCTACCAGCATCAGCGCCAGCGACAACAAAGTTGGTCTTCGCTGAAACGGAACCTGCAACCTTTGCACCGGCTTTTTCCAGCATCGCTTTAGCATCCTCGCGTGAAAGGGATGGCAAGGTACCAGTCAAAACAAAGGTTTTACCTGCTACCGCTGCATTCAAGGTCTTTTCAGTCACACTTAATTGCATACCGGATGCCAGCAATTGTTCGATGACTTCGCGATTATGTGCTTCAGCCATAAAGCTTGCAATTGAGTCCGCTACAACTGGGCCAACGTCATGAATGGTTAATAATTCCTCAGCAGTAGCAGCCATCAAGGCACTCATATTGCCGTAGTGGGCAGCTAAGTCCTTAGCCGTAGTTTCCCCGACATGGCGAATGCCTAAGGCAAAAATAAAGCGTGCCAAACTTGTTTGTCGAGATTGCTCAATTGCCTGAATTAAATTGTCAGCCGACTTTTCACCCATGCGCTCTAAATTAGCTAAAGCATTAAACCCAAGGCGGTAAAGATCGGCTGGGGTGCGTACGATATTTAAATCAACAAGTTGATCGATAATTTTTTCTCCCAATCCCTCGATATCCATTGCCCGGCGTTGCGCAAAATGCAGTAAAGCTTGCTTGCGTTGAGCGCCACAAAATAAACCGCCACTGCAGCGCGCAATTGCTTCATCAGCCAACCGTTCGATATGGGAGTTACACACCGGACAGCGGCTAGGCATCACAAATTGGGCCGCCTTCTTAGGCCGTCGCTCTGGTATCACCGAGACCACCTCGGGTATTACGTCACCTGCCCGACGCACGACTACTGTATC
Source organism: Burkholderiaceae bacterium (assembly GCA_037139315.1). Taxonomy (GTDB): domain Bacteria; phylum Pseudomonadota; class Gammaproteobacteria; order Burkholderiales; family Burkholderiaceae; genus Polynucleobacter. The sequence continues at coordinate 40,238 of JBAXGQ010000006.1, forward strand.
GCCAATGCGCACATCTTTACGGCGTACCTCATCTTCGTTATGTAAAGTAGCGTTAGTAACTGTAACGCCACCAACCTCCACTGGGGCCAAGCGAGCTACTGGCGTAATTGCGCCAGTACGGCCAACTTGCACATCAATTCCTAAGACCGTGGTCAATGCCTCTTGCGCCGGATATTTATGCGCCAAAGCAAAACGGGGCGCCCTAGAAACAAAACCCAATTGATTTTGCTCGGCAAAGGAATTCACTTTATAAACTACGCCATCAATGTCATAGGGCAAGCTAGCACGTTTAGCCCCCACTTCATCATAAAAAGCCAGCATCTCTTGTACTGAGTTTAATAAACGACGCTCTGGACAAACAGGTAATCCCAATTCAATATAACGATCCAGTAATTCGCGGTGGGTTGCAGGTAACCAAGAATTCGGTATTAACTCACCTAAGCCATAAGCAAAAAAAGATAATGGGCGGCGCGCGGTAATTTTCGAATCAAGTTGTCGCAAACTCCCGGCAGCTGCATTACGGGGGTTGGCAAATTCCTTTTCACCCTGCTCGGCTGCTAGTTGATTCATGCGCTCAAAGTCACGCAAGTACATGAAGACCTCGCCGCGTACTTCAAGTACGGTCGGTATTGAATTTCCCAATAAATGTAAGGGGATAGCGCGAATCGTCCGAATATTGGCGGTAACATCTTCACCGTTAGCGCCATCACCACGCGTCGCAGCCCTAACCAGCAGACCATTTTCATAACGCAAGGAAATGGCTAAACCATCAAATTTTAATTCGCCGGCAAACTCAACCTGCTCAAGCTTCAGGCCTTCACGACAGCGCCGCTCAAAAGCTTCCAATTCCTTTAATTCAAAAGCATTATTTAAGGAAAGCATGGGTACCGCATGTTGCACGGATTGAAAATCGCTTAAAGCCGCACCACCAACCCGCTGGGAGAGTGAATCGGGTTTAACCCATTGAGGATATTTTGCCTCAAGCTCAAGCATCTCGCGATAGAGGCGATCGTATTCACTATCGGGAAGTAAAGGTGCATCGAGCACATAGTAGGCATGCTCTAGGCGAGCCAACTCCAACTGAAGCCACCGATATCGCTCGGCTAATTTTGCCGGATCCTTCTGCGACAAAATCACGACCTAACTAAATAAACGTTGGGCAGTAGCAGAACCAGCAACAATACCGCCCCGCTCTAATTCGGCATAGAGACCATCAATATGATGATGAATGCTATTTACTGCCATCGCAGTTAAATTAATGCCGTTGTCATCCACTAAGCGGCCTTGCTTTGCCTCAGCAATTGCCGCACCTTCCGCTAACATCTTCTCAAATGGGCGCTCTGCGACTGACACCAATGGTAGCTCAAGTAAAAAAGTAAGTTGACTTACTGCCTCATTAGGATTTAATTCGCTACTAAAAAAAAGTAATTGCTGCTGATTTAAAAATTCAAATGCACGGCCATTCGCGCTGCGCCGAAAGCCTCTTGCTTGCAGCAAAGTTACTAAGTCATCCCAGTTTAAGGGAGTGCTATCAAAAAGGATATTAATACTCAGCTGGATATCCGTTTGGGCGGCTATGGCATCTAGTTCTTTCGCACTTTCTAGCATCGCATTTACCCCTGGCATATCAATTTGTGCACCTAAAGCTTCTGCTAAATTTTGGCAATGCGTGAAAAAATCAGACAACTCAAAAACCTCAATGGGTCCTTGTCGGTTCGCCAGCTGAATAGCCAACTGGAGTTCACTGTAAGCTGAGCCTGCTTGAACTTGTTCCCAGGTATCGTTATCAATCCAATTCGCCTTTAAACCTTCAGCAGCCCATTGAAATCGAAATTGGGGCCAGGTCGCAATTTCAGTCAAGATCTCCGTTGCCTGAATCGGTTCAGTAAAACGCAAGCTAACTACGCAATCGATGCGTGGGTCAATGACCATCTTGATGCTCTTAGATGCCAAATCAAGAGCTCCTAGTGAGCTCATAGCAGAATCGCTTTCGCCAAGAGAAGGTTCTTGACGTTGCGGTGCTCCTAAATTGGATTCGTGTTCTCCTGCACTACTTGTCTCACTTAGATTACGGCGAGCACGTGAATGTCTAAAATTGACAATCACCACTAGCAATAATAAAAAAATACCAATGACAACTAAAGCAAATTGCAGGTCCGATAGACCGACCTTGGTAATGAATTCATTGATAGGCATTTAAGCCGGCTCCACCATCGATACTGCCGAGGAAATATCGACTGCCACAATGCGCGAGACGCCCTGCTCTTGCATCGTCACACCAATGAGTTGGTGGGCAATTTCCATGGTGATTTTATTATGCGAAATAAAGACAAATTGGGTTTTAGTCGACATTCTGTTAACCATTTCAGCATAGCGCAAGGTATTCGCATCGTCTAATGGCGCATCGACCTCATCTAGTAAGCAAAATGGAGCAGGATTTAATAAGAAAAGTGAAAAGACTAACGCAATCGCGGTTAGGGCTTTTTCTCCGCCCGATAAAAGGTGAATTGAACTATTTTTCTTGCCTGGTGGTTGTGCCATCACGTTCACGCCAGAATCTAGAATCTCTTCACCCGTCATCACTAACTCGGCATGACCGCCACCAAAGAGCTCGGGGAATAAACGGCCAAAGTGCGCATTCACCTGATCAAATGTACCTTGTAATAAGTCGCGGGTTTCGGCATCAATTTTCGCAATTGCATCGGTTAAGGTTTGCATCGCCTCGTTCAAATCAGCCGATTGGGCATCAAGGAAGGATTTACGCTCACGCGAACTATGTAGCTCATCAAGCGCGGTCATATTGACAGGCCCCAATGATTGAATTTCATTATTCAGGCGAGTCACATCACCTTGTAAGCTGCTGACTTTTAAGTCGGCACTAAAGCGCACTTCAAGACTCGCGATATCAGCTTCAGCCTCTAATAGTAAAGTGGCAAATTGCTCATAATTGAGGCGCGCCGCTTGCTCACGTAATTGTAAGTCGGTAGCCTTATCGCGTAATGGTTGGAGGGTACGCTCAACTAACATACGCGCTTCATCGGCTTCACGCAACTCGTGTAGTAATGCATCTTGTTCAGTGCGCGCATTTGCTAAGGCAGTTTCTCGATCACTGCGTGTAACCAGTAACGTTTGTAACTTATCCTGAGCCTCTTCATCACTTAAACCTGCTAACTCGGTTTCTGCTGCGGCAAATTTATCCTGAATTTCCATAATTTGGGTGCGCGCAGTTGTTTGGTCGCGCTGCAAATCGGTAATCCGTTGCTGCAAAGAGCGGGTTGTAAAAGCAGCCTCTTGTGCCGCCATTTCGGCGGTACGTAAAGCTTCACGCAATTGGTCACGGGCCTGCGTAGCCGACTCGCATTGCTGGTGAGCGGCCGTCAATTGCGTCTGCGTACTCGATTGCGTTTGCTCGGCTTGAGAAAAGTCATTTCTGGCTTGTTCTGCATGCAAATTGTTTTGCTCAATTTGCTGTCTTAATTCAGCTAGTTCAGCGTTAATTTGTGTCGCCCGCAAGGTATATTGCTCTTCAGCTTGACTTAACTGCATTTGCTCAACTTCAAAACCATGGGCTGTTTGCACGGCTTCCTCAGCATTGAGTCGAGCGCGCTCAGCTGCTTGTAAAGCAGCTTGATAATTTGCAGTGCATTGATCTAATGCACCTTGTAACTCGCTTTGCATGAGGCGTTGCGCGCGTAATTGTTTTTCTAGCCCTTCCATCTCTTGGGCGCGGGCTAACATTCCTGCCTGCTCCGAATCAGCTGCATACAATTGCACGCCTACGCGGGTGACTAGATGACCTTGTGCTGTAACGAAGGCTGCGCCAAGCGGTAATTTTTCACGCCGCTGCAAAGCATCATCCAAGCTATCGGCAATAAAAACATTCATTAACCATTCTTGTAAGACGATTTGAATACTTGAACCAGCTGCACTTTGAACCCGCGATAAAAGTGGAGTAAAGCCTGTTGGTACATTCGGCGTAAGAGCCTTTAAGCCCTCAGTTAATAAAATTGCTAAACGACTTGGGGGGGCGTCTTTAGCTAATATCAGCGCAGCTTTAATATCCTTACCGGTTAAGGCGGCGAGTCGTTCGCGTAACACCGATTCCAGTGCTGGCTCCCACCCCTTTTCAACTTTAATGTCTTGCCAAAGACGCTTGCTCTCTTTTAAGCCTTTACTTTCTAGCCAAGGACCAATTTTTCCTTGTGCTTGCACACTCGCTTGCAGCGCTGTTAAGGCGGTTAATTTGGCTTCGGTTTGCGCTAGATCTTGATTTGCCGTTTGAATTTCTTCCATGGCAGCTTGACGCGCTGCATCTGTAGTGGGTACGCGCGCCTGCGTTTCTGCCGCCTGTGTTTTGCTCTCTTCCACCTTGCGCGCTGCAACTGCATAACGATCGAGGGCCATTTTTAAGGCTTCTGCATCAGGCTGCCGCAAGCCTTGCAACTCAGTTATTAAACGCGCTTCGCGGCCTTTTGCATCTTCCATTTGCTCAGCTACTGCCTTGATGCGTTCGCCTAAACTCGCCAAGCGCTGATCGACAGTAGCTAAAGCCACGCGCAGTTCATCAACGCTTTTTGTGGCATCTTGAAACGCAGTTTCTTTAAGGGGCGCGTCTGTCTGCAAATCATCTAAGTCACCCGACATCACTTGTTCATGTTCAGAGGCGGCACTTAATTCATGCTCGGCACTACGTTGGGCTTGGGCGGCATCGGTTTCTTGTGTGGTCCAACGCAGTAGTTGCGCTTGTAGGTCTTGTGTTTGTTGTTGTAAGCGTAAGCGAGATTCCTGTACGTATTTAATTTGTGACTCAACTTGGCTTACATCTGAGTTGGTTTGATATAAATCCCCTTGGGCTAAAGAGACTTTATCTTGTAAGGCGTACTGGCGAGTACGCATGGTTTCTAGTTCGGTTTCGGCGTGCCGTAACTTTGCTGTTTGCTCTTCTAATTGCACCTGCGAATCACGAATTGAATTAGCATAGCGTTCTTGTTCTTTGCCGGCTTCTGTTTGACGTACAAACCAAAGTAACTGCTGCTGCGCTTTCATTTCGGTTTGTAATTGATTATGACGCTCGGCAACCGTAGCCTGGTTCTCTAAGCGGGTTAGTTGCAAATCTAGCTCGCGTAAAATATCTTGCACGCGCACTAAATTTTCTTGGGTGTCCTCTAAACGCGCAGCAGTCTCTTTGCGCCGCTCTTTGTATTTTGAAACACCCGCAGCCTCTTCTAAAAAAATCCGCAACTCTTCTGGTTTAGATTCTAAAATTCGAGAAATCGTACCCTGTCCAATAATGGCATAACCACGCGGTCCCATGCCTGTCCCCAAAAAAATATCTTGCACATCTTTGCGGCGCACCACTTGATTATTAATATAGTAACTAGAGTTCCCATCACGAGTTAACACCCGTTTTACTGAGAGCTCACCAAAACTACTCCACTGTCCTTGCGCGCGCCCATCGGCATTATCAAAAATTAATTCCACACTGGCGCGACCCGATGGTTTGCGTAAACCAGAACCATTAAAAATCACATCTTGCATCGATTCGCCACGCAACTCACTAGCACGTGACTCGCCCAAAACCCAGCGTACCGCATCAATAATGTTGGACTTGCCACAACCATTTGGGCCCACCACACCAATCAATTGACCAGGCAATTCAAAATGGGTTGGGTCAACGAATGATTTAAAACCGGAGAGTTTGATTGATTTGAGTTGCACGGCAAGCTTTGCAAAGAAAAAGGGTTTAAAAAGACAATTTAATGACAAACTGCACTGTGGAAGATGATAGCAAGTTAGAGGCAGTGATACCCACTTTTAACCCACCGATATAATGATAATTCCTCCTTCGGGATCAAAACCCCTTAACAATCTGATAGTTAACTAAAAAGCATGAGCCAATCACCACAAAGCATCATCGAACAAGCATGGGAAAACCGTGCCAACCTGTCTATTCAAGACGTTTCAGACGATATTCGCAAGGCTGTAAACGCGGTTCTGGGAGGACTCAATACCGGCCATATTCGGGTAGCTGAAAAAAAAGGGGTTGGCCAATGGGAGGTCAATCAGTGGGTTAAAAAGGCCGTTTTACTCTCGTTTCGCCTCGAAGATAACAAGCCCATGGGGGCTGGAGGGTATACCCAGTTTTACGATAAAGTACCTAGCAAGTTCGAAAACTTTACGGCCGCCGATTTTGCCGCTGGCGGCTATCGCGTTGTCCCTCCTGCAATGGCCAGACGAGGCTGTTACATTGGCAAAAATGTGGTTCTCATGCCCTCCTACGTCAACATTGGCGCCTATGTGGATGAAGGTACGATGGTCGATACCTGGGCCACCGTAGGCTCATGCGCCCAAATTGGTAAAAATGTCCATCTTTCTGGTGGCGTTGGTATTGGCGGAGTACTCGAGCCCATTCAAGCCGGACCCGTCATTATTGAAGATAACTGCTTTATCGGCGCCCGCTCTGAAATCGTTGAGGGTGTCATCGTTGAAGAAAATAGCGTTCTCTCCATGGGTGTATACCTTGGCCAAAGTACCAAAATTTATGATCGTGATACTGGTGAAGTCCATTATGGTCGCGTACCAGCAGGCTCGGTTGTGGTGCCAGGCTCGCTGCCTTCAAGTGATGGCAAATATAGCCTCTATGCGGCCATTATTGTTAAAAAAGTCGATGCGCAAACGCGGGCCAAAACCGCTATTAATGAGTTATTACGCGACTAAGCATGCCTTTAGCTACCCATTCAGCCACCGCTGATTTAACTGCCGAGCTCATTGCTTGCCACTCGATTACGCCAGCTGATGGCGGTTGTCAGGCAGTTATCGCTGCTCGTTTAAAAGCGCTCGGTTTTGAAATTGAAACGGTGATTAGTGGTCCGGCAGAATTTTCAGTAACGAATTTATGGGC
>JBAXGQ010000007.1:0-46893 GCA_037139315.1 Burkholderiaceae bacterium
CCAACCTCTTTTAATTCCACGCGCTTGCCGGCTTTTAGTGAGCGTTTCATCGCATCTGAATCTTGTGCCTGTACGCCGATAATTTTTGTCTTTGGGTGCACAGCCTTGGTGTATTCCCCGATTCCTGATATCAAACCACCGCCACCAATGGCAACAAAAATCGCCTCAATTGGCTCTTCGTATTGTTGAAAAATTTCTTGGGCAATTGTGCCTTGACCTGCAATCACATCGGGATCATCAAAAGGATGAACAAAAGTAAGGCCACGTTTTTTTTCTAGCAACTGTGCATGAGCATAAGCGTCGCTGTATGAGTCGCCATATAAAATCAATTCAACCCAGGATTTACCATGGGCTTTAACGGCATCAATCTTAACTTTTGGCGTGGTGATGGGCATCACAATCACGGCCTTGCATTTCATTTTGGCGGCAGCTAAAGCCACGCCTTGGGCATGATTGCCAGCTGAAGCAGCAATCACCCCCCGTTTTAGTGCAGCAGGGGGTAAATGGGCCATTTTGTTGTAGGCCCCGCGTAATTTAAAGGAAAAAACGCTTTGGTTATCTTCGCGTTTCAGTAAAACTCGGTTTCCTAGGCGTTGCGATAGCTGGGGTGCGAAATCGAGCTCAGTTTCGCGAGCGACATCATAGACCTTGGCGGCGAGAATTTTTTTTAGGTAGTTGGTTGCCATCTAATGAGCGTACCACGGATGGGTCTTAAGCCCTTATTTTGGAAGGGGTTACTACTTTTCGCAAAATAATATCAGGATGGGCCCTTGCTCAATTAAAATAATCATTTATTAAAGTCTGTGCCATGAATGCTCCCCTCGGACTTAATCAGTTATTCGATGCTGAAACGGATTTACCCCGTTTGCGCGAAATTCCCTATAACTACACTTCGTTTTCCGATCGGGAGGTCGTCATCCGTCTTTTGGGTGAGACAGCTTGGCAGGCGTTAACAGAATTACGCGCAAGTCGGCGCACGGGACGCTCAGCCCGAATGTTGTTTGAAGTGTTGGGCGATATTTGGGTTGTACAACGCAACCCGTTTCTGCAAGATGATTTATTGGATAACGCTAAACGGCGGCAAATGTTAATCGATGCCTTATGGCATCGCTTAGGCGAAGTTGAAAAACGCGTGACTACCGATTCGGCCGCGCAAGTTAATATTTTGTTAAATGCAGCGCGGGGAGCAGTTGAGCGTTTTGAAGCTGAATTTACTGCTGTTGCCTTACTGCGCAAAAAAGCACAAAAAATATTTAGTCGGTTTACAGCTAATGACAATATTACTTTTGATGGCATCTCGCGGGTCGCACACGTGACCGACGCTACCGATTGGCGCGTTGAATACCCATTCGTGGTGCTCAAGCCCGATACAGAAGCGGAAATTCCCAATTTAGTCAAAGCGTGTATTGAACTAGGCCTGACCATTATTCCCCGTGGGGGCGGCACTGGCTATACCGGCGGGGCAATACCGTTGTATGCCATGTCTGCAGTTATCAACACTGAAAAGTTAGAGCAGATTGGCTTAGTTAATTCAGCAAACTTACCTGGGCTCAGTACTTCAACCCCAACTATCTTTACTGGTGCTGGAGTAATCACCCGTCGAGTAGCAGATGCAGCAGAGCAGGCTGGCTTGGTATTTGCAGTTGATCCAACTTCCGCTGACGCTAGTTGTATTGGCGGTAATATTGCCATGAATGCTGGCGGAAAAAAGGCAGTGCTCTGGGGTACAGCATTAGATAATTTAGCCAGCTGGCGTATGGTAGATCCACAAGGTAATTGGCTTGAAGTGACACGCCTAGATCATAATCTGGGCAAAATTCATGAGGTTGAGTTAGCTCGGTTTGAGCTGACCTGGTCAGATGGAGCTCACGCTCCAGGCAAAAAAATTCTGCGCAGTGAAATACTAGAAGTTGCTGGTAAACGGTTTCGTAAGACCGGACTGGGCAAAGATGTAACCGATAAGTTTTTAGCGGGCCTACCAGGCATCCAGAAAGAGGGTTGTGATGGTTTAATTACCAGCGCTACCTGGATACTGCATCAAATGCCCCGATTTATGCGGACGGTTTGTCTAGAGTTTTTTGGACCTGCCCGTGAAGCAATTCCTAGTATTGTTGAAATTAAAGCCTATATTGATCAGCTAAGTCGTCAGGGCGGACCCATTTTGGCTGGCTTAGAACACCTCGATGATCGGTATTTAAAAGCGGTTGGTTACGCGACAAAGTCTAAACGCCATGGCTTGCCAAAGATGGTTTTAATCGGCGATATTGCGGGTAATGATGAAGTTGCAGTGGCTGCCGCTACTAGTGAAGTCGTGCGTATGGCTAATTTACGAGTAGGCGAAGGGTTTATTGCGGTTAGCCCTGAGGCCCGGAAAAAGTTTTGGCTTGATCGCGCCCGTACTGCAGCTATTGCGCGCCATACCAATGCGTTCAAGATTAATGAGGATGTGGTAATTCCCCTGCCGCGTATGGGCGAATATACCGATGGTATTGAGCGTCTAAATATCGAGCTTTCGCTCAAAAATAAACTGCAATTACTTGATGCTTTAGAGCACTTTATAAAAAAAGAAAATTTACCCTTAGGCAAAGAAGAGGATGAATTTACAATCCCTAGCGCAGAATTGTTCGGCGATCGTCTGCAGCAAGCCAGCGATTTAATTACTAGCGTTCGAACACGTTGGGCTTTATGGTTGAGCGAGATCGAAACATATTTTCCGCAATTGCAAACCTATCAACTACGTGCCTCGTGGAAAACGGAAGTTAAGGCCGAACTAGAGACTATTTTTAGCGGGCTGGCATTTGAATCAATTAGACAAGAAATTATTGTTATTCATCAACGCATTTTGCGTAAGCGGGTTTTTATTGCCCTACATATGCATGCAGGCGATGGTAATGTACACACGAATATTCCAGTCAACTCCGATGATTATGAGATGTTGCAAGATGGCCATCATGCGGTAGCTCGCATTATGGCCTTAGCCCGATCTTTAGATGGGGTCATCTCTGGTGAGCATGGCATTGGCATTACCAAGCTTGAATATCTCACTGATGAAGAGCTGCAGGACTTTCGTGCCTACAAAAATACGGTCGATCCCAATGGGCATTTCAACAAAGGGAAATTAATGCCCCATGCCGATTTAACTAAGGCCTATACCCCTAGCTTTGGATTGATGGGGCATGAATCTATCATCATGCAGCAAAGTGATATTGGTGCAATTGCTGACAGTATTAAAGATTGCTTACGTTGCGGAAAATGTAAACCTGTGTGTGCGACACATGTACCGCGGGCCAATTTGTTTTATAGTCCTCGCGATAAAATTTTGGCAACGTCATTATTAATTGAAGCTTTTTTATACGAAGAGCAAACGCGCCGCGGTATTTCTATTCGCCATTGGGACATGTTTGACGATGTTGCTGCGCATTGCACGGTCTGTCATAAATGTTTAACCCCCTGTCCCGTGAAAATCGATTTCGGCAATGTGACCATGAATATGCGTAACTTACTGCGTAAGATGGGGCAACAGCGTTTTAATGCAGGCACTACTGCATCGATGTTTTTTCTCAATGCAACCGATCCCGAGACTATTCGCTTAGCCCGTAAAAGTATGATCGAGTGGGGTTATCGTTTACAGCGTATTGGCAATACGATTCTTAGCAAATGGGCTCGTAAGCAAACCCAGCATCCACCTGCAACACTTGGCAAGCCAGCCATTAAAGAGCAGATTATTTTCTTTGTTAATAAAAAAATGCCGGGAAATTTACCCAAGAAAACTGCGCGTGCTTTGCTAGATATTGAAGATGCTAATTACGTGCCGATTATTCGTGATCCCGTAACGACCACTGCAGACACTGAAGCGGTATTTTATTTTCCAGGCTGCGGATCAGAACGACTCTTTTCCCAAGTTGGCTTAGCGACCCAGGCCATGTTATGGAATGTTGGAGTACAAACCGTTTTGCCTCCTGGCTATTTATGTTGTGGCTACCCACAAAGAGGCAATGGTGACTTTGCGCGCGCTGATCAAATGATTACTGATAACCGTGTTTTATTTCATCGGGTGGCCAACACCTTAAATTATTTAGACATCAAAACTGTAGTTGTTTCCTGTGGCACTTGTTATGACCAATTAGCGGGCTATCAATTCGACTCAATCTTTCCAGGCTGTCGCATTATTGATATTCATGAATATTTGTTAGAAAAAGGCGTGCATTTAACGGGGGTGACTGGCGTTAAGTATATGTATCACGACCCCTGCCATTCGCCGATGAAGCTACAAGATCCATTAAAGACCGTCAATGAATTAATTCAAACGGAAGGTGGCGAGTTAATTCAGAAAAATGAGCGTTGTTGCGGCGAATCGGGCACCTTGGCCATTACCCGTCCTGATATTGCTACGCAAGTGCGGTTTCGCAAGCAAATCGAGATGGAAAAGGGCGCCAAGGCTCTGCAGGAGAATTTCGCTGGCACCGTTAAGGTTTTAACCAGTTGCCCCTCTTGCTTACAGGGGTTATCGCGGTTTGATGCAGACAGTGATACCAAAGCGGATTACATTGTGGTGGAGATGGCTGAACGTTTGTTAGGGCACAATTGGATGCAAGACTACGTGACGAAAGCTAATCTGGGCGGTATTGAAAGGGTATTGGTTTAATGATTCCAACAAATGTGGTGTTGCATCAGCAATCGAAGGTATTAGAGCTCGCCTATGAAAACGGCAAGACCTATCGTTTGCCATTCGAGTTTTTGCGGGTCTTATCACCCTCTGCGGAAGTGCGGGGCCATGGTCCTGGGCAGGAAACGCTGCAAACGGGCAAGCGGGCGGTATCCATTAGCAATATTGAGCCGGTTGGCCATTACGCTCTCAAATTTACTTTTTCCGATGGTCACGATTCTGGTTTATATGCGTGGGATTTCCTCTTTCATTTGGCCGAGAATCAAGATGCCTTATGGACAGAACATTTGCAAAAATTAGCCAATGCGGGTGTTGACCGAGATGCCCCAATGGGTCAAAAAGGCCATAGTTGTAGCCATTAGTTAATACCTAAGCACTAATAACCTTATTAACAACGATGTTAACTTTTTAACTGCCAAGCCATGACAAAAACCCACTTTGGTTTTGAGGATGTTGAGGAAGCCGAAAAAGCGACGAAGGTTGCCCAGGTGTTTCATTCCGTTGCGAATAAATACGACCTGATGAATGACTTTATGTCATTTGGTTTGCATCGTGTGTGGAAAAAATGGGCAATTGCGTGTGCGCAAGTGAAGCCGGGACAAGTTGTTTTGGATATCGCTGGGGGCACCGGAGATTTGGCCGCCGCCTTTGCCCGCGCTGCAGGCTGGGGAAATAATGCCACGGCTGAAGTTTGGCTTAGTGATATTAATGCCTCAATGTTGGGTGCGGGACGCGATCGGCTGCTTGATCAAGGTTTAACGCTGCCCTGCGTCCAATTTGATGCTGAAGCAATTCCGTTTCCGAACAATTATTTTGACGTACTCAGCGTGGCCTTTGGTTTGCGTAATATGACCCACAAAGAAGTAGCCCTAAGTGAAATGCTCAGGGTTATTAGGCCGGGGGGGAAGGTGCTAGTGCTAGAATTTTCACAGCCTGATCGTTTCTTACAACCGTTGTATGATGCTTATTCTTTCAGGGTCTTGCCGTGGTTGGGAGAGAAAATTGCCAAAGATGCCGCTAGTTACCGATATTTAGCCGAATCTATTCGCATGCATCCCGATGCAAATACCTTAAAGAGCATGATGTTGGGCTTGGGTTTCGATGCGGTGGAAACACATCGGTTTAGCGGCGGTATTGTTGCATTACATATCGGGGTGAAATACTAAAACCCCTTGCTTATTAAAGGAGAAATTAACATGAAAATGCTAAATCTAAAGTTGATTTTTGGTAGTTTAGTTTTACTCTTTGCGTTCATTGGGCAAGTTGATGCAGCCCGTCTGGGTGGTGGCAAAAGTAGCGGACGAACCCCGAGCGCACCGATGCAGCGCCAAGCTACCCCAGCACCAGCAGCCAAGCCACCACAAGCCGCACCGGCACCAACTCCAGCTGCCGCACCCGCAGCTACGCCTAGTCGTTTCGGCGGATTTGGCGGAATCTTAGGTGGTTTAGCGGCCGGACTTGGTCTAGGCTATTTATTTTCTCATTTAGGTATGGGCGAGATGGGCTCTGGAATTGCCTCCTTAATTACCGGCGTATTAATTGCCTTTTTAATTGGCATGGTGGCACTGTTTATTCTGCGTCGCTTTGTGCCCGCCTTTTCTAAAGCCAATCCCGCTCCTGTCGACGGCGGTATGCAACGCGCTAGTTATGGCGCCACTCCCCGCCAACAAGAGCCCACTTTTGCGCCTATGGCAAGCGCACCAGTTGTAGAGGCTCCCCTAGAGGTGCCCCCCGGTTTTGATGAATACAGTTTCTTGGAAAACGCCAAACAATACTTTATTAAATTGCAAAAAGCCTGGGATATTGGCGATTTACATTCTTTACAAGAATTTGCTACGCCAGAAATGTATGCCACCCTGCAACAAGATTTACAAGCCCGTTTTGAAGCCTCAAACCAAACCGACGTAGTTACTTTAGAGGCACGTCTCTTGGGTATGGAAACTACCGCTGGTAGCTATTTATGCAGTGTGCAATTTTCAGGTTTAATTCGTGAACAAGTTGGTGCTCCGGCAAATTCATTTTCTGAAATTTGGAATTTATCGAAGCCGGTAGAAGGCCCGGGTGGTTGGGTCTTGGCGGGTATTCAGCAAGTTATTTAATCATGGATAAGTGGGCTTTTAGGCCTTCAGTTTGGAGCGCTAAAGCCCTATCCAGAGCAATTAACCACGTACTCAGCAAAGAGTCGTGGGCTCGTGCCGAATTAATGCGCCATGCCGGTAAGCAAATTAAGTTGCGCTTACCGGTGACGCAGGTGGCTTTCATGATTGACGATACGGGTTATGTTCAGGCACTCGATGCAACTGTTGACTTAGATAATTGCAATTTAACTTTAAGTATTTCCCCTAGCGTTTTAGCAGAGGTGCTTGCCACACAGGGCGAGCTACGTGAAAAAGCCTTTAAAGCCGTCAAAATAACTGGTGATGCTGACTTAGCGCAACTCATTGGGCGCCTAGCCGGTCAATTACGCTGGGAATATGAAGAAGATTTAGCCCGCTTCATTGGTGATGCGCCGGCCCATTTTTTGGTGAAGCAGGCAAAGCGTTTACATGCGGCTGGGCAATCTGCTCGGCGTGATTTAATGGGGAACGTAGTTGAGTATCTCAGCGAGGAAAAGCAGGTGCTCATCAAGCAAGCTGATTTTGCGCTACATAAGTCTGCTGTCAATGAAACTCGCGATGCACTCGAACGGTTAGAAAAACGGATTCAACGTTTACAGCAGGGAGCTGCGTAGATAGTGAGCCGCATTGTCCGTATCAGTAAAATATTTTTCACCGCTTGGCGCTTTGGCTTATTACCGCTCCTACGCGATAGCCTTAAACCCGGCCTACGTCGTTCTTTGTTGAGTGTTGTATGTTGGTTCTCGCCTAATGCTTTGCCGCGAGGCGCACGCATCCGTTTAACTCTCGAAGCACTGGGCCCTATTTTTGTAAAATTTGGTCAAGTACTTTCTACACGCCGCGATCTCTTGCCTGAAGATATTGCCGATGAATTAGCGAAATTACAAGATCAGGTTCCCCCATTCTCTAACGCTAAATCGCGTGAAATTATTGAATTGGCTTTAGGGTGTCCGATTGAAGAAGTCTTCATTAGCTTTGATGCAACTCCCGTGGCTAGTGCATCTGTGGCACAAGTACATTACGGCGTATTGCGCGGCAATGAACAGCATCCCGAATGGCGCGATTATTTAGTCGCAGTTAAGGTATTGCGACCAGAAATATTACCCATCATTGAAGGCGATATTGCTTTAATGTATGACCTTGCTAAGCTGATTGAGCGGGCTTCAGAGGATGGTCGACGTTTAAAGCCGCGCGAGGTAGTTGCTGAGTTTGATACTTATCTACATGATGAGCTAGACCTCATGCGCGAAGCAGCAAACGCGAGTCAATTACGCCGCTATTTCGCGAATTCTGATAAGTTAATGATTCCTGAAATGGTTTGGGATCTCTGTCACACCAATGTCATTGTGATGGAGCGCATGCATGGGATTTCGATTGGCAGAATGGACGAGTTACGTGCTGCTGGGGTCGATTTTAAAAAATTAGCAGTCGATGGTGTTGAAATATTTTTTACTCAGGTATTTCAATATGGTTTTTTCCATGCCGATATGCATCCAGGCAACATACTAATTAGTCTTGAGCCCGAAACATTCGGTCGTTATATTTCACTTGATTTTGGTATTGTCGGTACCTTAAGCCAATTTGATAAAAATTATTTAGCGCAAAACTTTTTAGCCTTTTTTAATCGCGATTATCGCCGTGTAGCAGAGCTGCATGTTGAATCAGGCTGGGTGCCAAGCGATACCCGGATTGAAGATTTAGAAGGTGCTGTGCGAGCAGTATGTGAACCTTATTTTGATCGACCCCTCAAAGAAATTTCTTTAGGTATTGTGTTGATGCGCTTATTTCAAACATCGCGGCGCTTTAAAGTTGAAATTCAACCCCAGTTAACACTTTTACAAAAAACCTTATTAAATGTTGAAGGCTTGGGCCGGCAGCTGGATCCAGACCTTGATTTATGGAAAACAGCTAAACCGATTTTAGAAAAATGGGTTAGTCAGCAACTGGGATGGCGGGGTTTCCTCGAGGGCCTCAAGGAAGAAGTTCCGGGTTGGGCAAAATTATTGCCAACTTTGCCCCGCTTGTTAGCCGAGAGCCTGGCGCAGCGCCAACACCAAGATCGCAATGTAGAGCTTGAAGTTCTCAAAACCCTACTCGACGAACAGCGTCGTACCCGCCGCTTGCTTGCCGGCGCCTTGCTTTTCTTGGGTGGATTTCTGGCCGGAGCATTCCTCATCGCTCTGCAGATCCATTAATCTCCCACTGCTGCGCCCAAACCGTTAAAATCATCGGTCGGGCATATTAATCAGATGAAAAAATACTTTATAGCTGGAATATTGGTGTGGGTACCTATTGCGGTTACCGTTTGGGTAATCACGTGGGGCCTAGGCCTGCTAGACGGCGTTTTTGGCTCAGTCATGCACGTGATTATTGCAGTTTTCCCCCGCCAATTTACCGCAGATCTCGAACATTTCCGTGCTTTACCAGGAGTTGGTGTGCTCATCGTGATATTGGTCATTATTTTCACTGGCCTCTTGGCGATTAGTTTCGCAGGTCAATGGTGGGTGCGGTTTTGGGATAAGCAAATGACCCGCATTCCTATTGTGCGCTCCATTTATCCGAGTGTGAAACAAGTTTCCTCTACGCTATTTTCGGGGAGCGGACAAGCATTTCGTAAGGCATTGTTGATCCGTTATCCCCACCCTAATTCTTGGGCGGTCGCATTCCAAATCGGTTCCCCAACAGAAGAGATTCAACAAAAATTAGGTGGAGATTATGTCAACGTATTTTTACCTACAACCCCCAACCCAACCTCTGGTTTTTTTATGATCATCCCACGTAGTGAGGTTATCGAATTAGAAATGAATGTTGAAGAGGCATTGAAATATATCGTTTCAATGGGTACCGTATCGCCAATTTCTGCTGCCAGTGGCTTAACTACCGCACAGCTTTCAAAGTCTTCTGATTCATAGGAAATAAGTATGTCGATGCGAAGCCACACCTGCGGACAAGTTACCGATGCGCTCATCGGCCAAGAAGTGACATTGGCTGGCTGGGTAAATCGCCGCCGCGATCATGGAGGGGTCATTTTTATTGATTTAAGAGACCACCAAGGTTTTGTGCAGGTCGTTTGCGACCCTGATAGGCCAGACATGTTTAAGCTGGCGGAGCAGGTGCGCAATGAGTTTTGTATACAAATTATTGGCATGGTTCGCGCGCGACCTGCCGGTACTGAAAATCTCGATTTGGCCAGCGGTAAAGTTGAAGTACTTTGTCATCAATTGCTTATTTTGAACGCCTCTGTCACGCCACCTTTTTTGTTGGACGATGAAAATCTTTCTGAAACCACCCGTTTAACTCACCGTGTTTTAGATTTACGTCGTCCGCAGATGCAAAAGAATTTACGTTTACGTTACCAAGTCGCAATGGAAACACGGCGTTATCTTGATGCGGCGGGTTTTATTGATATTGAAACCCCCATGCTGACCAAGAGCACGCCTGAAGGCGCACGCGATTATTTGGTACCGTCACGGGTGCATGATGGGCAATTTTTTGCTTTACCGCAATCTCCCCAGTTATTTAAACAATTACTGATGGTCGCAGGCTTTGATCGCTATTATCAAATTACTAAATGTTTTCGGGATGAAGATTTACGCGCTGATCGCCAACCCGAATTCACCCAAATTGATTGCGAAACTGCGTTTTTAAATGAATTAGAAATTCGCGATTTATTTGAAAATATGATTCGTCATATTTTCAAAATTGTCATGCAAGTTGAGCTACCTAAGCCATTTCCCGTCATGCCCTATGCCGAGGGAATGGCTCGGTATGGTTCAGATAAGCCTGATTTACGAATTGCGCTGGAATTTACCGAGCTGACAGATGTCATGAAAGACGTCGATTTCAAGGTATTTTCTGGTGCCGCCAACCAAGCAGATGGTCGCGTTGTCGCTTTATGCGTGCCAGGTGGAGCGCAAATAAGTCGGAGTGAAATTGACGATTACACCCAATTTGTCAGCATTTATGGGGCCAAAGGTTTGGCGTGGATTAAAGTGAACTCACGCGCGGAAGGTCGCAATGGCCTACAGTCTCCGATTGTAAAAAATTTACATGATGCCGCAATTAACGAAATTTTAAGTCGTACCAATGCACAAGATGGCGACATCATTTTCTTTGGTGCTGATAAAGCCAAAATAGTAAATGATGCTATTGGTAATTTGCGTTTACGCATTGGCCACTCTGCTTGGGGTAAAGAGCACGGTTTATTTGCCGCTGGCTGGCAGCCGCTCTGGATAGTTGACTTCCCTATGTTCGACTACGATGAAGGTGATGCTCGGTGGGTTGCTTGTCATCACCCATTTACTAGCCCTAAAGATGAGCATCTTGCACTCCTCGACAGTAATCCAGGCCAATGCCTCGCAAAAGCCTATGACATGGTTTTAAATGGCAGTGAAATTGGTGGTGGTTCAGTGCGTATTCACCAAGAGGCAGTACAAAGTCAAGTTTTTCGTGCCTTAAAAATTGGCCCTGAAGAAGCCCAGTCGAAGTTTGGTTTCTTGCTTGATGCTCTACAGTATGGAGCGCCACCCCATGGTGGTATTGCATTCGGCCTCGATCGCATTGTTACGATGATGACTGGCGCGGAATCGATTCGGGATGTTATTGCTTTCCCTAAAACTCAACGGGCTCAATGCTTGCTTACTCAGGCGCCTAGTAGTGTTGATGAGCGTCAATTACGTGAATTACATATTCGCTTACGCCAGGTAAGCCCAGCAGGTTAATTTGAAAATACCAATTTCAGTATTGGTAGTTATTTACAATACCAGTGGCGATGTTTTACTAATTGAGCGCGCCGATCGTCACAATTTTTGGCAGTCGGTAACTGGCAGTCTCGATGATCTGAATGAGTCACTAAGAGCTGCAGCAGAACGTGAAGTGTTTGAAGAGACAGGAATTCAAGTGGCAGCGTTGAACCCGACGGCATTACAAGATATGCATCACCAAGTTGAATATGAAATTTATCCACAATGGCGGCATCGTTATGCTGCTGGAGTCACAAAAAATAGCGAGCATTGGTTTTCGCTTTTGGTACCCCAAGATTGCAGAATTACTCTGGCGCCCCAGGAGCACATTGCCTACGAATGGTTACTGCCGGAATTAGCAGCGTCTAAATGTTTTTCAGAAAGCAATCGTTTGGCAATTGAGACCTTATTCAAGCAGGCGCCAATTTGAGCAACGAAACCATTCGATGCGAGTAAGCCGGCTAACTTTGGTAAAGATAAGCGGATGAGACCAGCATCTCACCATCATGGGGATACGCCCCCAGTTGTAGCAAAGGATGCAAGTACAAAGCGCAGTGATTGGCGTGCCATCCGGGATTTATTGCCTTATCTTTTAGAGCATAAGACCCGCGTTATTTTAGCGTTGCTGTGTATGGTTGCCGCCAAGTTTGCCAACCTCGGCATTCCGATTTTGATGAAAAGCTTAATCGATACACTGAATATCAAGATTAGTACCCCCGAGGCTCTCTTGGTAGTTCCACTAGCATTAATTATTGCTTATGGTTTATTGCGGTTTTCGGCAGCCTTATTTAATGAGCTCCGCGAGGGATTATTCGCCCGGGTAACCCAAAATGCCGTTCGTAAAGTGGCCTTACAGGTCTTTGAGCACTTGCATGGGTTAGCTTTAAGCTTTCATTTGGCTAGACAAACTGGAGGGGTGAGTCGCGATATTGAGCGCGGTACGCGCGGTATTCAATCGTTAATTTCTTATTCCTTGTACAGTATTTTGCCGACCCTGATTGAGTTTGCTTTGGTGCTAGGATATTTTGCATATAGCTATAACTATTGGTTTGCCGCAATCACCTTAGTGGCGCTCGTTTTATATATTAGTTTTACTGTTTTGGTTACCGAATGGCGTACCCAATTTCGCCGCACGATGAATAAAATGGATTCGCGTGCCAATCAGAAAGCCATTGATTCACTACTCAATTTTGAAACCGTTAAATATTTTGGTAATGAGCGCTTTGAGGCGCAACGTTACGATGAAAATCTATTGCGTTATCAAACTGCAGCAATTCAATCGCAAAAATCGTTAGCCCTACTTAACTTAGGGCAACAAAGCATTATTGGCGTTGGCTTAGTGCTTATCTTATGGCGGGCGACATTAGGCGTTATTGATGGCACGATGACTTTAGGCGATTTAGTTTTAGTTAATACCTTGATGATTCAGCTCTATATACCGCTGAATTTCTTGGGGGTTATTTATCGTGAAATTAAACAAGCGCTCACGGATATGGATCGCATGTTTTCTTTACTGGATACCGAAAAAGAAATTGCCGATATTCCAGGCGCGAAACCACTTGTAATCAATAACTATGCTACCGGTCCAACAGTCGAATTTGAACATGTTTCATTTAGTTATGAGCCGCGGCGAGAAATTTTGCATGATGTAAGCTTTACTATTCCTGCAGGTACCATCACGGCAATTGTTGGCCAAAGTGGCGCTGGTAAAAGTACGATTGCACGGTTGTTATTTCGTTTCTATGATGTGCAGGCCGGAAAAATTTTAATTGATGACCAAAATATTCAATTAGTACAGCAAACTAGTTTACGGAAAGCCATTGGTATCGTGCCGCAAGATACTGTTTTATTTAATGACACCATTGCCTACAACATTGCCTATGGCAGGCCTGATGCGAGTATTGCTGAGGTTCGTGATGCGGCGCGCGCCGCGCAAATTGATAGCTTAATCGAACGTTTGCCTGATGGTTTCAAAACTCAGGTTGGCGAGCGTGGTTTAAAGTTATCCGGCGGTGAAAAACAACGCGTTGCTATTGCACGTACCTTACTCAAACAGCCAGCCATGTTGCTATTCGATGAAGCAACGTCGGCACTTGACTCTAAAACTGAGCGCGCCCTTCAAGAAGAAATGTTAGGTTTAGCGCGCAATCGTACAACTTTAATTATTGCGCATCGTCTTTCTACTATCGTACATGCCGATCAAATTTTAGTAATGGATCAAGGACGGATTATTGAGCGCGGCACGCATCTTGAATTAGTGGAGTTCAACGGCAAATATGCAGAAATGTGGCAAATGCAAGAGCGCAGTGAAAATACCGTGACTGATCGCTAACTTAGCACAGCAGCTAGTCATTGTTTAGAATTGGTAAATGAGTCCTAATACCCCAGCGATTTTGCAGCAAGCCTTTGCGGCTGCCTTACAGCTAGCAGAACCACGCCATATTATGGCTAATTGTTTGCAGCAAATTTTTCCTGCTGGGACAGAGCCACAAGGCCGCTGCTTGGTAGTGGGCGCAGGTAAGGCAAGTGCTGCAATGGCAAGCGCCTTAGAGGCATATGCCGCCTCCAGCTGGCCAAAGGCTCAACTCGAGGGGCTCGTTTTAACGCGTTATGGGCATGGGGCGCCAACCCAAGCGATCCGCATCGTTGAGGCAGGACACCCGGTGCCCGATCAAGCAGGCATGGACGGGGCAATTGAAATTCTGCAGCGGGTGCAAGAACTGCAGGCAGGCGAAACACTTATCGTGCTGGTTTCGGGCGGTGGCTCGAGCCTTCTTACTTTGCCTCAAAGTGGTATCAGCATGGCTGATATGCGCCTAACTACCGCAGCCTTATTACGCAGTGGCGCACCTATCGAAGAGATGAATATTGTGCGCAAACATCTTTCGGCTATTTTGGGTGGAAACTTGGCGCGTAGTGCGATGGCGCGCGGCGCACGGGTAGAGGCTTTATTAATTTCTGATGTTACTGGCGACCATCCTGCGGATATTGCTAGCGGACCCTGTGCAGCCGATTACTCTAGTTATGACAATGCCTTAGCGATTCTGGCTAAATACAATTTGGATGCGAGCAATCTACCGGCAAGCGTTTTAAAACATCTGCAAGAAGGTCGCGATGGCAAGATCCCTGAAACGTTAAAAGAGGCCGATTTAGTTGGGGCGCAAGTCCGTAATCATGTGATTGCAACTGCGCGCCAAAGCTTGCAAGCCGCTGCCAACTTCATCGCAGGCCAAGGCTATACCCCCATTATTTTAGGAGATACGATTACTGGTGAAGCACATGATGTGGCTTCAGTTCATGCCGCTATTGCACGCGAAATTATTCTTCATCAACAATGGGCCAAGTTACCAGTAGCGCTTATTTCCGGTGGCGAATGTACCGTTACGATTCCAGCGGAAATGAAAGGTCGTGGTGGTCGGTGTAGTGAATTTCTCCTCGCCCTCTTTGCAGCAACTAGCGATTTACCTAATATCTCAGCTTTAGCAGCAGATACTGACGGTATTGATGGTAGTGAATTAAATGCTGGTGCCTGGTTTACGCCCGCTGTGCGTAAGCTGGCGAAAGAGCGTAATTTGAATCCCACTACATTTTTAACGAAGCACGATTGTTATGGATTTTTTGCAGAATTGAATGCTTTAGTAGATACTGGCCCTACACTCACCAATGTAAATGATTTCCGTATTATTTTGTTAGAGAAAAATTAAGGCTATGCCACTAAATTCGCTCAGCTCACTAAGTATGGTGAAACCAGACGATTGGCATTTACATATTCGTGATGGTGGGGTACTTAAGGATGTGTTATCCCATACGGTTAAGCAATTTGCGCGGGCGGTGATCATGCCTAATTTGCAGCCACCCATTACGACAGTAGCGCTGGCCCAAGCCTATCGTGGGCGCATCGAGACGCAATTGCAGCAACTAATGCCCGCACAATTTACGCCGCTGATGACCTTATATCTTACTGACAATACACCTAGTACAGAAGTTCAAAAGGCGCAAGATGCTGGAATTATAGGTATCAAGCTATACCCTGCTGGCGCGACTACCAATAGTGATTCTGGGGTGAGCAATATAAAAAACTGCAGTGCTGTTCTTGAGGCAATGCAAAAAGCGAATTTACCTTTATTAATTCACGGCGAAACAACCGACCCAGCTGTTGATGTATTTGATCGGGAGGCGGTTTTCATTGACCGCACGCTTGAACCATTGCGGCGTGATTTTCCTGAACTGCGTATTGTCTTTGAGCACATCACTACGATGCAGGCTGCTCAATATGTGCGCGATGCACATACGGCAAATAAAAATACCTTGGGTGCCACTATCACCCCCCAACATTTATTGATGAATCGCAACGCCATTTTTGCCGGGGGTATTCGCCCCCATCATTATTGTTTACCAGTTTTAAAGCGCGAAGAACATCGCTTAGCATTGCTTGAGATGGCAACCAGCGGTAATGCGCGTTTCTTTTTAGGTACTGATAGCGCCCCACATCCAAAAGGCCTGAAAGAAAGTGCCTGTGGTTGTGCTGGATGCTTTAGCGCTTTTAATGCATTGGGTTTATATGCCGAAGCCTTTGAATCGGTTGGGCGGCTTGATCGACTTGAGGCATTTGCGAGTTTTTATGGCGCCGATTTCTATGGTTTGCCGAGAAATACTGAAATCATCTGCTTGCAAAAGCAAGCCCAACCAGTGCCAATTGAACTACCTTTGGGTGATACCACTATCGTCCCCCTGCGTGCAGGCGGAACTATTTCTTGGTCGCTCGCGTAATCTTCTGAGCTCGCTCTCAACTAAATTCTGGTGACTGCGTTAGACTTCAAGCGCAGAGTCAATTAGGCAATCGCCGCCTCTTTTAAAGGAGGGGGAGGAAAGTCCGGACTCCATAGGGAAAGGTGTTGGCTAACAGCCATCCACGGCGACGTGCGGAATAGGGCCACAGAGACGAGCGTATTTAGTTACGGTGAAACGCGGTAACCTCCACCTGGAGCAATCCCAAGTAAGCAGGCGATGAGGCGTCCCGCTGAGTCTGCGGGTAGGGAGCTTGAGCCGTCAGGTAACTGCCGGCCTAGAGGAATGATTGCCCCTAGATGAAAGTCTAGGCGACAGAATCCGGCTTATCGATTGACTCTGCACTTTATATATAAGTTAGTAAGTATTTACTATATATAAAAATCAATTAAAACAATGACTTAAAATTATTAACAGCAATAAATACCTTTTAGTTCTTCTATAAGACTAGGGTAAACCCAAATTATTCTTGCATTGCACCAAATCGCCAGATAGAATGATTCCATTGTGCGGTTTTCCTTGTTATTAAAGGGGAATTACCGTATCACCCAGTGTCTCCTCCACCCAAACAAAGGTGGATTTCAGCCCAGGACCTAGTCCTGGGCCTTTTTTTAGGTTAGAATTCAAGGCTTTACTAAATTACCGATCTAGTCAGCGGTAATGGTTTTACCAGTTAAGTTGCTTAAAAACTGCGAGCCTGCAAACATAAGCAGGGCCAAGGTGAATGTAGTTTAGTTGGGGTATGAATGGCTATAACAATTGAAGAAAATCATGAAAACTTTTTCCGCAAAACCCGCTGAGGTAAAGCGTGACTGGTTCGTGATTGACGCTACGGACAAAGTCCTCGGTCGTGTCGCCAGTGAAGTGGCACTCCGTCTACGCGGCAAGCACAAACCCGAATTTACCCCCCACGTTGATACCGGCGATTTTATCGTCGTCATTAACTCCGCCAAGCTACGCGTTACTGGTACTAAAGGCTTAAACAAAATTTATTACCGTCATAGCGGATACCCAGGTGGTATTAGCTCGACGAACTTTGACAAAATGCAAGAGCGTTTTCCAGGTCGTGCATTAGAAAAAGCGGTTAAAGGTATGTTACCTAAAGGCCCACTCGGTTACGCCATGATCAAGAAATTGAAGGTGTACGGCGATGCCGACCATCCACATTCGGCTCAACAGCCTAAAGCGCTAGAGATCTAAGGACCCCATATGGCAACGAATTACGGAAATTGGAATTACGGCACTGGGCGTCGCAAGAGCTCAGTTGCGCGCGTATTCATTAAATCAGGCAAAGGTGACATTATCGTTAATGGTAAGCCTATCGATGCTTATTTTGCACGCGAAACCTCGCGCATGATTGCGCGTCAACCATTGGCTTTAACTAGTCATCTCACCACTTTTGATATTAAAGTGAATGTTCATGGTGGCGGCGAAACAGGCCAAGCTGGAGCTGTTCGCCATGGTGTTACACGGGCTTTGATCGATTACGATAATGCTTTGAAACCAACCCTTTCAAAGGCTGGTTTGGTTACCCGTGATGCACGTGAAGTAGAGCGTAAAAAAGTTGGTTTGCATGGCGCGCGTCGCCGTAAACAGTTTAGTAAGCGTTAATTTCGTTCAAACTGTTTTCGACAGGGTCGCGCAAGCGGCCCTTTTTGTTTTTACAATATGCATATAGAGTGGGGTAATGAGGAGAAGGTCATGATTAAGGTAGGCATTGTGGGCGGAACGGGCTATACCGGCGTTGAGTTATTGCGGCTATTAGCGCAGCATCCCCAGGTTCATATCGAAGCAATTACTTCGCGTAGCGAAGCCGGCATGCCTGTCGCAGAGATGTTCCCCTCTTTGCGTGGAAAGCTTGACTTAAAATTTGTCACTCCCGAAGCGGCAAATTTAAATCAATGTGATGCGGTATTTTTTGCTACACCGCATGGCGTTGCCATGTCTCAAGCAAAAGCATTATTAGCTGCTGATGTAAAGATCTTAGATTTGGCTGCCGATTTTCGCTTAAAAGATCCGGCTGAATTTGAGCAATGGTATGGCATGCCGCATGCCTGCCCAGAAATTTTGGCTGAAGCAGTGTATGGCTTACCTGAAATTAATCGGGCGGCAATTCAACAAGCACGCGTTATTGGTCTGGCAGGGTGTTATCCGACATCAGTGCAATTGGGTTTGGCACCTTTGTTGGCGCCAAGCAATAATCAAGCAGGCGCTTTAGTCGATAGCGAACATATCATTGCCGATGCAAAATCGGGCACTTCTGGCGCTGGTAGAAAGGCAGAAATTGGAACTTTGCTCGCCGAAGCTAGCGATAATTTTAAGGCCTATGCAGTTAAAGGCCATCGCCATTTACCAGAGATTACCCAAGGCTTGAAAGCAATTGCAGGTCATGAGCAAATTGCCCTTACTTTTGTGCCGCATTTAACACCCATGATTCGGGGTATTCATGCGACCATTTATGCGCGTTTAACGGCTCATGGTATGACCGAAGATTACCAGCAGCTCTATGAAAATTACTATCGTGACGAGCCCTTTGTTGACGTTATGCCTGCGGGGAGTCATCCTGAAACCCGTTCAGTGCGGGGTAGCAATAACATCAGAATAGCGCTTCATCGCCCAGTAAATGGCGATACTTTGGTAATTTTGGTGGTTGAAGACAACTTAGTTAAAGGGGCCTCAGGGCAAGGTGTGCAATGTCTCAATTTAATGTTTGGCCTACCTGAAACCATGGGTTTAGAGCAAATTGCCCTCTTGCCATAAGGGGTTATTGCTAAATCACCACAATTTTATTGGCTGCAGCCCGCGGTTTACTCATCAGCATGCCTTGTGCAGACTCGGGATTTAAAGCCTAAAATAAGGTATTGCATTTTGACTGAGGAGTTTTGCCATGACCCAACCATCTGTTTCTACTGATGCCGCACTTGATGCCACTGTTGCTGGCGCCGCGGCTGTTGCAAACATTGCTAGCGCCATGGACTCATCCGAGCCACCAACCCCACTCATTTTTACTGATAGTGCGGCAGCTAAGGTAGCTGATCTGATTGCTGAAGAAGGTAATAACGAACTCAAGTTGCGCGTCTTTGTGCAGGGCGGCGGTTGCTCTGGGTTTCAATACGGTTTTACGTTTGATGATGCTGTCAATGAAGATGACACGCAATTTGAAAAAAATGGCGTGACCTTATTGGTAGACTCAATGAGCTTTCAATATTTGGTGGGCGCCGAAATTGATTACAAAGAAGACATCAATGGTTCACAGTTTGTAATTAAAAATCCTAATGCAACGACTACCTGTGGTTGTGGATCTTCATTCTCGGCTTAATGTATTTATAAATTTAGTTAGGATAGTAGGCCCCTAAGACACGGGGTCCTGCTGCACCAGTTACGGCCGGCACATTTGCTGGCCGTTTATTTATATGAGCCCAAGCAAGCCAAGCAAAAGCTAAGCCCTCGACCCATTGCGGTTGAACTCCATGGACAGAACTTAAATCAACCGCCAAGTAGTGACCCAGCACTTCTGCCGCATTTGCGCGCAGCAAGGAAATTAAGGCAGCATTATTAGCGCCTCCACCACAAATAACGAGACGTTCTACGTCAGGTAAATAGTGCCTCAGTGCATTGCAGACAGAGGTGGAGGTCAAAGCCATTAATGTCGCTTGAATATCTTCAGGTTTAAGCTTGCGGCTAACAAGACGGTGTTTTAGCCAAGCTAAGTTAAAGTAGTCTCGCCCGGTACTTTTAGGCGGCGCTGCTTGAAAATAAGGATCGGCTAATAGCGCTTGTAGAAGCTCGACGTCACAAACACCGCTTGCTCCCCATGTACCACAATCATCAAAGGGTTTGCCTACGCTAGATTGTATCCAGCCATCCAGCAAGAGATTACCAGGACCAGTATCAAAGCCGAGGACCGGACCAGCCGCTTTTGGTAAGAGCGTTAAATTGGCAATGCCACCGAGATTAAGTACTGCACGGTTTTCGGTAGGCGAACTAAATTGCTGGGCATGAAAAGCGGGTACTAAAGGTGCTCCCTGGCCACCAGCGGCGATATCGCGTTGGCGAAAATCAGCGACCACAGCAATCCCCAATTTTTCCGCTAACAATGCTGCATTGATGGTCTGGTGTGTGTAAGCATGACCATTTGGCAAGCTTGGCTGATGTCGAATGGTTTGGCCATGTGCACCAATGGCGACAATATCCTTTGCCTGCAGTTGTGCCTTAGCCAGTAAGGTTTCTGCCACTTGAACATAAGCCATAGCTAAATCATTCGCTGCCAAATGTTCGCGATGAATTTCATTAGTACCAGTACTTTGAAGTTGTAATAGCATTTCTCGCAGAGCAGGGGTAAAAGATGCGCTCACACATTCAAGCGGCTGCACTTGACCGG
Source organism: Burkholderiaceae bacterium (assembly GCA_037139315.1). GTDB lineage: Bacteria > Pseudomonadota > Gammaproteobacteria > Burkholderiales > Burkholderiaceae > Polynucleobacter. The sequence continues at coordinate 20,695 of JBAXGQ010000007.1, forward strand.
CCGAGTTAATTTTTGCTAAAACGGCATCAATCCCATCTAAGCTGGTTCCCGACATAATGCCTAGATAGTAGGCTGCTGGTGTGGCTATGGCTGGCTCCTGAAATGCAGCGTTTTTAGGCCTCTTGCGAAGAGGTGCGACAATTGTATTAATTCATTTTAGACAATGAAACGGTAACTTACCTCACGTATTCATTAAATTCAGTATGACGGCTAAAAACCTGCAAAACAACTTCCCTTTGACTCCGGCTGTATTTACAGCGCTAGAAGTGACCAAACGCGGCTGCGACGAGCTATTAGTAGAAGCGGATTGGCTGACTAAGCTAGCCCGTAGTCAAGCCACTGGGGAGCCATTGCGGATTAAACTTGGCCTTGACCCTACCGCCCCAGATATTCATTTAGGTCACACAGTGGTATTGAATAAGCTGCGTCAATTGCAAGATTTGGGACATACCGTTATCTTCTTAATTGGCGATTTCACCAGCATGATCGGCGATCCCTCGGGACGTAACTCAACTCGCCCGCCTTTAACAGTCGAAGCCATCGCTGAAAATGCGCAAACTTATTACAAACAAGCTAGTTTAGTGTTAGATCCTAATAAAACTGAGGTGCGATATAACAGTGAGTGGTGTGACCCCTTAGGTGCACGGGGCTTGATTCAATTAGCGGCAAAATATACTGTGGCGCGAATGCTCGAGCGTGATGATTTTACAAAACGCTATAAGAACGGCATACCCATCTCGGTCCATGAATTTTTATATCCCTTGATGCAAGGTTACGATTCAGTTGCACTAAAAAGTGATTTAGAGCTTGGCGGAACTGATCAAAAATTTAATTTACTGGTAGGCCGTGAATTACAACGTGAATATGGTCAAGAACCCCAGTGCATCTTAACTATGCCATTATTGGTTGGGCTTGATGGCGTTGAAAAAATGAGTAAGTCCAAAAATAACTATGTGGGCATTAGCGAGCCAGCAAGTGAAATGTTTGGCAAGCTCATGAGTATTTCGGATGAGTTAATGTGGGATTACTATTTACTATTATCATTTCGTCCCGTTGCAGAAATTGATTTAATGAAACAAGAAGTTGCTGCGGGCCGTAACCCCCGCGACTGTAAAGTGCTGCTCGCACAAGAAATCGTGAGTCGCTTTCATTCAAGTCAAGCGGCTGATAAAGCCATCGAAGATTTTAATCATCGCGCTAAGGGAGGAGTCCCCGATGATATCCCTGAGGTAACTCTAGAAGGTGCCCCCTTGAGTCTCGCAGCCCTTTTAAAAATGGCGGGTTTAGCGCCATCGACCACTGAAGCAAATCGCAATATTGAACAAAACGGCGTGAAGATTGATGGTACGGTGGTTACCGATAAAGCGATTAAGCTTGAAGCTGGAAATTATATTGTGCAGGTTGGGAAACGCCGCTTTGCAAAAGTAACACTAAATAAATAATTTACTAACTCAGTAAATCGAGATTAGCCGAATTATTTGGTGGCGTTAAACCAAAGTGCTCATATGCTAAACGCGTTGCAATACGGCCTCGTGAGGTACGCTGCAAGTAACCTTGTTGAATTAAGTACGGCTCCAAAACATCTTCGATCGTATCGCGCTCTTCGCCAATGGCTGCCGCTAAATTATCAATCCCTACTGGGCCACCATCAAATTTATATAAAACGGCTTCTAATAGTTTGCGATCCATTACATCAAAGCCGCTAGGATCAACATCTAACATGAGCAGGGCAGCATCAGCGATTGCTTTAGTAATAACCCCGCTACCTTTGACTTCGGCAAAATCTCGTACCCTGCGTAACAGGCGGTTTGCTACCCGCGGCGTGCCACGAGCCCGCTGAGCAATTTCAACTGAGCCTGCCGGATCAATTTTCGCTTTCAGTAAATTGGCCGAGCGCTCAATAATGCGGGTTAACTCTTCGGTGGTATAGAACTCGAGTCGCGCCACAATACCAAAGCGATCGCGTAAGGGGTTGGTAAGCATGCCTGCGCGTGTGGTTGCGCCAATTAAGGTGAAGGGCTTTAGTTCTAATTTCACGCTGCGCGCTGCAGGGCCTTCACCAATCATAATATCGAGGGTGTAATCTTCTAACGCTGGATATAAAATTTCTTCAACAATCGGCGAAAGTCGGTGAATCTCATCAATGAATAAGACATCATTGGTTTCAAGATTAGTTAATAAAGCCGCAAGATCGCCAGGCCGATCAAGTACTGGCCCACTAGTTTGGCGTAAATTGACCCCCAGTTCACGGGCAATAATATGCGCTAAGGTTGTTTTTCCAAGCCCAGGCGGGCCAAAGAGTAAAACATGGTCAAGTGCTTCTTGACGAGCGCGGGTGGCGGTAATAAAAATTTCAAGTTGTTCGCGGGCTTTGGTTTGGCCGACATACTCATCAAGTTGTTTGGGGCGAAGAGCCCGTTCAAATAGGGCTTCAGAATTACCAGCGGCGCTGACAATACGCTCTATCGCACCATCTTCGGGTTCTGCACTTAAGTCATCAGTATGGATTGCCATGCTAGCAGTGTATTCGTTTGCGAGAAATTAAATTTTAGAAAGTGATTTTAGGCCTAAGCGAATGCCCTCAGAAACCGAGGTATCAGGCGGTATTTGCTTAAGAGCAAAGAGGGCCTCTTTTTCGGAATAACCTAAGGAGAGGAGTGCTTGCAGCACTTCGCTATTGGCTAGGGCAACTGAAGAACTGCCAGATCCATCGATACCGATTCCCAAATCAGGCCCTAACTTTCCTTTTAGTTCAAGGAGCAGACGTTCTGCCGTTTTTTTACCAATACCAGGCACTTGGGTTAAGCGGATCGTTTCTTGCGCAGCAATGGCTTGCACTAACTCGCTCACGCTCATGCCAGAAAGTAGGGCTAAGGCAGTACGTGAACCCACCCCGCTAATTTTAATTAAAGCCCGAAAGGCCATGCGCTCGTTTTCAGTGGCAAAACCAAATAATTGCTGCGCATCTTCGCGTACCTGAAAGTGCGTTAATAAGGTCACCATTTGATTGAGCTTTGGTAGGCCATATAGCGTACTCATCGACACATCAATTTCATAGCCCACACCTTGGCAGTCAACCAATAGGCGAGGAGGATGAATCGCAATAAGAGTTCCGTGAATCCGACCAATCATAGCTAGCTATTATCCTTTGAAGTGATGGGCAGCACAAATTGCCACCCCTAAAGCATCGGATGCATCTGTGCCAGGCGCACGATTTAGGCGCAATAAGCGTTTAATCATCTCTTGCATTTGGGCTTTCGCAGCCCGACCTGTCCCCACAATCGACTGCTTTACGCGTAAAGCACTATATTCAGCGACGGGTAATTTTGCGGATACTAAGGCGGCAATGACTGCGCCACGTGCTTGCCCTAACATTAAGGTCGAGCGCGGGTTTACATTTAAAAATACCTCTTCAATTGCAGCGGCCTCTGGCTGATACTGCTCTAAAACTTCTTTGATGCCCACATAAAGAGTACCGAGTCGCTCAGGTAAGCCTTTACTAGGATCACCACTTTGAATTGTCCCTGATGCTACATAGCGCAATTGCTGGCCATCAACATCAATAATCCCAAACCCAGTAGTACGTAAGCCTGGGTCGATACCGATCCAACGCATGGGCTTAGTGACGGAAATGGCGAACGCCAGTAAAGACCATGGCAATACCTGTTTCATTCGCAGCCGCAATAATTTCCTCATCACGCATACTGCCGCCTGGTTGAATGACGCTAGTCGCTCCTGCCGCAACTACTACATCAAGGCCGTCGCGGAAAGGAAAAAAAGCATCGCTAGCCACGACTGAGCCCACTAAATTTAAGCCTGCATGCTCAGCTTTAATTTTAGCAATACGGGCCGAATCAACTCGACTCATTTGGCCTGCACCAATACCTAAAGTCATGCCATTACCGCAATACACAATGGCATTCGACTTGACAAATTTCGCAATACGCCAAGCAAATAGTAAATCTTGCAGCTCTTGTGGGCTAGGTTGGCGTTGTGTAACCACTTTAAAGTCAGCAGCTAAACAATTTTTTGTATCCGTGGTTTGAACTAAAAGACCACCACCAACCCGTTTGTAATCAAAAGGATTGGCAGCATGGGCTAGTGAAATTTCTAGTAAGCGCACATTTTCTTTGCTAGCAAAGACAGCTTTAGCTTCAGCAGTAAAGCTTGGGGCTATTAACACTTCAACAAATTGCTTGGCAATTGCCGCAGCAGCTGCCCCATCACAAACCGTATTCAGCGCAATGATGCCGCCAAATGCCGAGCTTGGATCAGTCTGCCAAGCCTTTTGATAAGCCTCAAGTGCGCTTGAACCCAGTGCAACCCCACACGGATTAGCATGCTTAATAATCACACAAGCGATCGAATTGGTACCTAAGTGATTTTCTGCCGGTAGAAAACTTTTGACACATTCCCAAGCGGCATCAGCATCAGCAATATTATTGTAGGATAAGGCCTTGCCCTGTATCTGTTGATAATTTGCTAAAGCCCCAGGAATGGGATTGATATCGCGATAAAAAGCTGCCGCTTGATGGGGATTTTCGCCATAACGCATCTCTTGTACTTTTTCAAAGGCTAAATGCAAGGTATTGGGAAAAAGTGAGCGCTGCTGATGATCAAGGCGATCGTCTAAAGCAGATAAGTAGTTAGCGATCGCACCATCATACTGTGCTGTATGGGCAAAAACTTTTTTAGCTAAGCGTAAATTAGTAGCATAAGAAACGGCGTTGCGATGTTGGCGCATTTCAGTTAATACGCCTTCATAATCTGCGGGAGAAATTAATACCGTTACATCTTGATGATTTTTTGCTGCTGCGCGCAACATCGCAGGGCCACCAATGTCGATATTTTCTACTGCATCGGCAAAATCACACGTTTCTTTAGCGACAGTGGCATTAAATGGATATAAATTAATCACTAAGAGATCGATTGTTTGAATGCCATGCTTTTGTAGGGCTGCCATATGCTCAGTAGAATCGCGCCTCGCTAATAAACCGCCATGAACCATAGGATGCAGGGTTTTTACCCGACCATCAAGCATTTCAGGAAATTGCGTTAGAGCTGATACTTCAATGACTGGTATGTTGTTATCGGCCAATAATTTTGCTGTACCGCCAGTTGAAATTAACTTAACACCTAGCTCATGCAAGGCTTTAGCTAAAGGCAAAATACCTGTTTTATCTGAGACCGAAAGTAGGGCAGTTTGAATCATTGTGAATAGTCTAGATGGGCTTATTTAATTAAATGATATTGCCGTAATTTTTTATGCAAGGTATTGCGATTAAGGCCAAGATACTGCGCTGCAAGTGATTGGTTTTGATTGGCATGGCGCATGACAATTTCTAGCAGCGGTTTTTCAACCACATTGAGCACCATGTCATAGACATCACTAGGAGGCGTGCCTTTAAGGTCATCAAGATAAATTTGTAGCTGAGTCTGAATGCAAGCAGAAATAGGATTTTTATTAGGCATGGTTATTAGGCGGCCTCAAGAAATAAGAGGTGATCAGAGTGCACCTGCATTTCCGCAAAGAAATCATTGACCATGGCTAGTTGAGTACGACAATCATCAGCAGTATTCATACGTTGCCGAAAAACGTGTGAGTTACGTAAGCCTTTGCAATACCAACCAATGTGTTTGCGGGCAGTTCGTAAGCCGGTATATTCACCATAAAAAGCATAATGATCAAGCAAATGATCATTCATGATCTGTTGTATTTCAGTAATTTGGGGCGGTGGCAGAAAGTTGCCGGTATTTAGATAGTGCGCGATTTCACGAAAAATCCATGGCCGACCTTGTGCAGCGCGTCCAATCATAATTGCATCCGCTTTGGTTTGTTTTAAAACTGTCAGCGCTTTTTCTGGACAATCAATATCGCCATTTGCGACTACCGGAATTCTCACTTGATTCTTTACTGCAGTAATTTCCTCATACTCTGCAGCGCCATGAAATAAATCGGCCCGCGTTCGTCCATGAATAGTCAAGACGCTAATACCAGCAGATTCTGCAATGCGAGCAATAGCCACTGCATTTTTGTGATCACGATCCCAACCTGTACGAATTTTTAAACTAACGGGTACGGCATCAGGACCAACACCAACTGCTTGAATTACGGAATCGAGTATTTTCCCAACGAGAATTTCATTCTTCATCAGCGCCGAACCAGCAGCGACATTACATACTTTTTTAGCTGGACAGCCCATATTAATGTCAATAACTTGCGCCCCTTGATCTACATTAATACGCGCTGCTGCTGCCATCGTAAGGGGGTCAGCGCCAGCAATTTGTACGGCAATAGGTTCAAATTCACCCTCATGATTCGCTCGTCGTTGGGTTTTTTCGCTGTTCCACAAGGTTGCATTAGAGGCAATCATTTCTGATACTGCGTAGCCGGCACCCAGTTTTTTGCACAATTGCCTAAAAGGACGATCGGTTACGCCCGCCATTGGGGCAACAAAAAGTTGATTACTTAATTCGTGGGAACCAATTTTCATGAAATGACTTGAGCTAAAAGCGGTAAGTAGGCAGTTACTTTAGCATAGTGCGCTAGTCAACTGCTTAAATTTTAAGCAGCAAAAAAAGAATGGCAGGTCGACCCTCTTTTAGCGCCGACCAAACATCATTTGGCGAGCCAAACTTGTTTTTAGTGGTGGAAGCCATTGCAAAGCAGATAACGCAAGACCACGAGTGAAGACGACAGGTAAGAAGTGAGAGGTAAATACACGCGCAAGAAAATCGGTAATCCCAATCGTGGTTTTCCGGTCAGCATTGCGCGTACGCGCATAATCTTGCAATACACTATTTAGCGAATTAGCGGAGTCCAGACCTGCAGGGCGAGAAAAAAACCAAGCTAATTTTTCGGCTAACAAGTAGGCATCGCGTAATCCTAAATTGAGACCTTGACCCGCTACAGGGTGCAGTGTTTGGGCAGCATTACCAATCCATACCGCATTATCTACCGCAACTTCTTTGCGGTAATTTAGGCCGAGCTCGTATATTCGCCGCTCGCGCACGCTAATAAATTGCCCTAAGCGGCTACCAAATTGGTGTTGCAGATCCGCTAAAAAATCAGCTTCATTTAACTCAAGACGATGCTGTGCAGTGCTCGGTGCACTACACCAAACTAAATTCAAAAAATGCTCACCGGCATGACTTGGAAGCAAGGCCAGTGGGCCTTCGGTAGTAAAGCGTTCCCAAGCCTGATGGGCTTGAGGTTTATCTACCTCAACCATTCCCACCAGGGCGGTTTGATCATAACTCCGACCCGCTTCAATCCACTCCTGTTGATTAAATAGGCCACCTTCTGCATGCACAATGCAAGCGCTCTTTGCCAACTCGATTTGGCTTGCTAAGTCAGGATTTTCATTGCTGTGTATCCAAGAAAAGTGTGGGCTGGATGGTTGTAGCTTGCGCAAGGCCTGTCGTAATGCAAGGTGTATATCTCGATAACGAGCAATATGACCAAGAGCATCTTGCTGTAATTCTTCACGCGTCATTATGGCGCGACCAAAGCGACCTGCTTGTGATACATGGACTCGATGAATCTCAGGGCAATTGGTTGGCCAAGCATGAATCGTCTCAAGTAATAATTTACTGCCGTGGGAAAGAGCAATGCCGCGTGTATCACTCCGTTTCTCGCCATTGTCTAGCGCTTCATCAGAACTCGGATTGCGATCAACTAATACTAATTTTAAAGTTGGTAATTGTTGTAGGCACCAAGCTGCACAGGCTAACCCTACAGGCCCACCACCTTGAATCAGCACATCCCAAGTTATTGGTTCTAAATTAGCGCTCACTTAGACTCACGCATCGTACGTTCGATTTCGCTTGCTAGTACGGGCACACCCCGTGAAATTAAATCGCAACCCTGTGCTGTGATGACTGCATCATCTTCAATCCGAATGCCAATATTCCAAAATGCTTCAGGAACATTAGCGGCAGGACGAATATACAAACCAGGCTCAACGGTAATGACCATTCCTGCTTGTAGTTTGCGCCAGGGTTTGTCTTGCTTATTATGCGTAAGATCTGCACTAGGTTCACGATAAGAGCCGACATCATGGACATCCATACCTAACCAATGGCTAGTGCGATGCATATAAAAAGGTCGATATGCAGCAAGCTCAAGGGCATTGTCCAGTGATCCAACTTCATCTAATGGGATTAATTTTTCGTCAATTAAACCTTGGGTTAGAACGCGTAGAGCTGCTTCATGGGGTTGCATAAAAGTATTACCGACAATCGCAGCGGCAATTGCCGCTGCTTGGGCTGTCTGGGTAATGTCATACAAAGCCCTTTGCGGACCAGAAAAAATGCCGTTGACCGGAAAGGTACGGGTGATATCGGAAGCATAACCATCTAGCTCACAGCCTGCATCAATCAAGCAAAGCTCGCCAGTACGTAATTCGGTAGCGCCTGCACGGTAATGCAAGACGCAGGCATTTGCACCCGTAGCCACAATACTGTTATAGGCAACGCTTTGTGCGCCACTATGGCGAAATTCATGCAATAGCTCTGCTTCAATTTGATATTCGTACATGCCAGGGCGGCACTTTTGCATCGCCCGCAAGTGGGCTCGTGCAGAAATTACCGCTGCTTGGCGCATGGTGGCAATTTCATCTGCACTTTTAATCAAGCGCATTTCATGTACCAAAGCCTCAATATCATGCAACTGGGATGGCGCATTGACTCCTGCCCGTGCCTGTTGGCGCACCTGCTCAATCCAATAGCGTACCCGACGATCATTTTCAGCGCTATTCGCTAAGCGCGTATACAAGGCGGTTTGATCAGCAATTAACTCAGGCAATTTAGTATCGAGGGCTTGATTAGCATGGGCAAAATCAACCCCCAGTTTTTCAGGTGCGGCCCCCGGCCCTAAACGCAAACCATCCCAAATTTCTCGCTCTGGATCTTTAGGTCGACAAAATAGATGTGATTCATGTTGGGTTGCAGTGACGTTTAATGCGAGCGTAGCGCCAGGCTCATCAAAGCCAGTCAGGTAGAAAAAATCACTGTCATGCCGATAGGGATAATCGCTATCACGATTGCGAAAGGCCTCTGGCGCAGTAGCAATTAAGGCTAACCCGCCACCGGTATGCTGACGCATTAGGTCTGCGAGGCGGGCACGGCGGCCTGCATAAATACTGGGATTAAAGGAATTATTAAGTTGGTCCATAATTTATTTGGGGCCCCGATTTAGCTCATTAAGGCGGTTGGGGCTACCTACATCGTGCCATGAACCCAAATATTTTTCACCGGTCACTTGATTTTTTGCCATTGCGGCGACTAATAAGGGTGCTAACTTGGCTTTTTCCCCCCGTACTAAGCCATTAAATAGATCTCGATGGTAAATCCCAATACCCGAGAAAGTTAAACGCTCTGCATGAGGGAGCAAATTAGGCTTTTGATTAAGGCCCTTCGGTAAGCTTATTTTAAGGTCCTCATCTGCCCAAACTTCGCCCTCTCGGAGGTAAAAATCGCCATCGGGATGTTGGCTGGGGTTGGGTACCAAAATAAGGTGCGCCAATTTCTTTTCAGTCGCTAAGCGCATTTTCCTTAAAACAGTCAGTAACTGCGCTAGAGGAAAATTGGGGCAAAAAACATCGCCATTCATGACGATAAAATAATCTTCTGGAGCCAAAATCGGCAAAGCCTGGCAAATACCACCAGCCGTTTCAAGGGCTTCATTTTCTGGCGAATAATCAATTTTTAAACCAAAGGCTGCACCTGTACCTAGTGCAGCGCTAATTTTTTCACCCAACCAGGCAAGATTGATAACCACCTGTTTGATGCCGGCACTCTGCAAAGTTTCCAGATGCCAAGTTAATAATGACTTACCTTGCACCTCTAAGAGTGGTTTCGGTAAGAAGTCAGTTAATGGACGCATACGCTCACCCCGGCCAGCAGCTAGCAATAAGCACGGAATTGAAGCATCAATAGGTGCAGAATAGATCATTAATGTAGCGCCTCAAGCAGCCGAGTAATAGGTTTAAATTCGGCATATCGATTGGCTACTTTAAGGACGTAATCCAATACCAAAGGAATATCTTTTAGATAGCCATTTTTACCATCGCGATAATTTAGGCGCGCAAAAATGCCTAAAATTTTTAAATGGCGTTGCAGTCCCATCCATTCAAAATCACGAAAAAAATCCCCGAAGTCTGGTGATACCTCTAAGCCTGCAGCGCGAGCAGATTCCCAGTAAAAAATAGCCCAATCAATTACTTGTTCTTCCGGCCATTGAATATAGGCATCGCGTAAAAGTGAAGTTAAGTCGTAGGTAATGGGTCCATAGACAGCGTCTTGAAAATCTAAAATTCCGGGGTTGATATTGGGCGAGAGCATTAAATTGCGTGAATGATAGTCACGATGTACGAAGACTTTGCTTTGCGCTAAATTATTTTTTATGAGGAGATTAAAGCAGGCACTTAATTGGTCTTGTTCTTTAGCATCTAAATGCATTTGCAAATGACGCTGCAAATACCACTCTGGAAATAAATCGAGTTCGCGCTGCAAAAGTTCGGTATCGTAATTTGGCAAGATATTTGCGTGACTAGCTAATTGCAATTGCACTAAGGCTGCGATTGCCTCGCGATAGAGTTTGTCAGCATTGCTTGGCGTAAGCGCATCTAAATACGTAGTGCTGCCCAAATCGCTGAGCAAGAGAAATCCAGCTGGTTGATTTTCAGCCAGAATTTGGGGTACATTTAATTGGGCCTGGGTGAACAAACGGGCGACTCGAACAAAGGGCTCAACGGACTCTTTATCAGGAGGCGCATCCATCACAATCAGGGTGGGATAATTGGGCTTGGTTGACCGAATACGATAGTAGCGGCGAAAGCTGGCATCAGCCGAAGCCGGTTCTAAAGAGTCCAGATCGAGCTGCCAGGGGATAGCTAAAGCCCCTAGCCATTGGCGTAGCGAAGATAAGCGAGAGTCAAGCATGGTCGGTTCGTATAATAAGTCGAGTCTAGATTTATGAGTCATTATCGCCGTCGCGCCGGCCTTTGCGCCCCCGTTCATTTTTCCCCCAGCGCACGATGGATTTTGGGCGCGACCTTGTTATGTTTGACAGCTGAAACAGTTGCCCAAACTGCGGTCATTCCGCCGCCTGCAGCAGCCCCTACGGTAACTACTTTATTTCCCGATAAGGGCTATCAAAAAGGTTTGAAATTCGATGATCAATTACGCATTGGTAAACCTATTCCCGATGATCAGGCGCTCACTTTTACAGCAAGTGATGCAATCGATGGGGTAGTTGAGCGGGAAATGAAATTGCAGGGGCGGGCACAAATTCGTCGTGGCGGAACAGTAATGAAAGCAGACCAAATCACGTACGACCCGGATTCGGATACTGCCAACTTAATTGGTAATGCAGAGTTAGTAAAAGACTCGGTCGTTTTCACTGGACCCAAAGCGCGGTTGCGAGTTGACGCACGTGAGGGGGGAATGGAAGATGTTACTTATGAATTTCGTGATAGCCGAGTACGCGGTCGAGCGGATAAATTAATCGTAGCATCTGCAGACACTTTTAAATTAGAGAAGCCAATCTACACCACCTGCGCACCAGATAATCTCGACTGGTATTTCAGTGCAAGCCAGCTTGATCTTGATCAAGAACAACGCACTATGACCGTTAAAGATGGCGTCATGCGATTTTTTGATGTACCTATTCTGTATGTACCTTACCTTAGTTTGCCAACCTCGAATCAGCGTCGCTCAGGATTTTTAGCGCCCGTAGCTGGCTACAGCACGACCAATGGTATTGACGTTACTGAGCCTTACTATATGGATATCGCCCCGAATCGCGATTTGTTAATTTTACCGCGTTATATGAGTAATCGAGGACTACAGTTGGGCGGTAATTTACGTTACCTCGAACCAAAATATACGGGCGCTTTGCAAGCCGATATTCTGAATGATCGGACAACCAACTCCTTACGTTGGAAATACGACCTGCAACATCGTGAGTCAATTTTGCCCGGTTGGAATGCTTTCGCTAATGTGGCCAAAGTTTCAGACAATACTTACCCAATTGATTTTTCGCGTTCGATTGCAGCTGCTGTTACCACTCAATTTCGCCAAGAATTAGGCACTAGTTATGCGATGCCAGCAAATAGTGTTTTAGGGGGCTGGAGCTTCACTGCACGTACTTTAACTTTCCAAACTTTACAACCTGACCCAGCAAGCATTGTTGGTGCTCCATACAATATCTTGCCGGAGATAAAAGCCTCATATGTAAAAAATAACTTTTTAAACTTACCTACTGCTGGTGCATTTAAAGGGCCCGACGCTTATTTCAATGCCGATTTCACCCGTTTTCAATACAACATTGCTGGTAATTTAGCTGGCACAGCACCTGGTCCTTATAGCGATGCCTCCCGCAGTGTAATTAAAGGAGGTATCACTGCTTCGCAAACCACGCCCGGGTATTACCTTACGCCGAAGATCTTTTTTCAGGCAAATAATTACAGTGCCGTTTCTTCAACCCCGGGTGCCGCCCCTGCACAAGGTTTTATTATCCCCACCATTACCTTGGATAGCGGAATGGCATTTGAGCGAGAAGCCACGGAATTAAAGGGGTTTTTTGGACGAGACATGTTATTAACAATAGAGCCTCGCGCTTACTATGTCTACACCCCTTATGTGAATCAAAGCAATACACCTAACTTCGATACCGGCGACCAAGGTTTTGGTATTTCACAAATTTTTGCCCCCAATACATTTATTGGTAATGACCGCGTATCTGATGCGAATAAGGCTACTTTGGGTCTAACCAGTCGCTTACTAGACGCGCAAACCGGTGCTGAACGGGCCACCGTAATCGTGGCGCAGCAACAGCAATTTCAGGGGCAAAAAGTGTCAACTTCAACTACCGTGCAAAACCCCTCTACCTATTCCGATACCTTGGGTGCGGGGACGGTCCGTTTACCGGGAAACTTTAATTTAGATTTGTTTGGTCAATTCAATACGCAGCTCAGTCGCTTTGTGCAATCGAGCGTTGGCGCAGGCTGGAATCCAACGCCAGGGCGTTTAATTAACTTTGGCTATCGCAATGTCTGGACCGTTCCAGTCCCTGGAGTTTCTGCAGGAGCCACAACCACTGACCAATATAGTGCGTATGGTCAGTGGCCCATTACCAAGCATGTTTCAGTAATGGGGCGCTGGGGCTATGATGCCCTGGCCAGTAAAACCCTCAATACCATGGCAGCAGTAGAATACGACCAAGATTGTTGGGTGATTCGCATGGCATATTCACAAGTATTAACCAATGCGGCAACGAATACCCAAATTTTGTTCCAACTAGAATTTAAAGGCTTTGGCGGAATTGGTAATAACCCAGTTGACATCATGAAACTAAATATTCCTGGATACAAACCAGCACCCCAAGCTTTGCCCCCATCCTCTTTTGAAAACTATAAGTGATATTGAATATTTATTTATTGCCGCTCTTGTATCGACTTATTTTCAGTTTTTTTATGGCTGGATGTAGTTTAGCTTTTGCACAAAATAGCACTAAAGTTGCTCCACCTTCCGGGGTGAACGTGGTTACCCCGGCCACCTCTACTGCCAGTAGTAGAGTGCGTAATTTAGATGGTGTAGCAGCTATTGTGAATACAGGCTATATCACCCGTAAAGATATTGATGATCGGGTCATTGAGATTGAAGCTCAAATGATCAAGAGCGGCAAGAAGCTACCTGATCAAGCAACTTTTCGCAAAGAGGTGTTAGAGCGATTAATCGTTGAGAAAATTATGCTTCAAGAAGCGGAAAATACAGGAATCATTATTTCCGATAAAGAACTTGATACGATTATTGGCAAAATTGCTGCACAAAATAAACTTACTGTCGCTGAGTTCCGGGAAAAGATTATTCAGAATGGCATGAGCTTGAAACAGCATCGGGATATTTTGCGTAGCGACATAGTATTGGCGCGCTTACGTGATCGCGAAGTAGAGGGGCAAATTAAAATTTCTGATGCCGAGATTGATAATTATATTATCGAGCGTATGCAAATGATGGCGGTAGCAAATTCACCGCAAGCACAAAATCAAGAGCCTTCCAAGCCAGGTTCTGGACCCGAAGAAATTGATGTGGCACAGATTTTTATCCCGGTAGATGCAAATGCTGGGCTTGGCACGCAAACCGAGGCGCGAAAAAAAGCCGAGACCCTTTTGAAGGCTGCGCGCGGTGATGTTGATTTTATGCAGCTTGGTGCCCAGGCTGCTAAAGAAGATCCAAAGATTAAATTTCAAGAGCTAGGCTATCGAACCCCAGAGCGGTTGCCGCAAATTTTTTATGAATCCGTGCGTAATTTAGGTGCTGGACAAGTTGCGACTGCTGTACTTAAAAGCCCCGCCGGATTCCATGTTTTAAAGGTTTTAGACCGCCGGTCTTTAGCGGCGCGCCCCCCAACTAGCGCCCCGGTTACACCAGCTGGTGATGCGAGTAATGCAGATTTAACGACCCCGCAAAATATTATGGTGACCCAAACTCTAGCTCGCCATATCTTGGTTCGTCCCCGAGTAGGTTTTAGTGATACCGATGCCGAAAGAAAATTGAATGGTTTTCGTGAGCAGATTAAATTGAAGGCCGGCGACTTTGGTGAGCTAGCAAAAAAGTTTTCCGAGGATGGTTCGGCATCCAATGGCGGCTTATTAGGTTGGATGGGGCCGGGTGATTTAGTGCCAGAATTTGACCAAGCGATGAACCGCTTACAAATCGGTGAGGTAAGCGGCCCAGTTAAAAGTCAATTTGGTTGGCACTTAATTCAGGTAGTGGAGCGACGCGAAGCACAGCTGACGGTTGATAAACAACGTCAATTTGCCAAAGCGGCACTGCGGGAGCGGAAGATTGAGCAAGCCTATCAAGATTGGGTGCGTCAACTTCGTGATAATGCCACCGTGAAATTAATCAATACCGATAATGTCGCCGCCCCTTGAGCTTGTAATTACCACAGGAGAGCCTGCAGGTATAGGCCCTGAAATTGCTTTAGCAGCAGCTACACAATTTCTCGCAGAAAATTCAACGGTCCGTATTACCTTATTGGGCGACCCTAGCTTATTTAAGGTGAGCGAGCGAAAAGACTCCCTAGCTTGGTCGGATCGATTAGCATTGGAGGCCATCACTTTAAAAAATCCAGCCCGCGCAGGTCAGCTCGACCCAGAAAATGCGCCATATGTTTTAACTTTATTAGATCATGCACTTGCTGGTTGTTTATCGGGCCGCTTTGGGGCCATGATTACTGCGCCAATACAAAAAAGTATCATTAATCAAGCAGGTATCCCTTTTTCTGGACATACTGAGTATTTGGCACAACACTGTCATTGTTCGCAAGTTGTGATGATGCTTTGCGCGAATATTCCTGCTGGCATCTTGGGCCTAGCAAAGCCAAATCCGTTACGGGTGGCATTGGCTACGACGCACTTGCCAATCCAGCGTGTTGCCGCAACACTTGATCGCGAGACTTTATTAAGCAGCCTGAATATCTTGCATCAGGATTTACAGACTTGGTTTGCCATTGATAAACCACGCATTGCTGTAGCTGGCTTAAATCCGCATGCCGGCGAGGGGGGGTATTTGGGTCAGGAAGAAATCACTATTATTGCCCCAGCTATTTTAGCCGCCCAACAAAAGGGAATTGCGGTTACTGGCCCTATTCCAGCTGATACCTTATTCAACCCACGCAATCTAGCTGAATATGATGTTTTTTTGGCGATGTATCACGATCAAGGTCTTGCGCCATTTAAATTTGCAACCTTTGGTAGTGGCGTTAATGTTACTTTAGGCTTACCCATTATTCGCACATCAGTCGATCACGGCACGGCTCTTGAGCTTGCTGGAAAAGGCTTGGCTGATGCTAGTAGCATGGTAGAAGCCCTGCGTTTGGCATTTCAATTAGCGCAGCAGCGCGCGCAGAATAAATCTCATGCATCTCGCTCGTAAGCGCTTCGGTCAAAATTTTTTAAAAGATGATGGAGTAATTCATGCCATTATCAATATCATCAATCCAAGTACAAATGCACTGATTATTGAGGTTGGCCCAGGCTTGGGGGCATTAACGCTACCACTCTTAAATCAAGTTGACCACTTAGATTTACTGGAAATCGACCGTGATTTAGTGGCTTATTGGCGGGCTAAACACATTCCCGGAATTGACATCATTGAGGGCGACGCACTGCAGTTTGATTTTGTGAATTGGGCCACCAACCCGAAAAAAATACTGACTCAAGGTGGACGTCGTTTGATTGTGGGTAATTTGCCTTACAACATTTCATCGCCCTTATTATTTCATTTACTTTCAGTAGCCCCATATATCGATGAGCAAGTATTCATGTTGCAGGCTGAAGTAGTTGCTCGCATGGTTGCAGAAGACGGCAGTGCGGATTTTAGTCGTTTATCGGTGATGCTACAGGCGCGTTACCACCTGGAGCAAGTCTTAGAAGTTCCGCCTACTGCTTTTGAGCCCCAACCTAAGGTCAATTCTGCTGTTGTCCGGATGATTCCGCGGCAGCAGTTTTCTTTAAACACAGATGAATGGCGGGCTTTAGAAAAAATCGTTGCCGCAGCATTTTCACAGCGCCGCAAGATGTTACGTACAAATTTACAGGGTTATAGCGAGCGCTTGGCTTTAAGTGAGGCGGAACTCAAGCTCCGCGCTCAAGATATACCTGTTACCCGTTATATTGAGTGGGCTTGTCATTTAGCGCAATCGCAATCATGAGAGCCACTTTAAGGAGAGTCACTTTAGCAGCAGGCAATTATTTTGTATAAGCACTTGGATCAATTTTCAGCATTTCAGCCTCAATCCATTCCTCAACTTCTGCATTAAGTTGATCTCCCGTTTTGCCTGCAGAGGAAATCAACGGCCCAATTGAAATAGTCACTAAGCCAGGGTACTTTAAAAAACTATTGCGCGGCCAAACCCGACCGCTATTGTGGGCTACTGGAATAACGCTTGCATTGGTTGCTACTGCTAATCGTGCACCACCTTTACGATAAGGGCGATGTGAGCCGGTAGGTGTGCGGGTGCCCTCAGGGAAGATTAAAATCCAATTGCCATCACGGAGACGTTGACGCCCCTGATTGGCGACTGAAATCGCTGCAGTTTCACGTTTAGAGCGGTTGATATGAATCATATTTAACATGCCTAAAGCCCAACCAAAAAAGGGCAGCCAAAGTAATTCACGTTTAAAAACAAAACATAAATGCTTTGGAAAAATAGCAATAAAGGCGATTGTTTCAAATGCGGATTGATGCTTGCTTAACACAACTACTGGTAAATCAAGAGAGTTGGTGACATGCTCCATCCCCTTAATTTGATAGCGAATACCACAAAGATGTTCGAGCACGACTAAAACAATATTGTTCCAACGACTAACAAATTGATAGCGGTTATAAACCGACATGAAGGGAAAAATAATGACGCATAAGCTACCAAAAAAGAGCGTAAAGAGCAGGAGAAAAATAAAAAAAGCGCTTGATTTAAGCCAAATCATGCTAAACCTTTAAATGCTGGTGAGTAAAAGCAAGCAAATTTTCATAAACCGCAGTATTCGTGGGTAACCCACCCGTTGCCAAAGTAATTTGGCCTTTACCGGTTAACACCAAATTGAGCTGCGCGCCTAATGTACTTGCTGGGAGTAAATCGCGCAACGAATCACCCACCACAGGTATATTAGCAAGTACAGGCGTACTAACGCCAGGACGATAACGTGCCGCAATTTCAAGATACATGCCAGGTAAAGGTTTACGGCAGTTGCAATGGTCGGCGTCAAGGTGAGGGCAAAAGAAAATACTATCAATTCTTCCGCCTAACTGAGAAAGTAAATCTGCCATTTTTTGATGCATTGCATGTAAGTCTTGTAAGGTATAAAACCCACGGCCAATACCCGACTGATTGGTAGCAACTACCACGCGGTAACCAGCTTGAGTAAGTAGAGCTATAGCTTCAAGACTTCCTGGAATGGGTTCCCATTCTTGAGCAGATTTTACGTAGTCATCACGATCTACGTTAATCACGCCATCACGATCGAGGATAATTAATTTAGCAGCTTGCTGACTCATGCCAATTTGCCAAGATCGGCGATTAAATTCATTTTTTGATGCAATTGTTGTAATAAGGCTAGACGATTATCTCGCAGCTCTGGCTGTGGATCCATCACCATCACATCAGCAAAAAATTGATCAATGGGTTGCGCGAGAGAAACTAAAATTTGTAAGCAAGCAACAAATTCTCCAGCCTGATAAGCCAAATCGAGATTGGTACTGATGGCTTCCAGGCTTTTTGCAAGCGCAATTTCTGCAGGTAGAACGAGCAGTTTTGGTGCGTAATTAGTTGGTATCGGCGTATTGGTTTTCTTGAGGATATTACTAATGCGTTTATTAGCTGCAGCTAGTTGAGCGGCCTCAGGTAAAGCATTAAATTGGCGCAAAGCTTGTAAACGCGTAATAACATCATTGAAATAAGGCGGCATTTGACTTAAGACAGCATCAATTTCAGGGGCAGTAAAAGAGTCTCCTAGCCCTGCCTGATCCCGCAAATAGGCAGGAAAGCGATCCGCAATAAATTGATAAATTTCACTCGTATTTGCTTTTTGCGTTACCTCAGTTTGCTTAAATTGACTGCGGGCAAAATCAATCTGGTTTGGCAGATTAATTGCTAAATTCTTTTCTACTAATAAACGGCAAATACCAAGCGCATTACGTCTTAAGGCATAAGGATCTTTATCGCCAGTGGGCGCAAGTCCAATACCCCAAATACCGACTAATGTCTCTAGTTTGTCAGCCAAGGCTAAAACGGTGCCAGTTAATGAGAGGGGGAGTGTGTCGCCTGCAAACCGGGGTTGGTAGTGTTCGCTACAAGCAGCTGCTACCTCAGCTACTTCACCATCAAGCGCAGCATAATAACGACCCATAATGCCCTGTAGTTCAGGAAACTCGCCAACCATGTCAGTAAGTAAATCAGCCTTAGCAATTTCTGCAGCTCGACTAAGCCATGCTGTATTAATAGCTAGACCCTGACGATTCAAGTCTGCGGCAATCTGGAGGGCAATTGCTTGTACCCGGCGCATGCGCTCGAGTTGGCTACCAAGCTGATTTTGATAAACCACTTTATTCAAGTCAGCGAGGCGAGAATGTAGCGAGCGCTTTTGATCTTGTTTGTAAAAAAAGCGTGCATCTGCCAAGCGGGGGCGTATGACACGTTCATTGCCGGCAATAATAGCGCTGGGATCATCTGTTTCAATATTAGAAACAATTAAAAAGCGATTACGTAATTTTCCTTCTTGATCTGTTAAGGCAAAATATTTTTGATTGGTCTGCATTGTCAAAATAAGGCACTCTTGCGGAATTTCCAAAAATTCAGGATCAAATTGACAGCGATAAATTACTGGCCACTCTACGAGAGCAGTTACTTCATCAAGTAGTGCATCAGGCATCAATACCAGATCATCGCCAGCCGCCTGAGTAAGACCCTGTTGAATTAAGGTGCGACGACGCACGAAATTAGCGACAACCTTGCCTTGGGTTTCAAGGACACGTTCATAATCATCTGCTACCGTTAGTTTTAGGGCTCCGCTAGAAAGAAAGCGATGTCCTTCTGTTAGCTGGTCTGCGGCAATGCCAAGTGCCTCTAGTTGTAAAGGCACCTTACCATGTAGCGCAAGAATTCGGTGAACTGGTCTTGCAAAAGCCACATCCTTTAAGTCACCATTTTTTTGTGCAACTTGGTAATGCATCATTTTTGCAATAGGCAGTTGCTGTAAAGCAGATTCAAGCGCTAGTTGTAACGTAGGCGTAAGTTGCGCACCAGTTGCCTGTAGATTTAAAAAAAGTGTTTCATTTTTACCTTCGCCGGACCGCTCTAAGGTGTTGAGATCGATATCAGCAGAACCTAGCGAAGCCAATTTTTTTAAGAGCGGCGCAGTGGGCTTGCCGGCACTGTCAAAAGCAATACTAGTTGGCAATATTTTTTCCCGTACGGCATAGTCAGCGGCTTGATTAAGCACACCATTAATTTGCACTGCTAAGCGACGGGGACTAGCAAAGCTAATTGGCTTTGAGTCTGTGCTTAATAGCTGAGCTTTTTTTAGTGAGTTAAAAATAGCATTAGCAAAAGCATCACTAAGCTTAGGTAACGATTTTGGTGGTAACTCTTCTGTAAATACTTCCAAAATTAAGGTTGCGTTAGGCTCTAACATCATTTTGCGTTAGTGTGGACCATTGGAAAACCAAGCTTTTCACGAGCCTCAAAATAGGCTTGCGCAACTGCGCGTGATAAATTGCGAATCCGGCCAATATAAGTGGCTCGTTCAGTTACAGAAATCGCGCCACGGGCATCTAAAAGATTAAAAGTATGCGCCGCTTTCAAAACCATTTCATATGCAGGTAGGGCAAGCGGTACTTCAATCAGGCGTTTAGCTTCATTTTCATAGTTAGCAAAATGGTTAAATAGTAATTCTGTGTTCGCGTGTTCGAAGTTATAGGCTGATTGCTCAACTTCATTTTGATGGTACACATCACCATAACTTAAGCCCTTAGTCCAGACCAAATCAAATACATTGGCGCAATTTTGGATATACATGGCTAAGCGCTCAATGCCATAAGTAATTTCGCCTAATACAGGTTTGCAGTCAAGGCCACCCACTTGCTGAAAATACGTGAATTGGGTTACTTCCATGCCATTTAGCCAAACCTCCCAACCCAAACCCCAAGATCCCAAAGTGGGATTTTCCCAATCATCCTCAACAAAGCGCACATCATTTTTTTGTAAATCAAGCCCCAAGGCTTTTAAGGAACCTAAATATAAATCTAAAATATTGTCAGGGGCTGGCTTTAGAACGACTTGAAATTGATAGTAGTGCTGAAGGCGATTTGGATTTTCGCCATAGCGTCCATCCTTTGGTCGGCGTGATGGTTGAACGTAAGCTGCCTTCCACGGCTCAGGCCCAATTGCACGCAGAAAGGTGGCCGTATGGGAAGTGCCTGCGCCAACCTCGAGGTCGATCGGTTGCAGCAAGGCGCAGCCTTGCTGATCCCAGTATTCCTGGAGTTGAAGAATAATTTGCTGAAAAGTAAGCATTAAAAAGTAAGCATCATCGACCTAGCTAAGGTCTTGATTTTAACCGCCCGAGTCAACTTAGCTAAGAAAGTCGCCGTTTTAACTTATAACTGAGTCCAAAAAGAATCCAGATACCAGAAAAAGACAATATTGGCAGGTCTCCCCAGATCACATATGGCGTTTTGCCCGTGTAAGCCTGCACTTCCATCTGGAGTTCAGCACGGGTAAATTGCGGTAATTGAGCAAGCACACGACCATCAGCCCCAATAATGGCAGTAATCCCGGTATTGGTTGCGCGGATGCTAGGAAGCCCCGTTTCTAAGGAGCGAAGTTGGGATAAACGCAGTTGCTGGGCTGGCGCCTGCGAATGTCCAAACCAAACTAAATTGGTCATATTAACAAGGAGATTAATTGGTTCCGTGGCATTTCTCAGTCGGGCAGCAAGTTCTCCGCCAAAGACATCTTCATAGCAAATCGTAATCGCAGCGCCCAGCGGTTTTGAATTAGTGGACTGGATTAAAAACGGTGGCTGATTAACTGCACCGCGACCAAAATTACTCAAGGGAATTTTAAATTCATCGACAAACCATTGAAAACCAGGCGGAATAAATTCGCCAAAAGGCACTAGATGGGACTTATCGTATACATAGCTGGGCCGATCTTGACTTAAACCCAGCGCGCGATTAGTAAATAAAACTTTATTATTTTCTCCATCGACTTGGCCAACTACTCCAATTAACAAATTACTTGCGCTAGCCTGTGCAAATGCTTGCAATTGTTTGATAGCCCCAGTTGGTAATTGGGCTTGTGGCCAAGGAAAAGCAGTTTCAGGAATGACAATTAAATTAGCTGATTTTTCTTCAATTAAAGCAAGGTACAGTTGAATCTGTCTTAAAATCGCTGGCGGATTAAATTGCTGAGTTTGCGCAAAATTACCTTGCAGTAGCCGCACGGAAATGGGTTTTTCATAGGCTTGTGTAAATTGCCAAAACCCCAGCACCTGACATAGCAAAACGCCACTAACCATCATCCCCCCCACCTTCCATGGCGCAACACGTAATTGAGAGAGTAGATAAGCAAGCCAAAATGCTGCAAAGGTGCAGGCGAGACCCCCAAACCAAGGAGCAATTACGCTAAAAGGCCCGTTGATTTGCGTTTCAGCAAAGCCGCTCCAAGGAAAGCCGGTGAATACTAAGCCGCGCAAGTATTCCATTGACGTCCAGGTACTAGCGAAGAAGAGGGCATTAATAAAAATGGCATAGCCCGTTTTTTTCCCCGTTTGGTCGATGAAATGGACCAGGAGAAGAGCCGCTGCAAAGAACAGGCTAAGGTAGCTCGACAGTGCAATTACACCAAATCCTGCTAATGGCCAACTTAAGCCGCCGACATCATGCAAGCTAATATAAATCCACCAAAGACTGCAGACAAAATAGGCTAAGCCAAAACTCATCCCCAGAATAAAAATGGCCCATTTTTTTTCAAACCGAAAACTCGCCAGTAAATACCAAAAAATACTAAGGGCTAAAATTTGCCACCAGCCCCCATAGGGAGCTTCGGCAAGCAAGGCAACGGCAATGCCGCTCCCTACCGCACACAGTAGCGCACGCCACAGGCTCGCTTTAATCAATTAAGTCTCGGCTGGTAGGCGGTGGGCAATAAGAATATGAATTTGACGTGAATCTGCCCGCTGAATTTCAAATTCAATACCTGCAATTTTTACTTTCTCACCCAATTTAGGTACTCGACCTAAATGCTGCGAAATAAAACCCGCAATCGTTTCGATATTCTCTAAGTGGAATTGTGATCCTAGAGCTGCATTTACTTGTTCTAACTCAGTAATACCTTTAATGCGTAACGTCTCATTATCTAGCGGAATAATATTGTCCGCATCTTCATCTACGTCAAACTCATCTTCTATATCTCCCACAATTTGCTCTAGTACGTCTTCAATCGTAATGATGCCTGCAATACCGCCATACTCATCTACAACAACAGCAAGATGATTACGGTTATCACGAAAATCGCGCAATAAAACACTAAGTCGCTTTGATTCAGGAATAAAAACTGCCGGGCGCAGCCAATCGCGTAATTGAAAATCGGCAGCTGCAGAATAGCGTAAAAGGTCTTTAGCTAATAAGATACCAATGACTTTGTCACGACTGCCTTCAAAAACAGGAAAGCGCGAGTGTGCCGCAGTAATAACCTCAGCAATAATTTGGGATATGGGCAAGTTGACATCAATCCAGTCTAACTGCGCTCGGGGGACAAGGATATCGCGGGCGCATAATTCGCCTACTTGAAAAACACCCTCAATCATTGCTAAAGCATCAGCATTAATGAGACCCTCTAATTGAGCTTGACGTAGGGTATTAATAAGGTCACGGCGCTGCTCAGCTGGTGAGCTTGGTTCGGGGCTAAGAAACTCGCTTAAGCGCTCGAGTAGGGTTTTTTGGATTTCAGGCATGGATCAATTATCTAATAAGGGTTAGGGTAGCCGAGCATTTTGAGGGTCCTAACTTCTAAAGCCTCCATTTTTTGCGCTGCTTGTGGTTTTTCATGGTCAAAGCCGCGGGCATGCAGACAACCATGTAGCACTAAATGAGCTAAGTGAGCTTCTAGCGATTTATTTTGGGCGCGCGCCTCGGCAAGAACGACAGGCCAGCAAATAACAATGTCTGCATGCAGCGGCAGCACTCTTGTAGTTTTACTTTTGACTTCGCTATAGATAAAAGTCAGTACGTTAGTTGATTTATCGCGTTGCCGAAAATGGTAGTTTAAGGCCTTACTTTCAGCTTGGTTAATAAAGCGGATTGTTAGTTCACCCTGTACCTTATTAAGCGCCATTAAAATCCAACGGCGAATTTTTTTCTGCGCAACTAGGGTTAAAACTTTTTCCTCGAGGCTTGCGCTAGCAAATTGGAAATTGATTTTAGGCAATTTCAGCATAAACTATTTCACCGCGCAAAGTATGGGCCAATACTTCCGTAATGCGTACGGTTTGTATTGAGCCAAGCCATTTTTGCAGATCATGTGCAGGCGCAGGAATATGAATAACACGATTATTTTCTGCGCGACCCTGTAAATTTATTCCGTCTTTTGCCAGACCTTCAATTAAAACAGTTTCTTCATTGCCCAACATATTTTGACTAATGATTTTTGCTTGTGAATCGATGAGGGCCAATAATTGCTGTAAACGCTGTAGCTTTACTTCATGCGGCGTTTCATCAGGCAGGTTTGCCGCAGGTGTGCCAGGGCGAGGACTAAAAATAAAACAGAAGCTATTGTCAAACTGCAATTCTTTAACCATTTGTAATAATTTATCAAAGTCAGCTTCAGTTTCTCCTGGAAAGCCGACAATGAAATCACTCGATAAAGTCAGATTCGGTCTTACCGCACGCATGCGTCGAATAATGCTTTTAAATTCTAGGGCAGTGTAACCCCGTTTCATTGCTCCTAAAATACGATCGGATGCATGCTGTACAGGCAGATGCAGGTGGCTCACAAGTTGTGGGACGCGTGAATAGACATCAATTAAGCGTTGACTAAATTCTTTAGGATGACTAGTGGTAAAACGAATGCGATCAACCCCAGGAATTTCAGCCACATACTCAATTAAATGAGCAAAATCAGCCAAGGTATTTGAGTCACTAAGTTTGCCTTGATAAGCATTCACATTTTGGCCTAAAAGCACAATTTCTTTGACACCTTGAGCGGCTAGGCCAGCAATTTCAACCAGCACATCATCTAATGGGCGCGAGACTTCTTCGCCCCGGGTATAAGGCACTACACAGTAACTACAATATTTCGAGCAGCCTTCCATAATGGAAACATAGGCTGATCCCCGAGTTTGACGCGAAACCGGCAAGTGATCAAATTTTTCAATTTCAGGAAAAGAAATATCGACTTGTGAGATGCCAGTGCGCAGGCGCTTAGCCAATAAGTCGGGCAGGCGATGTAAGGTTTGTGGACCAAAGACAATATCAACATGCGGGGCGCGACTAATTATTTGCTGTCCCTCTTGGCTGGCCACACAACCCCCAACCCCAATTAATAAATCGGGTTTGGTTTTTTTAAGTTCGCGTAGTCGACCTAAATCGGAAAATACCTTATCTTGGGCTTTCTCCCGTATAGAGCAGGTATTGAGTAACACCACATCGGCTTGCTCTAAATCTAAGGTAGTTTCCATACCTTCAGACGCATGGAGGATGTCGGCCATTTTGTTCGAGTCATACTCGTTCATTTGACAGCCAAACGTTTTGATATAAAGCTTTTTCATATGCCGTTCTCAGGTTTATAGCTGGGGGCGAAGCTCGGATTTTAAGGGAAATACACCAAACAAGCTAGAGCAAGCGGTAAGCCGCAATGGCGATCAGTGTTGGCGGTAGGGCAGCCAGCAAGAGATAACTAGCTGAAACAGCCGAATTGGGGAAGTATGGCCGCAGTATGGCGATCCCTGCTGGGTTCGGGGCATTAGCGATTACGGTTAAACCTCCTCCAGCTACTGCACCACCCACTAAGGCAAGCTTGAATTCTGCTGAAGTACCCGTAACCAAGGATCCCAAGTAAGTTAGCGCTGCATTATCAGTAATCGCTGTTAGGGCTAGGCTGCCATAAAAAACTGCACTTGGGCTCATTTGGGTTAGCAGGGGTTGTAGCCACCATGCTTGTAATTTTCCTAAGACTACTAGACCGGCTAAAAAAAATCCAACTAATAACGCTTCGCGCAAAATTAACGGGTTCTGGTGTTTTGGGTATGCAACGGTATAGCCAATGAAAAATAATAGGAGCCAAATAAAAAGTACGGGATCATGTGCGACCACTACTATTGCACAGAGAAAAAATAAGTGAATGAAGGTAACGCTAAGGGGCGTTCGATTGCGGGCATGGGTAGCCTGTTGCGGTTGTTGTAAGCGTGCTAATTCAAGGAGGACTAAATTTTTACGAAAGAGAATGCTCACTACTAATGTATTAAGTAAGATAGCAAGACACGATTTAAAGCCAAAGTTACTCAACATGAATGCGTTATCCCACTGCCAAGTATTTGCCACCATTAATACGGGGGGTGCGGCAAAATTTGTGAGAGTACCGCCAATTGAGATGTTGACAAATAAAACGCCTAAAGTACCAAACATAAATGG
>JBAXGQ010000008.1:0-43705 GCA_037139315.1 Burkholderiaceae bacterium
ACGGACCAACAGATTAACAGTCTGCTGCTCTACCGCTGAGCTATCGAGGAATAGCCGATATTCTAGCAGAAGTTGCCTCAGTGGCCATGCTGTAGGCCCCATATAAGCTTTCAAAACAATTTAAATAGGATAGGCTATATTCTTAACTATGCCTAAAAAAAGTGCTTCTGCGCCACTTAAAAAAGCGACTTTAGATACGCCAAGCGCCAACAGCGGTGCAAAACTTTCGATTGCCGATCGTTTTGCCCTTGGCAAATCGTTGCGTAAAAAAGTGAGCTTAGCTGAGCAGGGCGACTTTGTATTGCCCAAAAAAAGAATAGGCCTTATTGAAATCCTGAAGAAGCAAGAAAAAAATCGCCTTCATCCTGCTATACCAATCCGCTATCAGCGGATGAAAGAGTCGCCGTTTTCTTTTTATCGAGGTGCAGCAGCGATTATGGCGCAAGATTTAGCTCGTCAACCGACTACCAATATCAATGTGCAACTTTGTGGTGATATGCATGTTTCAAATTTTGGGTTTTTCGCTACCACTGAACATAAATTGGTTTTTGGCATTAATGATTTTGATGAAACCTTGCCTGGAAGCTGGGAATGGGACTTAAAAAGATTAGTTGCTAGTGGAGTGATTGCTTGCCAAGAACTTGGAGGAAGCGACTCTGATAGTGAGTTAGTAGTGCGTCAAATTATTAGTAGTTACAGGGAAAAATTAACTGAATATGCCTCGCTGAGTTACGTTAATTTAGCCTATGAATTTCTCGGCGAAAGGGTTGTACGCGATAACTTTAGTAAGTCTCATTTAAAACTTTTTGATCAATTCATCAAAAAAACAAAGGGGCAATGTAATTTAGGCGTACTTGAAAAATTTACCGACTTAATTGGCAACGATAGAAAATTTATTGAAAATCCCCCCTTAATTCAGCGTGCAGATGTAACCCTTGAAGGTCTGCCGATGCGTGAAGTATTGGAGGCCGCATTAAATGATTATCAAAAATCATTGTTACCCGATAAGGAACTTTTATTTAATCGCTATTCCTTAAAAGATTATGTTCGAAAGGTAGTCGGCATTGGTAGTGTGGGAACGATTTGTGGGGTTATGTATTTTGAAGGCGCTAGCTTAGAGGACCCTCTATTTTTACAATATAAACAGGCTCAAGAATCCGTTTTATCCCCTTATATTGGCGCTTCTATTTATAAAAACCAAGCGCACCGCGTGGTAGTTGGGCAAAGATTATTGCAAGGAGCCCCTGACATATTTCTTGGCTATGCCACATCTGCATCAAAATACTATTATGTAAGGCAACTTCGCGACATGAAAGGGGGGCTTACTTTTGGCGATGATGGTTGTAATTTAGAGGCATTTGAAGACTATGCCAAAATGTTTGGCTGGGCTTTAGCGCTGGGTCATGCGCGCTCTGGTGATGCTGCAAAAATTGCAGGTTATCTGGGAAAATCACATGCAATTGATGATGCTCTATATCGGTTTTCTAAGACGTATGCAAAACAAAATTTGCAGGATTACGAAATATTTTGTCAAGCTATTGAAAGTGGTAAGTTACACGATAGCTAATCTATCGCTCAACTCTATTTAGTAGTTTATTCCATTAATTTTATTACTATTATCTATTTACTATGAATGACTCTTCCTCGCCGAATATTCCCCTCGTACTCAGTATCGCTGGGTCTGATAGCAGTGGTGGCGCAGGAATTCAAGCCGACTTGAAAGTCATTACCGCATTAGGGGGTTATGGAATGACTGCCGTTACAGCCATTACTGCTCAAAATACCCTTGGGGTTACGCAGATTCAAGCGATTGACTTAGATGTGATTGAAGCACAGATTGATGTCGTGATTGCAGATATGGGAGTCGATGTTGTCAAAATTGGGATGTTGGCGACACCTGAAATTGTGCGTGTGGTGGCCAAGACCTTACGCCGGCACCAAGTGAAGCAAATTATTCTTGACCCTGTCTTGCAAGCTACTTCGGGTGCTAGCTTAGGTGGTAATGAAACCGCTGCTGCTATGCGGGAAGATTTATTTCCTATAACCAATTTAATTACACCGAACTTATCAGAAGCTTCGATTTTATTAGGCCGGGTAATTACTCAAGCCCATGAATTTCCTTTGGCTGCGCAAGAACTAATGCAACTTGGCCCCCAAGCAGTTTT
Organism: Burkholderiaceae bacterium; assembly: GCA_037139315.1. Classification (GTDB taxonomy): domain Bacteria; phylum Pseudomonadota; class Gammaproteobacteria; order Burkholderiales; family Burkholderiaceae; genus Polynucleobacter. The sequence continues at coordinate 2,166 of JBAXGQ010000008.1, forward strand.
AATTAAAGGCGGTCATTTGCCAAATGCAGTTAGCGACTTAACGGATTATTTGTTATGGCAAAGTGAATCTGGCATACAGTTCCGTGAATTTCATCATCGGCGAATTGATACCATTAACACCCATGGCTCTGGATGTACGCTCGCTGCTGCAATTGCTACTTATTTAGCTTCGGGTTTAGCGCTAGATGAAGCCGTAGCTAAAGCAATTGATTACGTTGAGGCAGGCATCGTTGCGGGCCAGTATCTAAATCTTGGTGATGGTGCAGGGCCCTTGTGGCATATGCATGCCTTTTACCCGCAGTCAAACTGAAAGCAAGACCAACTTAGGTTTTCATTAGTTCTTGCAGCGTTTTAACAGCTGCAATGGGATCACTAGCTTGGGTTATAGCCCTCACTACAGCCACAGAACCAACTCCACTTTGCGCAACTACATGAATACTATCGGCATCGATTCCACCAATGGCAACGAGGGGATAATCGCTCATTAATTTAGCGTATTGGTAGAGACGGCCTAAGCCCTGTGGCACGGTTGGCATCACTTTTAAATTGGTAGGAAAAATGGCTCCCATGGCGATATAGCTTGGACATAAGCGATCGACTGCAACCATCTCGGCATAGCCGTGGGTACTTAGGCCTAAACGTAATCCTGCTTGACGAATTGCCTCTAAATTTGCATCGGCAAGATCTTCTTGGCCCAAATGAACACCATAGGCATTGTGCTCGATAGCCTCTTCCCAGTAATCGTTAATAAAGAGCAGGGATTTACTATCTTTGGCGGCAGCAATCGCGTGCTTAATTTCACGTTGAACGACCTTCCGATCGTTGGATTTAAAGCGCAGTTGAATGGTCGGCGCTTCTGCTTCAACCATGCGCGCTACCCAAGTTGCATCAGGCATCACAGCATATAGACCCAAACGTTTTGGGCATGCGGCAAATGCTTGTGGATTCATTGTGCGAGACCAGGGCAATAAGTCAAAATGCTCTGGTCTATTGGGCCATGCTTGCGGATTAAAGCCACCATCCAGATGCGCCATTCTTGACCAGGCCTTCCCAACAATATTGGCATCGGCCTCAGTAAAGCCCATTGCGATTGCCGCGATGGCGCCTGCTAATTCAACATGATCTAGCGCATGTTCATTATGAATTATGGGCGGCGGGTTTGCTAGTGTTGATGAGGGTACTGGAAGACAAAGATCATCATTACGGTGAGCCGCAATGATTTGGTCAGCTAAATCACGAATCAAGCTCATTCCCTAATACTCATAATATTAGCTTCATGTTTTAAGCTTGATGCCAAAACGGCGTACCAATGAGGGGAGTACTGGCCTCCGCAGAATCTTGGGCAGTCATCGCGCCCGATAAGAAAGCCATGCGCCCAGCACTTACAGCTTGAGCAAATGCTTTTGCCATGATGATGGGGTCAGTTGCTAAGGCTACCGCAGTATTTAGTAGTACGGCGTCATAACCCCATTCCATCACGGTGCAAGCGTGAGATGGCAAGCCTAAGCCTGCATCAACGATGAGCGGCACAGTTAGGCGTTCACGGAGTAATTGCATTGCATAGGGGTTCAGTGGACCTTGCCCTGTGCCAATGGGAGCTGCCCACGGCATCACTGCTTGGCAGCCCACATCAACTAAGCGCTGACAAAGGATTAAGTCTTCAGTGCAGTAAGGCAGGACTTTAAAGCCATCCTTAATTAAGTGCTCCGCAGTTTGTACTAACTGTAAAGTATCGGGCTGCAAAGTGTAATCATCACCAATGAGTTCTAATTTGATCCACGGAGTATTAAATACTTCTCGTGCCATTTGCGCTGTCGTAATCGCTTCTTGCGGGCTATGGCAACCGGCAGTATTGGGTAAAACGGGTACCGCCATTTTTTTGAGTAATTCCCAAAAGCCACTTTCAGCGATTGCAGTGCCTGAGCCTTGGCGGCGCAAGCTCGCGGTAATCATTGCGGGACCCGCAATTCGAATTGCATTTTCTAAAATTTGTGGTGACGGATAACGCGAGGTGCCAAGCAGCAAGCGGCTGGCAAATGCTTCACCGTATAAAACCAGTGTATCGGCAGAATGGAGCGGCAGTGGGGCTGTCATATGCAGTTTTTCATAGCAGAGGAGATGGTTATCTTCATCGAAATTAGCCGCCGGTCACGGGTGCGATAACTTCAACCTGATCGTTTTCTGCTAATAAATGGTGAGCATGTTGTGTTCTAGGAATAAATTGCAAATTCACCGCTACCGCATAGGGCGGCTTAGCCGCAATCAATTGCAGCAGATCACTTACCTTGCTCAGAGCGGGCAATTCATGAGGAATATGGTTGACTACAATGCGCATAAAGCTCGACTTTGTGTAACGGATAATTGCAGTTGCTCTGCTAAAGTGCTACTTGCATTGTCTGCGCTAGCAGTCGACATACTTTCTAGTAACTCGATGGCGCAATCGACAATAGCCGGTGCAATCATGAAGCCATGGCGATATAAACCATTAATTTCCATCACTCCTTTTTCTGTCATACGAATTGCGGGTAAATTATTTTTTAAGGTAGGCCGACATTGAGTCAGGGTTTCAAGAATACGGGCTTCTGCAAAGCCACTATGTACGGTGTAAGCAGCACTCAGTAGCTCCATAGTTGAACGCAGGCTAGCGGGCGATAAATCTTCCGATTCAATTTCCGTAGCACCGATGACATAGATATCATTTTCTTTAGGGGCAATATAAATGGGATAGCGTGGGTGAATGAAACGAATAGGACGACTGAGCTTGACCTCAGGGGCATGTAAACGTACTACCTCACCACGTACACCACGTAATGGATTATTTTCATTACTAGATGAAGCCCATGCCGCTTTTGCCCCAAGACCACGACAATCGATAATGCCGGCATAATGATTTGGGATTAATTCATGAGGCTCGATACTTTGATGCCAATGACAAATTACCTTTAAGCGTTTTAACTCTTCAGCTAAGGCAGTTAATAGTTGGCGGTTATCAAGCTGACCTTCGTTTGGTAAAAATAAACCGTGCTGAAAGCGATTCCCTAAGCTGGGCTCTAAGGTATGAATATCATCTTGCGCAAGTTTTTGGGGCGTACTGAGTGCTGTATTTACTTGACAGTTGTGATTTAGTTTGGCGGCAAAGCGTTTAGCCTCTGCCGCATCTTGACGATGCCACAAGATAAGGGTGCCTGCTTGTTGAAAAAATACTGGCTCAGTTAATTTTGCTAGGATGCTAGGCCAACGCGCTAAGCTGTAAAGCCCCATTTGCACTACATTGGCTGCAGTTATTGCCGATTCTGCCAAGGGTGCGAGCATTGACGCAGCAACGCGAGCTGCAGAATGCTCGGCCGCTGGGCTACCTTGATCAAACAGCTCTACCTTGGCGCCAGCTTGCACAAGCTTAACCGCAAGTAGTCGGCCCAATAAACCGGCACCGACTATCGCATAGCTTTTATGCTTCAAATCAATAGCTGACATGTTAAGCCAAACTTATCCGAGTGAATAATTATTGTTGCCCACAATTACTGATAAATTTCACTGCCACGCTTGCGAAACTCAATCGATTTTTCTTCCATCCCTTGCTTAGCTTCCTGCGTGATGGGGATAACTTTAGGATTGCCATCGGCATCTAAAGTAGCAGCGTAGTCACGGACTTCTTGCGTAATCTTCATCGAGCAGAATTTAGGCCCACACATCGAGCAGAAGTGGGCAATTTTTGCGCCTTCTGCTGGCAAAGTAGCATCATGGTATTCACGAGCGCGCTCAGGATCGAGCCCTAAATTAAATTGATCTTCCCAACGAAACTCGAAGCGTGCCTTTGATAAAGCGTTATCACGTACTTGTGCGCCTGGTAAACCTTTCGCTAAATCGGCGCCATGTGCAGCAATTTTGTAAGTAATGATGCCTTCACGCACATCTTCTTTATCGGGTAAGCCAAGATGCTCTTTCGGGGTGACATAGCACAGCATTGCTGTGCCATACCAGCCAATTTGTGCGGCCCCAATGCCGCTTGTAATATGATCGTAACCAGGCGCAATATCCGTAATTAGTGGTCCTAAAGTGTAAAAAGGCGCTTCAAAACAATGTTTGAGTTCTTCGGTCATATTTTCTTCAATGCGTTGCATTGGTACATGACCTGGACCCTCAATCATCACCTGTACATCGTGCTGCCATGCTTTAGCAGTGAGCTCTCCAAGAGTATGTAATTCGCCAAACTGAGCCGCATCATTTGAGTCGGCAATGCAACCAGGCCGTAAACCATCGCCTAAACTAAACGAGACATCGTAGGCTTTCATGATTTCGCAGATTTCATCAAACTTGGTATACAGAAAATTTTCTTTGTGATGCGCAAGACACCACTTCGCCATGATGGAGCCACCGCGAGAGACAATGCCAGTAATGCGATCGGCAGTCATCGGCACATAACGCAGTAAAACTCCCGCATGAATTGTGAAGTAATCAACACCTTGTTCTGCTTGTTCAACCAAGGTATCGCGGAACATTTCCCAGGTGAGATCTTCGGCCACACCACCTGTTTTATCGAGTGCTTGATAGATTGGTACTGTACCTATCGGTACTGGAGAATTGCGAATGATCCACTCGCGAGTTTCATGAATATGTTTTCCCGTCGATAAATCCATAATGGTATCGGCGCCCCAGCGAATCGACCAAACCATTTTTTCAACTTCTTCATTAATAGATGAAGTAACTGCTGAATTACCTAAATTACCATTAATTTTTACCCGAAAGTTACGCCCAATAATCATTGGCTCAAGCTCGGGGTGATTAATATTTGCAGGAATAATTGCCCGACCAGCGGCAACTTCTTGACGCACAAATTCGGCAGTCATGTTTTCTGGCAAATTGGCGCCATAACTTTTGCCAGGATGTTGTTTCAGCAATTGTGTATAACGCGGATCTTGACGTAACTGTTCTAGTCCCATCGATTCGCGTAGCGCAATATATTCCATTTCTGGGGTGATGATGCCTTGGCGGGCATAGTGCATTTGACTCACGTTGTGGCCAGATTTGGCAACACGTGGCGCACCAATATGGGCAAAGCGGAGGTGTTTGGTTTCTGCATCATTCGATCGAGCCACGCCATATTCCGAAGTGGGCCCAGCCAATTGGATGGTGTCGTTGCGCTCTGTAATCCAGTTTGTACGCAGTAACGGTAAGCCTTTTTCAAGGTTAATCACAATATCCGGGTCGCTATAAGGGCCTGAGGTGTCATAGACAGGCACTGGTGGATTGGGTACTAACGCATCGCCAACTTGGGTTGGTAACTGCTCAATCATGCGCAAGGGAGCTTTAATATCCGCACGCGAGCCTGCCAGATAGGTTTTAGTTGAGGCAGGGTAGGCGAATTTTTGCCCGAAGTCGCGCTCAAGGCTTTTTAGACTAGGAATCTCGTGTTTTGTGCTCATGCCCATCTCCTTACATTATTAAGATGGACGAAACCGGGTGTCGGTTTGATGGAACTCCCCACGCCAGCATTACCTGGATCGGGTTCGAGGGTTTTTCTCAGCCCCAGCAACTTAATACGGAGGGCACCCCTGTTTCATCCTTAAGCCTTATTTAACCACGAAATAGGGTGGGGTAGTAGCCCGCCAGGATATATTTTATTTGCTGTGGCGCAAAATAAAATCGGCCGTAACTAGGGCTGCGTCACCCGTAAACTCGTCCGCTAGAATTCGGGCGGCAGCCTCGGCATAACTGACGGCAATAAAGCCGCTCACCTCACCGTCGTGGTTGGTAGGTACAAAATGAGCGGGTAACTCTAAGTCGTATACATAGAGCAATTCATCATGAAAACCGAATGGTGGGCTAACCCGCTGCATGGGTATGCGGCCTGCAGGTTGAATATCATCCGCTAACTGAATTGGCACACCAGCTTCTTCCCATAATTCACGTTTTGCACACACCCATGGGGTTTCGTCGGCGCTAATTCCGCCGGCACTTAAGTTATCTAAACGGCCAGGATCGATACTTTTGCTTTCACTGCGTCGACCTAACCAAATAAGACCGCTTTTGGTATAGCCGTTGATATGGGCTGCCAAGCTTCGAAAGCCAAAGGTTTTGAAGGCGGCACGTTCGAGACGAAAGTGTTCATGTCCATCGGCATCAAGCCAAGCAAATTCCTCATTACGCCATCCTGGAATTAAACCGCCAGCGCGTAAGCGCTCGGTTAAGCTTTGTAGGCTTTGACTCACAGCAATGGGGCGGGCATGGGCAATAGATAGCCGTTGTTGGTCTAGCTGAATGAGCGGAATTGGCTCCTTATTCAAGGTCTCTTGAATGCAAGGAATAAACTCAGGGTTGATGCACCCAATTAAACTATGGTTGAAATACACAGGCAAAAAGTCGGCCGGCGGGGTGCGAGCAGTATTTTGGAGCATTTCTTCCAAAGCGGCTTGGGTGCTGGTATTGAGTGAATACATGTCGTGAGAGTTTAAGAGAAAAAACAAAGGAACAGGTGTTTTAATGAATTTATCTTCACCGAATAACAAGCAATCTAACTTACCGCATGGTGGGCAAATTTTGGCTAATGCGCTCATTCGCCAAGGGGTTGAGATGGCATTTGGCGTTCCGGGCGAAAGCTTTTTGCCCTTGCTCGATGGCTTAGTTGACCATAACGAACACTTTCGGTTTATTACCTGCAGGCATGAAGGTGGCGCTGCCTATATGGCTGAAGCCTATGCCAAGCTAACGGGTAAACCGGGAGTAGTGATGGTGACGCGTGGGCCAGGTGCAAGTAATGCCATGATTGGCGTCCATACTGCTTTTCAAGATTCGACCCCAATGATTTTATTGATCGGTCAAGTGGGCACCGACATGGTCGAGCGCGAAGCGTTCCAAGAAATGGATTACCGGCGGCTCTATTCCGAATGTACCAAATGGGCTGGCAGTATTGATCGTGTTGATCGAATTGAGGAATTTGTATCGCATGCCTTTCATGTTGCCCAATCGGGTCGCAAAGGGCCTGTAGTATTGGCTTTACCTGAAGATATGTTATTTGCTGTGGGGCCAGAGTTCCCCGTAAAACCAGCGCACATTGTGCAGCCAGGCTTAAATCAAACCGATTTTAAGCAAGCCATGCAAGCATTTATGCAAGCTAAACACCCTATGGTTGTAATTGGCGGCGGTAGCTGGAATGCCTCTGCCTGTAATGATATTGCTGCTTGGGCTGAACGCGAGGGGATTCCAGTGGCAACCAGTTTTCGCTCGCAAGATCACATCGATAATTTACGCCCCTGTTTTGCTGGTGATCTCGGCATTGGTGCCAACCCTGAATTAGTCAAGCGCGTCAAAGCTGCTGACGTCTTACTCGTTATTGGTGAGCGATTAAGTGAAATGACCACCGCTGGATATCAAATTGTTACACCCCCAACACCACAAAACACCTTGATTCATGTATTGGCTGGGGCGGAAGAGTTAGGCCGAGTGTATCGTCCTGAATTTGCACTGAATTGCAGCCCAGCAGCATTTTGTGCCGCTTTAAATACAGTTAGCATGCCAAGTGACTACGAGCGCACGCAAATGTCAGTTGCTCATGCAGAATATGTTGCATTTTCAACTCCAGTAACCGTTCAAGGCGACTTGCAGTTAGCGCAGATTGTGGCTTCTTTTGCGCAGCTCATTCCGCGTAATGCAGTTTTATGTAACGGCGCCGGTAACTTTGCCGCGTGGTTACATCGCTTTTATCCCTATGGCCCATTTCGAACTCAGCTTGCACCAGCCAACGGCTCGATGGGTTATGGTTTACCTGCCGCAATTACGGCCAAACTTTTAGATCCGCAGCGGGTTGCAATCGCTTTTTGTGGTGATGGCGACTTTATGATGACCTGTCAAGAATTAGCTACGGCAATGCGCTACGATGCTTATCCAATTGTGATCATTGTAAATAATGGCATTTTGGGCACCATTCGCATGCATCAAGAGCGCGAATTTAAAAACCGCGTATTAGGTACAGGCTTAACCAATCCAGACTTTATTAAGCTTGCTGAAAGTTTTGGTATGCCAGGTTATCGGGTTAGTAAAACCGCTGAGTTTGCCGCTGCCTTTGCAGCCGCCTTAAAAAGCAAAACAGGTGCTGTGATTGAATTAATTCTTGATCCCGAAATAATTAGCCCAAGTAAATTATTATCAAAATTAAGTTAAAAGCACCCAGCTTGCTTAGTCAACTTTAGCGCCTGAATCTTTTACGACCTTTGTCCACTTCGCAATTTCATTTTTAATGAAGGTAGCAAATTGTGCGGGCGTATTGCCTACTGGTTCTGCGCCCATAGCTAAGTATTTTTCACGCACAGATGGGCTGTTGATTGCCTTCATCAAGGTCGCGCTGGTTTGCTTCAAAATTTCTGGCGGCAAATTGGCTGGCGCAACAATACCAAACCAAGAGGTCGCTTCATAACCGGGTAATTTTGCCGCCTCTGCAATGGTAGGTAAATCGGGAAAGGCGGGCGAGCGTTTTGCACTAGTTACTGCCAAGGCTTTGAGTCGACCCGCTTTAATATAGTTAATTGCTGAGGGGAGATTATCAAACATAATATCTACGTTGCCTGCCATTAAATCTGTTATTGCGGGCGGGCTGCCACGATAGGGTAAATGCACCATATACGTTTTGGTCATTGACTTAAATAATTCCCCTGCCATGTGAATTGAAGTGCCATTGCCACTTGAGGCCATATTCACTTTGCCTGGGTTGGCGCGGGCATAGGCGATTAAATCGTTGACGCTATTAATGTTGTTGCGTTTGGCAAAATCAAGATTAAGGATGAGGACATTGGGCAGTTCGGCTACTAAGGTTATTGGCGTGAAGTCTTTAATGGGGTCAAAGGGTAGTTTGCCGCCGCCCTGCGTATACAAGGGAAGATTAATACCATGCGTGCCCACCGAAGCCATTAGCCAGGTATAGCCATCGGGTAGAGCCTTAGCTACTACCTCGGCGCCAATGTTGCCGCCCGCACCTGGTTTGTTATCAATAACGACATTCCATTTTTCGGTAGCAAGTAGTTCGAGTTGCAAGGGTCTGGCAATGTTATCGGTTGCTCCGCCAGCAGGAAACGGCACAACTAAGCGAATGGCTTTATTAGGGTAGCTACTTTGCGCGAACGCAATTTGTGTGAAGGCACTACAGATAAGTGCGGTAATTACGATACCGTAACGAATTTGTTGCAACATGAAGTGTCTCCAATACTGTTTTTAATATCTAGTTCAGTTTAGCCTAGATCACAATGTAAACGATTCCGCAAGGCTTGGTTAAAAAATATTTTCACCTACAAATGAATTCACAATTTTGGTGCTTATTTGCGGCACACTTTTTTTCGCTTAAGCGCGTTTAGCTTGCCCCAACTGCATATGCTTAAATTTTTAGCAGATAAGATCACGCTATACAAATTGAGGACTTACATGCGCTTTTTTCAAGTTATCCACAAAAGCTGTGGATAACTTAAAGTGGTCCCATCGCCAGGAGTCGAACCTGGATCTACCGCTTAGGAGGCGGTTGCACTATCCATTGTGCTACGGCGGGCTGAATCACCGTTCAAGCTATCTGCATCTTTATCAGCTACCAACCACAAAGAGCCCAGACCTGATTGGTAATATTGACCATGACTGAGGGTGCGTAGTAGGCAGTAAAGCTGAGGCCAAGCGCCATGGCAATTAAGGCATACCAAAAGGCTACTAGCCATGGTTTTCGACTTTTGTCGGCAATAAAAAGAGTGCGCTTCATACTCGAATTGTACTTAGGCTAAGGCGGGGCGCGCAATAGCCTGCTCCCGAATGGGTAGATTTACTAAACCGGCAAAGATACCCAAGCCAATTGCAATCAACCAAACAATTTGATATGAGCCCGTTTGATCGTATAGATACCCACCGAAAAAAGCGCCACAAAAACTGCCTAATTGATGGGAAAAAAACACCAGGCCAGAGAGGGTAGTTAAATATTTCACGCCAAATATTTGCGCGACAATGCCATTCGTAAGGGGTACGGTAGAAAGCCATAAGAAACCCATAAAAGCAGCAAAAATGTAAGTCGTCATCGGCGTAATCGGCAGCAAAATAAAAGCTGCGATTACCACGGAGCGAGTGAGATAAATACCGCTCAGTAAAAATTTCTTGGGAATAGTTTGGGCAATAACCCCAGAATAATAGGTACCGAATACATTAAATAGGCCGATCAACGCCAGCGCAGTAGTTGCCACCATCGGGCTACCAATGGCCGGATAGAGCTTAGACATGTCTTTCAGATAAGGCGCTAAATGCACTGCAATAAATACGACTTGAAACCCACAGACAAAATAGCCGAGCGTCAGCAGGCGAAAGCTCGGATTGCCAGAGGCCTCTCGAAGTGCTTGCATTAAAGTTTGATCGCCTAACTTCAGATTTTGACTAAAGTTTTTCTCGCGCAGCATGAAGGCCGCTGGCAGCATTAAAGTAGCCATGAGCGCCAAAATCAGCAAAGCATCTTGGGCGCCAAAGCCACTGATTAAACCTTGTTCAATCGGGATCATCAAAAACTGCCCAAAAGAGCCCGCTGCTGCTGCAATACTCATGGCCCAAACCCGCTTCTCAGCCGCAACATTACGCCCGAGTACGCCAAACACAATGCTATAAGTCGTAGCTGTTTGCGCTAAACCAATGAGAAGTCCTCCTGCGAGCGTGAAATTCAGTGCATCGGTTGAGAGGGCCATGCCCGCCAAACCGAGCGCATACAGAAGTCCACCAGCAACCATGATTTTGAAGGCACCAAATCGATCAGCAATGGCCCCCGTAATTGGTTGAATAGCGCCCCAAGCTAAATTTTGCAAAGCAATCGTAAGAGCAAAAGTTTCTCGATCCCAGCCATTAGCGCTGGTAATTGGTAAATTAAATAAACCAAAGCCATGGCGAATGCCCATAGAGAGGGTGACTAATAGGCCGCCATAAATCAATACCTGTTTTAGGGGGAGATGATTTTTTGGTGGTTGATAGCCGGCTGGGGAAGGATTGACCATGGCTTAGACTACCTGAAAAGGGGGCTGGCGGTATAAGTGATTGAATACGCTCATAACCGCATTTTGTCATGGCTAGCCAATTCGACCCAAAACCCCCCGGTATTGGTTTAGAGCCAATAAATTGTTTAGGGTTTTAGTGCGCAGAATTTAAATTTACGACTAGCAACCCAGATATGACTACAATTTCTGCGCATGGCTACTCGTAAACCCGCTCAATACAGCGAATCTTCTATTCAGGTCCTCAAAGGTCTTGAGCCTGTGCGGCAACGTCCAGGCATGTATACCCGCACTGATAACCCCCTTCACGTGATTCAGGAAGTGCTCGATAACGCTGCAGATGAAGCCTTAGGGGGCTTTGGTAAGCAAATCATAGTTACTTTGCATACCGATAGCAGCGTGAGTATTGAAGACGATGGACGCGGTATTCCTGTGGGCATTCACCCAACTGAAAAATTACCGGTGGTAGAGATTGTTTTCACCCAACTACATGCGGGTGGAAAATTTGAAAAAGGCTCGGGTGGTGCTTATGCCTTTTCAGGCGGCTTGCATGGGGTTGGGGTTTCAGTTACAAACGCTTTATCAAAACGCCTTGAAGTTACCGTGTGGCGTGACCAACAGGTTTCTACTTTAGCTTTTGCCAACGGCAACGTCATAGAAAAACTGAAAACCAAAGCCAGCAGCAAACAAGATAAAAATCATGGCACTTGTGTGCGTGCTTGGCCGGATGCAAAGTATTTTGATAGTGGCGTCATTCCAATGGCCGATCTCATTCGCTTATTGCGCTCAAAAGCAGTGCTATTACCCGGCGTAAAAGTGACATTAATTCAAGAGAAATCGGGCGAGACCCAAACTTGGCAATACGCGCAAGGTTTACGTGGCTATCTAAATGAAGCGCTTGCACAGAGCGGCCATAGCGCAGAGGTGATACCACCATTTGAAGGCGAGCAATACTCTACAGGGGAAGGCGCTGATGATAATTTTGCCGAAGGTGAGGGCGCAGCTTGGGTAGTAGCTTGGACTGAAGATGGGTCACCCATCCGCGAAAGTTATGTGAATTTAATTCCGACCCCTGCAGGTGGTACCCATGAAAGTGGCTTGCGTGAAGGCCTCTTTAATGCCGTAAAAGGGTTTATTGAAATGCATTCTTTGCAGCCGAAGGGTGTAAAGCTCATGCCAGAAGATGTCTTTGCCCGTGCTTCATTTATTTTGTCGGCCAAAGTCTTAGATCCGCAGTTTCAAGGACAAATTAAAGAGCGCTTAAATTCGCGCGATGCGGTTCGTTTAGTTTCGATCTACGCTAAATCAGCGCTTGAGTTGTGGCTCAATCAACACGTTGATTATGGCCGTACCTTGGCTGAATTGGTTATTAAGCAAGCCCAAGCACGCACGCGTGCTGGTCAAAAAGTCGAAAAGAAAAAGTCATCGGGTGTGGCCATTTTGCCCGGCAAGTTAACTGATTGTGAAAGTGAAGATATCGCCCTCAATGAAATCTTTTTAGTAGAGGGTGATTCAGCTGGTGGCTCAGCCAAAATGGGGCGTAATAAAGAATATCAAGCCATCCTGCCTTTGCGTGGCAAAGTGCTCAATACTTGGGAAGCTGAGCGCGATCGTTTATTTGCTAATAATGAAATTCACGATATTGCGGTAGCCATCGGAGTAGACCCGCATGGGGCGAATGATGAGCCAGATTTAACCAACTTGCGTTATGGCAAGATTTGTATCTTGTCCGATGCGGATGTCGATGGCGCACACATTCAAGTGCTCTTACTGACTTTATTTTATAAACACTTTCCCCGTTTAATTGACTTAGGCCATATTTATATTGCTCGCCCACCCTTATTTCGGGTTGATGCGCCTGCACGAGGCAAAAAGCTAGCGCAAAAAATGTATGCGCTGGATAGTAGTGAACTGATTGCGATTGAAGATAAGTTGCGTAAAGATGGTGTACGTGAAGCTGCCTGGCAAATTTCCCGTTTTAAAGGGCTTGGTGAAATGAGCGCAGAGCAGTTATGGGATACCACCTTGAACCCAGATACGCGACGTTTATTACCGGTAGTGTTAGGAGAGCTAACTGAGCTAGAAACATTTAAGACTATGGATATGTTGATGGGCAAAGCAGAATCGGGTGCTAGGCGTGATTGGTTAGAGGAACGTGGTAATGAAGTTGAGGCAGATATTTAATGGCAAGTAAAAAACCCCAGAAGAAAGCGCCAAGCAAAAAAGGTCAGGCTGATTTATTCGATGAAATTGAAGTATTAACAGAGCCGAACGGTCCACGTAACCCATCCAATCAAGGTGGCGCCAAATTAGGCGATGAGGGTGAAGACCACTTAACACTGGCGGTTTACGCTGAACGTGCTTATTTAGACTACGCCATTAGCGTGGTTAAAGGCCGGGCGCTGCCTGAAGTGGCTGATGGGCAGAAACCCGTGCAACGCCGAATTTTATTTTCAATGAGCGAAATGGGTTTGCGGGCAGATGCAAAGCCGGTTAAAAGCGCTCGTGTAGTGGGCGATGTCTTGGGTAAGTTTCATCCGCATGGCGATCAATCGGCATACGATGCGTTAGTGCGTTTAGCGCAAAGTTTTTCTTTGCGCTATCCCTTGATTGATGGACAAGGGAATTTTGGCTCGCGTGATGGCGATGGTGCGGCGGCGATGCGTTATACAGAAGCTCGGCTGACGAAGATTGCTAATCTTTTATTGAGTGAAATTGATGAAGGTACCGTCGATTTTGCGCTGAACTACGATGGCTCGTTTGAAGAGCCAAAAATGCTACCAGCACGCCTACCTTTTGTGTTGCTTAATGGCGCATCGGGCATTGCGGTGGGGATGGCAACAGAAATACCGTCACATAATTTACGCGAAGTAGCGAGTGCCGCAATTGCCTTAATGAAGTCACCAAAATTAACTACCGCTAATTTATTGACTTACCTACCTGGCCCTGATTTTCCAGGCGGGGGCCAAATTATCTCGTCGGCGGCTGAAATTGCCCAAATTTATGAAGCTGGGCGAGGTAGCATCAAAGTACGAGCCCGCTGGAGCGTAGAAGAAATGGCCCGTGGTCAATGGCAAATTGTTGTAAACGAGTTGCCCCCAGCTACCTCGACTCAACGCGTCTTGCAGGAAATAGAAGAGCTTACTAATCCGAAGGTGAAGATTGGTAAAAAGGCCTTAAGTACGGATCAAATCAATTCGCGCCAAACCATCTTGAGCATGTTAGACGGTGTGCGTGATGAATCGAGTAAAGATGCCGCAGTGCGTTTGGTATTTGAACCAAAAAGTAAAAATATTGATGTTAATGAATTCGCTAATTTATTACTGTCGCACACCTCCTTAGAGTCGAATGCGCCGATTAATTTGGTGATGATTGGTAATGATGGGCGACCACGCCAAAAAGGCTTACGCGATATTTTGCAAGAGTGGCTAGAGTTTCGGGTACAAACTGTAACTCGTCGCACGGCTCATCGCCTTGGTAAGGTAAAAGACCGGATGCATATTTTAGAGGGACGTCGCATTATCCTTTTGAATATTGATCAAGTTATTAAAATTATTCGCAAAAGCGATGAGCCAAAAGCTGATTTAATAAAGGCCTTTAAGTTAAGTGATCGGCAGGCTGAAGATATTCTTGAAATTCGTTTACGTCAATTAGCGCGCCTTGAGGGCATCAAAATTGAACAAGAATTGAAAGAATTAAAAACCGAACGCGATGATTTACAAGGCTTATTACAAAGTGATGCCACCTTGCGTAAATGTATTATTAAAGAAATTGAGGCCGATACCAAAGAGTTTGGTGATGACCGCCGTACCTTAATTCAAGAAGATAAGCGCGCGGTAGCTGAAACCAAAGTGCTCGATGAACCAGTTACTGTAATCGTCTCGCAAAAGGGGTGGGTACGAGTACGTCAAGGTCAAGAACATGATGAACAGCAATTTTCATTTAAGGCCGGCGATGCTTTGTATGCTACTTATGAATGTAGTACCTTAGATGTAATCCAAGGTTTTGGGAGTGATGGTCGAGTTTATACCGTTCCTGTTAGCGAGCTACCTGGCGCTCGTGGCGATGGCTCGCCTTTAACTAGCTTTGTTAATTTAGCTCCAGGCTCACAGATGGTCGCTTATTACGCCGGGCAAGCCGATGATTTGGTGTTAATCGCTACACGTGCAGGCAATGGATTTTTAGCTAATGTAGCCGACATGACGACCCGTAACAAAGCAGGTAAATCATTTATTGGTATTGATACTAAGCATCCTGGCGGTGACGCGCCGTTATCAGCAGTGAAAGTTGCTGCAGGTATGCGCCAGGTAGCTTGCTTATCAGCGAGTGCGCGCTTATTGGTTTTTCCTTTAGATGAATTAAAGCGTTTGCCTGCTGGCGGTAAAGGCGTCATTCTGATGGGCCTTGATGATGCCGAGAATTTAAGCGCAGCTATTGCAGTTGGCGATGCAGGGGCAAACTATTCGGGCATTGGTCGAGGTGGTAAACCTACGGAACGCAGTTTAGATAACAAAACCCTGAAGTCGTTTGCCGGCAATCGCGCGCGCAAAGGTCACTACGTAGATCCGCGCTTAAAAGAAGGGCGCTTAAAGGCGTTGTAGTGGTAAAGCCACGCCGCGTTGAACTGCAATAATTTCCGCCATAATTGCAATGGCTATTTCCGGGGGGGTTAGCGCACCAATGGCGAGCCCAACTGGACCAAATAAACGGTCTACCTGTGCCTGGGTTAAATCAAACTCACGTAAACGCGCCTTGCGTTTCTGATTATTAGTATGGCTACCTAAAGCACCAACATAAAATGCCGGCGATTTTAAAGCTTCAATGAGGGCTAAATCATCGAGCTTGGGGTCATGGGTAAGCGCTACAACTGCAGTATGCGGATCAACGCCTAGGGTTAATAAGGCATCATCAGGCATATCTTGAATAAATTTGAGATTCTCTTTATCAATACTTTCTTCAAGGCTGGCGGCATATTCTTCGCGTGGATCAATCATGATTACTTCAAAATCACTCGCAATTGCAAAGTCGGCTAAATAGAGAGATAACTGTGCAGCGCCAATCAGAATCATGCGCCAGCGTGGGCCATATGAGGTTTTCATGACATCTGTGGCGAAAGAAAAAACATCATTCCGTGCACCAGCCTCTAAAGTAGATTCGCCAGTTTGGATATTTAATATACGGCGTACTATTTGCTGATTAGAAATTGATGCTAATAAATTTTCTAAGATTGATAATTGCGGATGCGGCTCAACCAATAACCGTAGGGTACCTCCACAAGGCAAACCAAAGCGCACTGCCTCTTCTTGGCTGACGCCATAAATAACGAGTTCAGGCGTACTACGCGTCAGTATTTCAGTTTGTACGCGACGCATTAAATCATCTTCAATGCAGCCCCCAGAGACTGACCCGGCAACTTGCCCATCGGCACGCATGACAAGCCATGAACCTACTGGGCGGGGAGAAGACCCCCAAGTTTGCACCACTGTCGCAATGGCAATGCGATCGCCAGCTTGTAGCCAAGCAACCGCGGTTTTTAATACACTTAAATCAGTACTATTCAATTTCTGCGATCAATTCAATTTCCACACATGCGCCCAAAGGAATTTGCGCTACACCAAAGGCACTACGGGCGTGCTGCCCAGCAGCGCCGAAAACCGCAAAGAGTAATTCTGAGCAGCCATTAATGACTAAGTGCTGGTCGGTGTAGGTATCGCTTGAGTTGACTAAGCCCATTACTTTCACGATGCGTCTGACGCGATCAAGGGAGCCCACTTGCGCTTTGAGGGTAGCCATTAAATCGATAGCAATGGCTCGGGCCGCGGCTTTACCGCTCTCGGTATCCATATCCATGCCTAGCTTCCCAACCCAGGGTTTACCATCGCGTTTAGCAATATGACCCGAAAGAAATACCAATTGACCTGTTTGTACTGCCATGACATAGGCAGCTGCCGGCGCACCAACAGCCGGTAATTGAATGCCGAGAGCTTGTAAGCGAGTATCGATTAAAGAGCTAGACATGGGGACCTTTAAATTAAATATTATTTGGATAGTTGGCGCATAGCGCTCTCGAGTCCAGCCAATGTTACTGGATACATGCGACCTTGCACTAGATTTTGCACCACTTCAATGGACTGCCGATATTGCCAAACAGCTTCAGGCTCGGGGTTCAGCCATGCGTAATGCGGGAAATGATTGAGTAATCGCTTGAGCCATGCAGCCCCTGATTCACGGTTATCAAACTCAATCGACCCCCCCGGCGAAAGTATTTCATAAGGCGACATCGTGGCATCACCCACAAAAATGAGCTTGTAATCAGATGAGTAAGTGTTGATGATGTCTTGGGTAGCTGATATTTGATCGCGCCTGCGGCGATTGCTTTGCCACAAGCGCTCATAAACACAATTATGAAAATAAAAATGGGCCAAATGCTTGAATTCACTTTTCGCAGCCGAAAATAATTCAGAAACTCGAGCAACGTGATCGTCCATCGAGCCACCAACATCCATGAGTAATAACACCTTAACTTGGTTATGGCGCTCTGGACGCATTTTAATATCCAGCATGCCTGCATTAGCAGCGGTAGAGTGAATGGTCTTGTCTAAATCAAATTCGAGCGCTGACCCAGTTCTGGCAAAGCGGCGTAAGCGGCGTAAGGCGATCTTGATATTGCGAGAGCTTAGTGCTAAATCGCTGTCATAGTCTTTAAACTCGCGCGCTTCCCATACCTTAATAGCAGAACGATTGCCGGCGCTGGCACCGCCGATACGCATGCCTTCGGGATGATAGCCGTCATGTCCAAAAGGTGACGACCCGCCGGTGCCAATCCATTTTTTACCACCTTCATGTCGACCTTTTTGCTCTTGCATCAGTTCGGCTAAGCGTTTTTTTAAAGCCTCGGGTCCGCCTAATTTTTGCAAGGCAGCTTTTTCTTCAGCAGTTAATACCCGTTGTAATTGTTTTTCGAGCCAAGCGAGCGGAATTTCAGGTTGTAGGGCGATGATATTTTCGATACCTTGAAAATAAGCGCCAAAGACTTGATCAAAGCGATCGAAATACTGTTCATCCTTGATTAAAGTGATGCGAGCAAGTTGATAAAAGGCATCGATCGAAGGTGATATCACGCCTTGCTTTAGCGCTTCAAGTAAAGTGAGGAATTCCAATATTGAGACTGGTATTTTGGCTTTTTTTAATTGGAAGAAAAAATCAATTAACACGTTAGCGGTGATTCCGATTCATTAATACTAAACGCTCAAATAGTTGTAAGTCTTGTTCATTTTTGAGTAAGGCGCCATGTAATGGTGGAATTAAGACGTTCTCCTCGTTTTGATAAAGCGCTTCCGGCGAGGTCCCTTCCGCTAATAGAAGTTTTAACCAATCGATGAGTTCTGAGGTTGACGGTTTTTTCTTCAGTCCAGGTAATGCCCGTATTTGATAAAAGGACTTTAGAGCAGCAGCCAGTAAATCGGCTTGTAGATTCGGGTGATGGACTGCAACGATATTGCGCATCGTTTCCGCGTTTGGAAAAGCAATGTAATGAAAGAAACAGCGGCGCAAAAATGCGTCGGGCAGTTCTTTTTCATTATTTGAGGTAATGATGACTAAAGGGCGATGCTTAGCCCGAATAAGTTCCCGGGTTTCGTAAACATAAAATTCCATGCGGTCAATTTCCCGCAGTAGATCATTTGGAAACTCAATATCAGCTTTATCGATCTCATCAATTAACAAGACCGTGGGCTCTTCAGCTGCAAAAGCTTGCCAGAGCACCCCTTTAATAATGTAGTTGCGGATGTCATTTACTTTGGCATCACCCAGTTGTGAGTCACGCAAGCGGCTTACGGCGTCATACTCATAGAGCCCTTGTTGGGCTTTAGTGGTCGATTTAATATGCCACTGTAAAAGCGGCATGCCTAAAGCTTGGGCTACCTCTTCAGCCAACATCGTTTTGCCTGTGCCTGGCTCACCTTTGATTAAAAGGGGGCGTTGTAAGGTTAGGGCTGCGTTTACTGCCAGCTTAAGGTCAGCTGTGGCGATATAGGTGCTTGAACCTGAAAAGGTCGCGGGTGAGGTGGATTGGGCTTGCTTCATTTAAAATTACTTTAATCGAGATGGGGTCTTGCCATTTTGCCTAGGAATAGCATGGGGATCAAGGGGGTAGTGCGCCTAGTCCGTTATACTCTGTGCAATTCAAAACTGACTTTATGTATTTTTTCATGAATAAATTATCTGCTGCTAAGCCATTCTCCCCTAAGCCACTGAATCCTTTCATGCTTTTATTGGGCGGGATTTATGTTGCTTGTGCAAGTCTGAGTTCTACCGCGCAAGCACAAGATCTTAAAGGCTCTGCCGAAGCTGGTAAAGCTAAAGTATGGCTGTGTTCAGGCTGTCACTCAATATCTGATTACCGTGCTGATTACCCCTTGGTCTATCACGTGCCCAAAATAGGGGGGCAAAATTCGGCTTATATTGCTAGTTCTTTGCAGGCCTATAAAAAAGGCGAGCGCAAACACCCCACCATGCGTGCCATCTCTGCTAGCTTGTCTGATCAGGATATGGTCGATATTGGCGAATACTATGCCGCCCAAAATAGTAGTTCCCCAATGAATTCCTTGAAGTAATTTTGGTTTAAAGGTTTGTTTATGAAATTTACAGCTATTTGCCTTCTTCTTCTTGCAAGTATTGGCTTGGCCTCAGCAGCTGATATTGAGAGTGGTAAAAAATTAGTTGCTGAGCGCAATTGCGCTTCCTGCCACGGCGCCGATTACTATAGCTCCATTGCGCCTGCTTATCCCAGGCTAGCAGGGCAGTATGAAGATTATTTATATTACGCCTTACGCGCGTACCAAGTTGAGACTAATGCTAATTATGGGCGTAAAAATGTCGTGATGGGTTCTCAGGCTAAAGGGTTGACTGACCCACAAATGCGGAATATCGCTGCTTATTTAGCTTCCTTGCCGGGCCCTTTGGTCGTAAAAAAATAACCGGTCTTGCAGCCTAATTTTTGAGCTGACACAAACTCTTTTAGCGACTAGCCACCAGCCCTTGTGCTAAATGTGCACGCATTGACTTAGCCGCTAATTCACCATCGCGTTGCAAAATGGCTTTTAAGATGTCGCGATGCTCAAGTAATGAATTCTGTAAGCGGCCTGTTTGATCTAAGGAATTGCGTCGCTGGAGCTTAAGCACCTTACGTAAATCGGCAATGACCCCTGTCATCCATGGGTTGTCAGTAATTTCAAGTAAAAGGTCATGAAATCGCACGTTTATTTCAAAGAATTGCTCTAAATCGCGATCGGCCGCTGCCTTTTCAAGCTTTAAATGCAAATCGTCTAAGCGATTGAGGTCACTTTCACTGGCTTTAAGGGCGGCGGTTTTGGCAGCTTCACCCTCTAGAAGCGAAAGAACAGTAAAGATTTGGGCTAAATCAGTTTGATTTACCTCAGTAACGTAGGCGCCGCGCCGTAATTTCATGGTTATTAAACCTTCAGCCGCCAGTACTTTAATGGCTTCCCGCATTGGCGTACGGCTAATTCCATACTGTTCCGCTAGGCTTTGCTCGTCTAGCCAGCTGCCAGGGGCGAAGTCGTGGGCGAAGATCTGGCCTCTTAGGCGCTCGGCAACTTCCTCATATAAAGGCCTTGAATTCATTTTTGTATTCATAATTATGTATACAATAGCTAGACATTACCGCATTTGTCAAGCACAATTACTGTATTAGTTGCTTTAATCAAAAAAAGGCTAAATAGGAGCCATTAATGAGTAAAGATCAAAAACCGTCAAAACCCATCATTAGTGCTTGGCCTGAACCAGCTAAAAATAGCCTAGATGATTGGCAAAAGCTGGCTGAAAAGTCGGCACCTGCGGGACAGGTCGATCAACTCGGGTGGCAAACCCCTGATGGCATTCACATTAAGGCCTTGTATACCGATGCCGACACGCGCGATCTGCCTTTTACCAATTCCCTGCCTGGTTTTGAGCCGTTTATACGCGGCCCCCAAGCGACCATGTACTCGGTGCGACCATGGACGATTCGCCAATATGCGGGCTTTTCAACTGCTGAAGAATCGAATGCCTTTTATCGCAAGGCGCTTGCTGCTGGTGGTCAAGGCGTTTCGGTAGCGTTTGATTTAGCCACGCATCGTGGCTATGACTCTGATCATCCGCGCGTAACTGGTGATGTCGGCAAAGCTGGAGTGGCAATCGATTCAGTTGAAGACATGAAAATTTTATTCGCTGGAATTCCGCTGGATAAAGTTTCCGTGTCGATGACCATGAATGGCGCTGTACTACCTATTTTGGCGGGCTACATTGTTGCTGGTGAAGAGCAAGGCGTAAGTCAAGCGGAGTTATCGGGCACGATTCAAAACGATATATTAAAAGAGTTCATGGTGCGTAATACCTATATATATCCACCTGAGCCATCGATGCGCATTATTGGCGACATTATTGAGTACACCACTTTGCACATGCCGAAATTTAATTCGATTTCTATTTCGGGATATCACATGCAGGAGGCGGGGGCCAATCAAGTTCTAGAGCTGGCCTTTACTTTGGCAGACGGCAAAGAGTATGTGAAAACTGCATTAGCTAAAGGCCTTGATGTGGATGGTTTTGCTGGCCGCTTATCGTTCTTTTTTGCCATTGGCATGAACTTTTATTTAGAGGTGGCTAAGTTAAGGGCGGCGCGCTTATTGTGGTGGCGCATGATGAAAGAATTTAATCCTAAAAATCAGAAGTCATTAATGCTTAGAACGCATTGTCAGACTTCAGGTTGGTCGTTAACCGAGCAAGACCCCTACAACAATGTAGTACGTACTACGGTTGAAGCTATGGCAGCAATTTTTGGTGGTACCCAATCATTACATACCAACTCATTTGATGAGGCCATTGCCTTACCGTCGGCAACCTCGAGCCGGATTGCGCGTAATACGCAACTCATTTTGCAGGAAGAAACGCATATAAGTAACGTCATCGATCCTTGGGCTGGATCTTATTTAATGGAAAGTTTGACTCAAGAAATGGCTGATAAGGCCTGGGAAATCATTCTAGAGGTGGATGCACTCGGTGGAATGACTAAAGCGGTTGAGAGTGGTTGGGCAAAACTTAAAATTGAAGCCGCTGCTGCCGAGAAACAAGCCAAAATAGATTCAGGTGCTGATGTGATTGTAGGAGTGAATAAATATCAATTACCTGAGGAAGACTTAGTTGATGTTTTGATTATTGATAACGATAAAGTTCGTAATAATCAAATTGAGCGCTTAAAAAGCGTAAAAGCCAAACGCGATAATGCTAAGGTTGCATTGGCATTGGCTGCATTAACTAAGGCGGCTGCAGAAAAGTCAGGGAATTTATTGGCTTTAGCAGTTGATGCAGTGCGCTTACGCGCTACTGTTGGTGAAGTTTCTGATGCTTTAGAACAAGTTTACGGGCGCCATCGCGCCGATACGCAAAAGGTGACCGGAGTGTATGCAGCTGCTTACGACTCAGCCGAGGGCTGGGATAAACTAAAAGTTGAAATTAATCAATTTGCTAAAGACGTGGGGCGACGACCCCGCGTCATGATCGCTAAGCTCGGACAAGATGGCCATGATCGCGGCGCTAAAGTGGTAGCCACGGCCTTTGCCGATTTAGGCTTCGATGTTGATATTGGTCCTTTATTTCAAACTCCTGAAGAATGTGCCCGGCAAGCAATTGAGAATGATGTGCATGCCTTAGGCATTTCAACTTTAGCGGCGGGTCATAAAACCTTGGTACCTGCCATTATTGAAGAACTAAAAAGACTTGGCGGTGGCGACATCATTGTGTTTGTAGGTGGAGTCATTCCGAAGCAAGATTATGAATTTTTGTATGAAGCCGGCGTGAAGGGTATATATGGGCCAGGCACGCCAATACCGGCATCAGCCAAAGACATACTTGAGCAAATTCGGCAGAGTTTAACTTAAGACACCATGTCTGCCAATTCTTCGCTGCTGGCTGCCGATCAAGCTTTAGTCGACGCTATTATTGCGCCGCCAAGTGCTGCGCAGCGTCGTGCTCTCGCTAAAACGATTACCTTATTGGAATCGACTCGAGTTGATCATCGCGCGCGGGCTGACGACATTTTAAATACCTTATTACCGCACACGGGTCGCTCATTTCGCCTGGGTATTTCAGGTGTTCCTGGTGTAGGAAAGTCGACCTTAATCGAAACTCTGGGCTTATATCTCATTGAGCAGGGTCACCGCGTTGCTGTTTTAGCAATTGACCCTTCGTCGAGTTTATCGGGCGGATCGATCTTGGGTGATAAAACTCGCATGGAAAAATTATCAGTCCATGAACAGGCTTTTATTCGTCCTAGTCCTTCTTCTGGCACGCTCGGTGGTGTGGCTGAAAAGACCCGTGAAGCCCTATTGGTAGCTGAAGCAGCTGGTCATGATGTGGTTATCGTCGAGACCGTTGGGGTTGGTCAAAGTGAAATTGCCGTCGCTGGGATGACGGATTTATTTTTGTTATTGCAATTACCGAATGCGGGTGATGATTTACAGGCGATTAAAAAAGGCGTGATGGAATTGGCAGATTTAATCGTGATCAATAAGGCTGATATTGACCCCGATGCGGCAATGCGGGCCCAAGCCTTTATTACGAGCTCTTTACGTTTACTGGGATTTCAGGGCAATCCTGACCATGCAACGCATATGAAAGAAGCCTGGCACCCACGTGTGATGACGATGAGTGCGCTGCACAGTCAAGGGGTGTCAGAGTTATGGGCGCATATTCAGCATTTTCAGCAGCTACAAACTGCGAATGGAAAGTTACAAGCAAGACGACAGGCGCAAGCTGGAGCCTGGATGTGGGAACGGATTGATGCTGGGCTCAAGGCTGGTTTTCGTGAGCATGCAGCAGTGCAAGCCTTATTACCCGAAATGGTTGCTGCGGTTAATCAAGGCACCATGGCAGCCTCGGTGGCAGCGCGGCGCTTACTTGAATTGTTAGCAAAATAAACCTTTATTAAGGAATTTTTATGCAAGAAATTATTGAACAACTCGCTGCTAAGCGCGAACTCGCACGTTTAGGTGGTGGCCAAAAACGCATTCAAGCACAACACGCTAAAGGTAAGCTAACCGCGCGCGAACGAATTGAGTTATTGCTTGATGCTGGTAGTTTTGAAGAGTGGGATATGTTTGTCGAGCATCGCTGTAACGATTTTGGGATGGGCGATCAAACTGTACCCGGCGATGGCGTAGTGACGGGTTACGGCATGATTAATGGACGTTTGGTATTTGTATTTTCACAAGACTTTACGGTGCTTGGTGGTTCTTTATCTGAGGCGCACGCCGAAAAAATTTGCAAAATTATGGATCAAGCCTTGAAAGTAGGTGCGCCTGTGATTGGCTTAAATGATTCTGGCGGAGCTCGAATTCAAGAGGGTGTAGCTTCTTTAGGGGGTTACGCAGAAATTTTTCAACGCAATGTAACTGCTTCCGGTGTTATTCCGCAGATCTCACTCATTATGGGCCCCTGTGCCGGCGGTGCTGTTTACTCGCCAGCATTAACAGATTTTATTTTCATGGTGAAAGATAGTTCGTACATGTTTGTGACGGGCCCTGAAGTTGTGAAGACCGTTACCCATGAAGATGTTAGCGCCGAAGAATTAGGCGGCGCTATAACCCACTCAACAGTATCGGGGGTATGTGACTTGGCCTTTGAAAATGATGTCGAAGCCATCATGATGCTGCGCCGATTTTTTAATTATTTACCCCTCTCTAATCGTGAAAAGCCGCCTATTGTGCGCTCGGCCAAACGTAATGAAGAGCCTGATTATTCGCTTGATACTTTAGTGCCAGCTAATCCCAATCAACCATACGATATGCACGAATTAATCCGAAAAATTGCTGATGATGGCGAGTTTTTTGAATTACAACCTGATTTTGCAAAAAATATCATCATTGGATTTGCGCGGATGGAAGGACAAACTATTGGTATTGTGGCTAACCAGCCCTTAGTTTTAGCGGGCTGCTTAGATATTAAATCATCCATAAAGGCGGCACGGTTTGTACGCTTTTGTGATGCTTTTAATATCTCTATTGTTACCTTGGTAGACGTGCCCGGATTTATGCCGGGAACCGCTCAAGAGTATGGCGGCATTATTAAGCATGGTGCTAAGTTACTTTATGCCTATGCCGATTGCACCGTACCAAAGGTGACCTTAATTACCCGTAAAGCGTATGGTGGTGCCTACGACGTTATGGCCTCAAAACATTTGCGCGGTGACGTAAATTTTGCTTGGCCTTCAGCAGAAATTGCGGTGATGGGACCCAAAGGCGCAGTAGAAATTATTTTTCGCGAAGAAAAAGGCGATACCAATAAAATTAATGCGCGCGAGGCTGAATACAAAACAAAATTTGCTAATCCCTTTGTCGCAGGACGGCGTGGTTATATTGATGACGTCATTTTGCCCCACGAAAGTCGCAAGCGGATTGCTCGCTCGCTCATGATGCTAAAAAATAAAGTATTAGAGAATCCGACGCGAAAGCATGGCAACATTCCGCTCTAAGGGCAAGGTAAATTGAAGATGACAATGAATCTGTTTAAGAAAATTTTAATTGCAAATCGTGGCGAAATTGCGTGTCGAATAATCAGTACGGCACAGCGCATGGGCATTAAGACAGTAGCTGTTTACTCTGCCGCAGATCGCGAATCAAGACATGTACGGATGGCTGATGAAGCTGTATTTATTGGTCCGGCACCATCACGCGAATCCTATTTATCAATTGAACGGATTATTCAGGCCTGCAAAGATACCGGCGCCGATGCAGTTCACCCAGGGTACGGATTTTTATCAGAGAATGCTGAATTTGCTGAGCGGGTGGAAGCTGAGGGGATTACTTTTATTGGCCCAAAATTTCCTGCGATTGCCGCAATGGGTGACAAAATTGCTTCCAAAAAGCTGGCTTTAGCTGCCCAGGTAAATACCATTCCTGGCTATAACGAGGTGATTGAAAGCCCCGCAGAAGCAGTAAAAATTGCCCAAGGTATTGGCTACCCAGTCATGATTAAAGCCTCTGCTGGTGGCGGTGGTAAGGGTCTGCGGGTTGCTAATAATGACGCGGAAGTGCTGAAGGGGTTTGTAACCTGCAAAACGGAAGCCGTCAATAATTTTGGTGATGACCGGGTATTTATTGAAAAATTTGTGGTTGAGCCGCGCCATATTGAAATTCAAATTCTGGGCGATGCTTACGGCAATATTGTGTACTTATGGGAACGGGAATGTTCGATTCAGCGTCGCCATCAAAAGGTCATCGAAGAGGCGCCATCTCCATTTATTAATGCTGCAACCCGAAAGGCCATGGGCGAACAAGCGGTTGCATTAGCAAAGGCAGTGCAATATCAATCTGCGGGTACAGTTGAATTTGTCGTTGGTGCTGATCAATCGTTTTATTTCTTAGAAATGAATACCCGATTACAAGTAGAGCATCCGGTTACCGAAGCCATTACTGGGCTTGATTTAGTTGAGCAAATGATTCGGGTTGCGGCGGGTGAAAAACTCGCTTTTACACAAGCAGAAATTCAACTCAATGGTTGGGCAATGGAATGTCGAATTAATGCCGATGATCCATTCCGCAATTTTTTACCTTCTACGGGACGGTTAGTAAAGTATCGACCACCGGATTCAATCAGCGGTGTTCGAGTTGATACCGGCGTTTTTGAGGGCGGTGAAATACCCATGTATTACGACTCAATGATTGCAAAGCTCATTGTTCATGGCGCTAATCGTCAAGAAGCAATTGAGAAAATGCGCAGTGCTTTAAATGAATTTGTGATTAAAGGTATTCACTCGACTATTCCATTTCAGGCGGCTTTATTTCAACATCCTAGATTTGTTGCTGGCGAGTTCAATACCGGCTTTATTGCTGAGGAATATCCTGACGGTTTTCATCCTGATTCAGTTCAACCGCATGACCCTTATCTTTTTGCTGCCTTAGCGACATTTATGCGCCACCGTTATCTAGAGCATATTCAGCTGATTGATGGTCAATTGGTTGGCCATGAAATGGTGATTGCTAAACGTTTTGTAGTCGTTACAAATAAGCGCGTAGGCGCAATTGATGATCCCTACAATTTACCGACTCGAATTGAATTAAAAGAGGGCGTATATACAGTGTATGTTGACGGTGCTAATGGCTTAAGTCGCTACGATATTGCGAGTCAGTGGCGCCCTGGCATGATTTGTTTAAACGCCACCATCAATGGTACGCGTAAGCTTACTGCACAAGTTGAGCGGCGTGGGGTTGGATACCATTTAGCTTTAGATGGTGCGCAGTATGCTTGTATGGTATTGAGCCACTTTGGTAGCGAAATGCAACAACGCATGCCAATTAAGGCTTTACCAGATACTTCTAAAATGCTTTTGTCGCCCATGCCAGGCTTATTGACTCAACTTAACGTTAAAGTGGGTGAAAAGGTGGTTGCGGGACAAAAGTTGGCAGCGATTGAGGCCATGAAAATGGAAAACACTTTGCTTGCTGCGCAAGACGGCATTGTTGCTGAGCTGTTAGTAAAGCAGGGCGATAGTTTGTCAGTAGATCAACTCATCATGCGGTTTGAATAATGGCTTTAATTATTAATTGAGAAAACAGCTATGTCTACCTTAAGTCAACGCCCATTCCGTATTTTAGGCGTACAGCAAATTGCCATTGGCGGCGCCGATAAAAATAAACTACGGCACCTCTGGCTTGATTTGTTAGGATTGCAATTTAAGAGTACATTCGTTTCAGCGCGTGAAAATGTCGATGAAGATATATGTGCAATTGGCAGTGGTAGTCATGAAGTTGAAGTTGATTTAATGCAACCACTCGATGTCGATAAAAAGCCAGCCGTTCAAAATACCCCCTTAAACCATATTGGTCTATGGGTTGACGATTTACCTTTGGCAGTGCAATGGCTTGAAGCCCATGGCTTACGCTTTACCCCAGGCGGTATCCGTGCAGGTGCCGGCGGTCATGACATTATTTTTATTCATCCCAAAGCGAATGCTGAATTTCCTTTTAGCGGAGAAGGCGTTTTAATCGAATTGGTTCAGGCCCCGCCTGACCTAATCCAGTCTTGCGCTGTAGCTACCTAATGACTTACTCATGACGATATTGGCAATTGAAACTTCAAGCGCTTGGTGTTCGGTTGCCCTCGCGGTGAATCAGCACACCGTTTTGCAACGCCATGAGCTGGTGGGATCCACCGCAAGTACATATTTATTGCCCTGGGTAAATGTCCTTCTCGAGGAAGCCCAATTGACATTAGCTGATGTAGACGCCATTGCAGTGGATGTTGGTCCCGGCGCCTTTACGGGGGTACGCTTAGGAATTGCTTGTGTACAAGGCTTAGCCTTAGGTGCGAATGTACCCGTTTTATCGGTGATCAGTTTAGATAGCATTGCCATGCAAGCAGTTTTACAGATGGACGTACAGGGTTATAACGATAAGGAATTGTTAGTCATTTTAGATGCGCGGATGGGCGAGGTTTATTGGGCGAGATACCGCCTTCAAGATAGTTTACCCGTGCGTTTATCTGCCCCCCAATTAGCGTTACCAGCCGATATATCGTTGGAGAAAATCAAGTGGGTAGTTGGCAGTGGCGTTAATCTGTGTAGTGCAGCTGTGCAAGCACTTGCCTTAAGCGAAATGAGCGCAAATGCCTTAGGCGTTTTAGCTTGCGCCAGACAACAGCTTGCTGCTGGCTTACAACACGACGTGCGTTTGCTAGAGCCCTTATATGTGCGCGATAAGGTGGCTTTCACTAGCGCCGAACGGGCTGGCAAGACATTACCTATAGCTGCTCAGTAGAATGCCTGCGGTAGAAAAAAGTATGGTTAATTTCGTTTTTCGAGCGATGCAAATGGATGACATAGAGCGTGTTTTGTCACTTGAACTCGAGTCACACTTACATCCGTGGACGCGGGGAAATTTTACCGATTCATTGGCGGCAGGACATTGGGCCTATTGCATCGAGAGTGAAGATAGCGGCGATTTAATAGCCTATTTCATTTTATTTCCAGGGGTGGATGAGTTACATCTTTTAAATATAACGGTGAACCCCCTTGTTCGTCGCCAGGGTGTTGGCGTGCGCTTAATGGCCTCAGTTGAAAATATCGCTCGGCAAAGTCATTGCCAGCGCATTATCTTAGAGGTACGTCCAAGTAATGTAGCTGCCATCAAACTCTATGAAAAATTAGGCTTTGCGCTAATTGGAAAAAGAAAGCAATATTACCCGCTAGACCCAGAATCTGGAGAGCGCGAAGATGCTCACGTGCTAGCAAAATCGCTTAAGATGGATACCCTATGACTCTCACTCGCTCTGCTTACCTAAAAGAAATGGGTATATCTGAGTGGCTTGCGCGGGACACCATGGCGTCGACTGCGCTACCTACTGAGCCTGAGCAGCAAATGACGGCAACTACTACCACTCCAATAACCGCGCAAACAGAGCCACAATTTCAATGGTGGTTTTTTGGCAAACCTGCAGCAGGTGATGAGGCGATCTTGTTTAAGCAATGTCTGCGTGTTTTAGGTTTAAATGCGCATGAATGGCGCTGGCATCGGTTTGACGGCAAACAGTTGCTAGACCCCATTGCAACTACAGCTCCAGATTACCCATTGGTTGCAGTAGCCTTCGGCGCAGGCGCTGCACAAAGTCTCAGTGGCGAGAAAGAATCTCTTCCGCAACTCCGTGACATCGTTCTCACGCTGACTAGCGATACTAGTGAGCAGGCTTTCGAAGTTCCTTTAATTGCCAGCTTTGATTTAGCGCATTTACTTGCTCGTCCGCAAGACAAAGCCTTACTTTGGAATGACTTAGTCTTGGCGCATTCGGTATTACATAATTTGTAGTTAGCAAGGGCTAATTACAGCACCTGCTCATTGGCTCGCTTCAGTGCTTGGCTTCGCCAATGAGATGTAATGAATCATATTCGGCTTGATTAGCTGCATGTCGACGAATGACTAACCACATTATCAGGCTGACGCTAATGCCGAAGCCAACAATCATGATTTGTACTGGCACATCGAGCCAAATTAAGATTGCGTAAATTGCGAGCATACCTAAGACTGATAAATTTTCATTAAAGTTTTGCACGGCAATAGAATGGCCCGCCGACATGAGTACATGGCCGCGATGCTGTAAAAGTGCATTCATCGGCACAACAAAATAGCCCGCTAACCAGCCTACTAAAATTAATAATAAATAAGGTGGCAATAAATTAAGGGTGATATTCAATTTGCCAATTTGCAAGATGGTTGTGGCAGGCAGCATATCGGCGTTATAAAAAGCCATAGTACAGACGACTAAGCCCATAGCAATACCATGGGGCAAGACGCGCAAAGATTGTTTGAGGGGAACCTTCCAGGCCGCATATACTGCGCCACCAGCCACGCCAAAAGCAGAGATGGCCTGCAAAATTGCACCCTGCGATAGATTCATATTCAATGCCACTTGCGCCCATTTCAAAACAATAAATTGCAAGGTTGCGCCTGCACCCCAAAATAATGTCGTTACAGCTAGCGAAATTTGTCCCAAGCGATCATTCCAGAGGGTTTTAAAGCATTTCGCAAAATCGACTACGAGTTCAATGGGATTGGTTTTTTGCGCCCGATACTTAATGCCAGTATCGGGAATACGCAGATTGATTAAGGCGGCAACAACATAAATGAGCATAATGACCAAAATCGCTGATTCGGCTGGCGTATCAACTGACGTGGTAACCATTGGCATATCAAAGCTGAGTAAATCTGTAGAAACAGTTTGGCTAATTAAGATGCCACCCAATACAGTGCCCAAAATAATTGAACTGACTGTTAAGCCTTCAATCCAGCCATTAGCGGCGACTAATTTTTCGGGAGGGAGTAGCTCAGTTAAAATTCCATATTTGGCTGGCGAGTAGGCGGCTGCACCCAAACCAACGATGGCATAAGATAACAAAGGATGGCTACCAAATAACATGGCCACGCAACCAATAAATTTGACGGTATTGGTAATGAACATCACATTGCCCTTGGGGCGGGAATCAGCAAAAGCGCCGACAAATGCAGCAAGGACGACATAGGAAAGAACAAAAAATAATTTCAGCAAGGGCGTCATCCAAGCTGGTGCGTGTAATTGAGCCAAAAGCGCAATTGCGGCAATAAGTAAGGCATTGTCGGCCAGTGATGAAAAAAACTGTGCCGCCATAATTATGTAGAAACTACGGTTCATTCGTACAATCGTCTCATTAGTTGTGGTTAGATTAGATCATGAAAGGAGTTCACGTTATGGAGCGACCCATTTTGGCGTCAATGGATATCGAAGCCATGCGCCATAATTTAACCCGAATTCGTGAATTAGCCCCACAAACAAAGGTTTGGTCGGTAATTAAGGCGAATGCCTATGGCCATGGTATTGCAGCTGCCCTTAAAGGCTTAGCGCAGACGGATGGCTTTGCCTTGCTTGATATCCAAGACGCCGGCAATTTACGAGAAAATGGTTGGAAAGGCCCTATCTTGCTACTGGAAGGCCTATTTTCTGCGGACGACCTGAAGCTGGCATTTACGCTGGACTGCACTTTGGTGGTGCATACGGAAAGTCAGGTCGCTGCACTTGAGGCTTTCGATTTCACTCAGCATCAAGCTCAAGCAAGGCCAATTTATTTAAAAATGAATACCGGCATGAACCGTTTGGGCTTTAGTCCGAGTGACTACCGGTTAATGTATCACCGCCTCCATGCCGCAGGTTATGCCATGCACCATATGACCCACTTTGCCAACGCAGATCGGGTCGATTGCTTACCTTCAGTAGGTTCGCAATACGATTTATTTAATGAAGCCATAACGGATTTGCCTGGTGAAACTTCAACCGCAAATTCAGGGGCAATTTTGTGGCACCGAACAGTCTTAGGTGACTGGGTAAGGCCTGGAATTATGTTGTATGGAGCGTCGCCCTCAGGGAGTTTCGCTGACATAGCCCATGCTAATTTAAAACCAGTGATGCGTTTAAGCTCTGAAATTATCAGTATTCAAATGGTAAAAAAAGGGGGGGAAATCGGCTACGGCGGCCGCTTCACAGCGCCTGAAGAGATGCGCATTGGCATCGTTGCCTGTGGATATGCTGATGGCTATCCTCGCAGTGCACCTGATGGCACGCCAGTGTGGGTGGCTGACGCTGGAGATAATAGCAAGGGAGTAATTTGCCCCTTGGCAGGGCAAGTCTCGATGGATATGCTCACCATTGATTTACGTGCTGCTCCGCTAGCAAACATAGGGAGCAAGGTTGAGTTATGGGGTAATCACGTTCCCGTTGATGATGTTGCGCAAAGGGCGGGAACCATTGGCTATGAATTGCTCTGTGCTTTGGCGCCGCGAGTACCTATACAAATAACTGCATAGCCTCTTATTTATTCCAGATTTGCCACCAGCGAGCTTCTTTTTTAGCTCGACTACCTGTTTCTAAAATATCGCTATCGGGAAAATTTAAATGAAAAACCCGTGTAGCATCGGTAACTAATTCTGTCATGCCCAATTTATCATACGACTGAATTAGCAAGTACAGCGCTTCTTCAACTGCGGGTGCGCGATCGTAATCACGAATAACTAATTGCGCTCGGTTGGCGGAGGCTAAATAGGCACCGCGATGAAAGTAAAATCGTGCCACAGTAATATCGCCTTCAGCCAACGAATTCACGATGTAGCGCATGCGGTCGATTGAGTCGCTAGCATATTTGCTATCCGGAAAGCGGGTCGCTACGGCTCGAAAGGCCTCAAAGGCTTCGCGCGCCGCTTTCGGATCGCGTTCGCTCAGTTCTTGCCCAGTAAAGCGGCCCATAAAGCCAAGGTCATCATTAAAACTAATTAACCCTTTTAAATAGTAGGCATAGTCTAAATTAGGGCTTCCTTGATAGAGCTTAATAAAACGATCGATGGCAACCAATGCTTGGGTTTGTTCGCTGGCTTTCCAGTAACAATAAGCGGCGTTAATTTGGGCTTGTTGAGAATAGGCTCCAAAGGGGAAGCGGGCTTCTAATTTTTCAAAGTACTTCCCGCACTTATCGAAATCGCCATCTTTTAACTTATCGTTGGCCTCTGAATAGAGCTTATTTTCTGACCAGCCATCGGTTTCATCCTTCGGGGCGCTACTACAACCACCAAGAATAAGCGAGCTAAGTGCCATCAACGCTAGCAGGGTAATCAGCAATAGCCGGGGTCTAGCCCGTAAACTAGGGGCTAATTGCACTAAATTCACTGCGAGAGGGTACTTCAACCGTGGCATTGCCGCAAACTCCGAATTCCAATGGGATTGATTATATCGATGATGAGGATTTCATTGCTTTTGAAATTCCTTGGGACAGTGCAGGCGCCCGCCTTGACAAAATGCTGGCGATCACCTTGCCCGATTATTCGCGTAGCCGCTTACAAACTTGGGTTGAGGCTGGTGCGGTAACGGTGGATGGAGAGGTGCGTAAAGCGCGGTATTTATTGAAGGGCGGCGAGAGTGTGCGCGTTTTTCCCCAAGAGATGCCTGAACAACATGCATTTGCGGCAGAAAACCTGCCACTCGAAGTTCATGCAGTGGATGAAAGTCTCATTGTTATTAATAAGCCAGCTGGTTTAGTAGTGCATCCTGCGGCAGGTAATTGGTCTGGCACCTTGCTCAACGGTCTGCTTTTTCATTTTCCCGAGCTGGCTAATTTACCGCGTGCAGGGATTGTGCATCGCTTAGATAAAGACACTTCAGGTTTAATGGTAGTTGCCCGCACTGCTATCGCTCAAACTGCTTTGGTTAGGCAACTACAAGCCCATTTAGTCAATCGCCACTATTTGGCTTTAGTTTGGGGAACAGCACCACCCTTGGGAAAAATTGCCACACCCATTGCCCGCGATAATCGCGATCGCTTACGGATGGCTGTTGTTAACAAAGATCAAGGCAAAGCAGCCTTAACGCATTTTCGTCGCTTAGCGCAGGGCATTTTTATGGGTAAGCCCGTTTCTTTACTTGAGTGCCGACTAGAGACAGGGCGTACTCACCAAATTCGCGTCCACTTAGAATCTATTGGCTTACCCTTATTGGGCGACCCCATCTATCGCAAACAAGTTCCCCATTTTGCTAAAGAATTGGCTTTTCATCGACAGGCCTTACATGCTTTTGCCCTTGGGTTACAGCACCCACAAACAGAACAGCTCTGTAATTGGTATCAGGCTCCACCGAGTGACTTCATGGCCTTATTGCAACTGGTGCAAATTGACGCCAATGCGTTGCCAGCTGACACCTCAGAAAGCTAAAGTTAATGTCAACCAAGCCACTTTTAGAGCTGCTACCGGTATTGGTGCCAAACTGGCCGGCGCCGGCTTCGATCCGCGCCTTGGTAAC
Source organism: Burkholderiaceae bacterium (assembly GCA_037139315.1). Lineage (GTDB taxonomy): Bacteria > Pseudomonadota > Gammaproteobacteria > Burkholderiales > Burkholderiaceae > Polynucleobacter. The sequence goes on from JBAXGQ010000008.1 coordinate 36,518, forward strand.
AACGCGTACAGGCGGAGTGAGCGAAGCACCATATGATTCCCTGAACTTAGGCAAGCACGTTGGCGATACACCCGACAAGGTTAGTGAAAACCGGGCTCGTTTACGTCAATTGCTCCCGAGTGAACCCATTTGGCTGGAACAAGTTCACGGCACTCGGGTCTGGCATTCAGGTGAAGATTACCAAGCAGATGCGGCGATTAGCGCAGAGCTGACCCAGGTTATTGCCGTTTTAACTGCCGACTGCATGCCAGTCTTTTTTTGTAATCGTGCGGGTAATTTAGTCGGGGTTGCTCACGCCGGCTGGCGTGGCTTATGTGCTGGGGTATTAGAAAATACGGTGCAGGCCCTATGCGAAAAGTCGCTGGCGCTGGGTCAAACCTTAGCCAGGGAAGATATTTTAGTTTGGCTTGGTCCGGCGATTGGCCCTAGTTGTTTTGAGGTTGGCAATGAAGTGCGCGAGCAATTTATTGATGCTGCCCGATTAACAGGGGCAGTTTTCCCTTTGGAGAGCTTTCAAGCTATTCCCGGCAAACCCCAGAAATACTGGGCCAATTTGTATCAATTGGCCCGTTCGCGCCTTAAAAATGCCGGAATTCAGGCAATTTATGGCGGAGAGTTTTGTACCTTTACACAAAGCGAGCAGTTTTTTTCGCATCGTCGTGATGGGGTTTCTGGCCGATTTGCTGCCCTAATCTGGCTGGAGACACCCTGAATTTATTGATACTGGGAAATAAATACGCTAGCTAGGGTTAGTGCCGATAACCCTTAAGCCATATTCCGTTGAGAATAAGCAGTAGATATATAAGAAATTGACTTTGGAAATAGACTTAGGAAACCGATGTTAGCAACAGCCCATTCAGCGAAATCGCCCACGCTTTCTCCTCAGCATATGGCCCTCATTCCGCCTGAGCGTTTAACTGAAATTCAAAAAAATTATTTTGATGAAGTGAGTCGATTCACGGCAGATCCAATGGCTTTTCCGATTAGCGATCGCCGCTTTAAAGGCAGGGCCTGGGAATCGGGCTGGAGCCGCTCGATTGTGGGAATGTATTTGATCAACTCAAAGCATTTACTGGCTTTAGCTGACGCAGTTGAAAGCGATGCTAAAACGAAACAAAGAATAAATTTTGCAACCTTGCAATTAATCGATGCTTTATCGCCAGCCAATTTTGTTGCCACGAACCCCGAAGTACTAGAAAACATTATTAATACGCAGGGCCAATCAATTCAAAATGGCATTTTAAATTTGCTGGCCGATCTAAAAAAAGGGAAGGTTTCACAAACCGATGAAGCTGCTTTTGAGGTGGGTAAAAATTTAGCCCAATCTGCAGGCGCAGTAGTTTTTCGTTGCGACTTATTTGAATTAATTCAATATAAGCCACTAACTGAAACGGTATTCGAGCGGCCTTTTTTATTGGTGCCCCCTTGTATTAATAAGTTTTATATTTTAGATTTACAGCCCGATAACTCGGTAGTTCGGTATTTAGTGAGTGAGGGCCATACCGTCTTCTTGGTCTCTTGGAAAAATCCCGATGATTCGATGCGCCATACCACTTGGGATGACTATATCGATAAAGGCGTTCTTAAGGCCATTGAGGTAACTAAATCAATTGGTGCAAGTGAGCAGATTAACGTATTGGGATTTTGTGTTGGAGGCACTTTAGTTGGTAATGCTTTAGCTGTTTTAGCGGCGCGCAAAGATAATTCTGTGGCTAGCGTGACGCTATTAACTACCTTACTTGATTTTGCTGACACCGGCATTCTCGACGTGTTCATTGATGAAGGCATGGTAGAAATGCGCGAAAAATCGATGGGCGGTCCAGAGGGCGGCTTACTGTCTGGTCGCGATTTAGGCAATACCTTTTCATTTTTACGGCCCAACGATTTAGTTTGGAACTATGTGGTCGATAATTATTTAAAAGGGAATTCACCACCACCATTTGATTTACTCTATTGGAATGGGGATTCGACGAATTTACCGGGCCCAATGTACAGCTGGTACTTACGCCATACTTACTTACAAAATGAGTTGGTTAAGCCTGGAAAACTAACGGTCTGTGGCGCCAAAATTGATCTTGGCAAAATTACCTGCCCGGCCTATATTTTTGCTTCCCAAGAAGATCATATTGTGCCGTGGCAATCGGCTTATAGTTCGACGCAAATTCTTGGCGGGAAAAATCGTTTTGTTTTAGGGGCCTCGGGGCACATTGCGGGGGTGATTAACCCACCGGCCAAAAAGAAACGTTACCATTTTTTAAATAGTCAGTTACCTAAAACTGCTGAAGCATGGCTAGCTGGCGCTAAAGAAATTCCGGGTAGTTGGTGGCCTGATTTTTCAGCCTGGTTGGCCCAATTTGGAGGGGAGCGTAAACCTGCAAGCACCCAATTTGGCAATGCTAAATATAAAAAACTCGCGAATGCCCCAGGTAAATATGTAATGGAAAAGGCGCAGGAAATTGATTAGTCATTTTTTTAAGCTATGCTAGATTGAATCTGTAAGTCAATTTAAATAATAGTTTTAAGAATTAGTTAAATTTTTTGATTTAAATTGTTTAATATATGTTCTAAGGAGATGTAATGTCGCAAAAGATAGCTTACGTAACAGGTGGGATGGGCGGCATTGGAACGGCTATTTGTCAGCGCTTAGCTAAAGATGGTTATAAGGTAATTGCTGGTTGTGGCCCAAATTCTCCGCGCAAAGACCGCTGGATTGGGGAGCAAAAAGTACTGGGCTATGACTTTATTCCTTCTGAAGGGAATGTGGCCGACTGGACTAGTACAGTTAGTGCTTTTGATAAGGTCAAGGCCGATGTCGGTCGGGTAGATATCCTGGTCAATAATGCTGGCATTACCCGCGATACTGTCTTTCGCAAAATGAGCCCCGATGATTGGAAGGCAGTAATCGATACCAATTTGAATTCCTTATTTAACGTTACCAAGCAAGTGATAGATGGCATGGTAGAAGCAAACTGGGGGCGGATTATTAATATCTCCTCGGTAAATGGCCAAAAAGGTCAGTTTGGGCAAACTAATTACTCCACTGCAAAAGCGGGTTTGCATGGCTTTACTATGGCCTTGTCACAAGAAGTTGCGAATAAAGGCGTCACTGTTAATACGGTTTCACCAGGTTATATTGCAACTGATATGGTGAAAGCCATTCGTGAAGATGTACTGGAAAAAATTGTTTCTGCCATACCAGTTAAAAGGCTTGGATTGCCAAATGAAATCGCTTCTATTTGTGCTTGGATTGCTTCAGAAGATGCCGCTTTTGCGACGGGAGCAGACTTTTCTCTCAATGGCGGAATTCACACGGGTTAAGCCGAGCGAGATACACTAGCTCTAATGTCACGGATGGATGCAAGGAAAAAAGCATGGTTGCACGTTTAAAACGAGCTGGCGAAGAACGGTTAATTAAGAAATACCCTAACCGTCGCCTTTACGATACGCAAACTAGCGTGTATGTCACCTTAGCCGACATTAAAGAGCTGGTGATGGCCAATGAGGCTTTTAAAGTAGTGGATGCTAAAACCGAAGATGATTTAACGCGCAATATTTTGATGCAAATTATTCTTGAAGAAGAGGCGCTTGGCGAACCTGTTTTTTCAAGTCAAATGCTCTCGCAAATTATTCGTTTTTATGGCCACTCGATGCAAGGTTTGATGGGAAGTTATTTAGAGAAAACCCTTGAATCATTTATGGATATTCATAATAAATTGAATGATCAATCGAAAGTAGTACCAGGCGTAGGTAGTGAGGCCTGGGCACAAATGATGAATTTACAAAATCCTTTAATGCAGGGCCTAATGGGTAATTATCTCGATCAGAGTAAAGAGTTATTTATTAATATGCAGGAACAAATGAAGGGCTCCCAAAATTTATTTGGCGGCTTTCCATTTGCGCCTAGCCCTAAACCCGCTGATAAAGAATAGTTGTGTCGAGTAAGGTCGGGTTTGTGTCCTTGGGCTGCCCCAAGGCGCTAGTTGATTCTGAATTAATTCTCACCCGTTTAAGTGCCGAGGGCTATGAAACCGCCAAGGATTATGCTGGCGCAGATTTAGTCATCGTAAATACCTGTGGCTTTATCGATTCGGCTGTAGAAGAGAGCTTAAATGCCATTGGTGAGGCCTTAGCCGAAAATGGCAAAGTCATCGTAACCGGCTGCTTGGGCGCGCGTAAAAATGTCGACGGTAGTGACTTAATTCAGAGCATTCATCCAAAAGTGCTGGCGGTCACTGGTCCCCACGCAACTGAAGAAGTAATGCAAGCGATCCACCTGCATTTACCAAAACCCCATGACCCTTTTACTGATTTAGTGCCCGATATTGGTATAAAGCTAACGCCAAAACATTATGCCTATTTAAAAATTTCTGAAGGTTGTAACCATCGTTGCACTTTTTGCATCATTCCAAGCATGCGTGGAGATTTAGTTTCGCGACCGATTGGTGAAGTCTTAAGTGAAGCAGAGCGATTATTTGCCTCGGGTGTAAAGGAATTATTGGTGGTGTCTCAAGATACCAGCGCCTATGGTGTTGATGTTCAATATCGTACGGGTTTTTGGGATGGTAAACCAATTAAAACGCGCTTATTTGATTTAGTTGCAGCGCTAAATCAAATAGCGCGCAAACATGAAGCGTGGGTGCGACTCCATTACGTTTACCCCTATCCTCATGTGGATAGTATTGTGCCTTTAATGGCTGAGTTTGCTGAGTATGGGTACGGTGTATTGCCTTATTTGGATATTCCTTTACAGCATTCACACCCTGATGTTTTAAAACGGATGAAGCGACCTGCGAGCGGTGAAAAAAACCTTGAGCGTATTCAAGCTTGGCGTGCTCTTTGCCCCGACCTCATTATTCGCAGTACCTTTATTGCCGGGTTTCCTGGTGAAACCCAAGCTGAATTTGACCATTTATTAGACTTTATGGACCACGCGCAAATTGATCGGGCCGGTTGTTTTGCTTATTCGCCGGTCGCTGGTGCCCAAGCAAATGAATTAAGCAATCCTGTGCCTGAGGCAGTGCGCGAAGAACGGCGGAGTCAGTTTATGTCCCGCGCAGAAAGTATTTCGATTGCTAAGTTACAAAAGCGGGTGGGCCAGCGCCTGCGTATTTTGGTTGATCGGGTTGATGGTAGCGGTGGCATTGGCAGAACAGCGGGAGATGCCCCAGAAATCGATGGCCTAGTTAAAATCTTGCCCACAAATAAAGCCTCAAAACGGTACCGGGCAGGCGAATTTATCCGTGGTACGGTAGTACAAGCCCAGGGGCATGATTTATTGGTGGAAATATAAAAACTGAGGAAATTGTTTATAAAGGCGATAATAATAGTGATTATCTGGAACAAATGAGGAGAATTTAAATGAGTCGTGATGTCGTCGTATTAAGTGCAGTGCGCTCTGCAATTGGCAGTTTTGGTGGCGGCTTAAGTAGTTTTGAGCCATCTGAATTAGGCGGTATCGTGATGAAAGAGGCAATTGCCCGTTCTGGCGTTGATCCTAAGGAAATTAATTATGTAACGGTTGGGAATACGATTCCAACCGATAGCCGTTATGCCTATGTGGCTCGGGTTGCCGCAATTCAAGCAGGCTTACCGATGGAATCGGTGGCCATGGCCATTAATCGTTTATGTAGTTCTGGCTTGCAAGCAATTGTGTCTACTGCGCAAGCAATTATGTTGAACGATTGTGATTACGGCATTGGCGGCGGCGTCGAAGTGATGTCGAGAGGTATGTACGGCTCGCCTGCTATGCGAAGTGGTGCCCGTATGGGTGATAGCAAAATGCTTGATCTGATGGTGGCAGTCTTAACCGACCCATTCGGAGTTGGTCATATGGGGGTTACTGCGGAAAATTTAGTTGAAAAATGGAAGCTCACTCGCGAAGAGCAAGATGCCTTAGCTGTTGAGTCACATCGCCGTGCCGGCATTGCCATTAAAGAAGGGCGCTTTAAATCACAAATTGTGCCAATTACCATTAAAACTCGTAAGGGTGAGGTGATTTTTGATACCGATGAACATTGCAAGCCCGAGACGACGATGGAAACCTTAGGCAAAATGAAGGCCGTCTTTAAAAAGGAAGGCGGCTCTGTTACTGCAGGAAATGCTTCCGGTATTAATGATGGCGCGGCCTTTTTTGTTTTAGCTGCAGCTGAAGCAGCGGCTAAGGCGGGTCATAAGCCGATTGCGCGTTTAGTGTCTTATGCCATTGCTGGCGTACCCAATGAAATTATGGGTGAAGGCCCCATTCCTGCAACCAAAATTGCCTTGCAGCGGGCTGGCTTGAAATTAGACCAAATTGATGTGATTGAATCGAATGAAGCGTTTGCGGCGCAAGCTTTGGCTGTGACTAAAGGCTTAGGTTTGGATCCGGCAAAAACCAACGTGAATGGCGGCGCAATTGCCTTGGGTCACCCCATTGGTTGTTCTGGTGCGGCCATTGCAACCAAAGCCCTTTATGAACTGCAGCGTGTGAATGGTAAATATGCATTAGTTACGATGTGTATCGGTGGCGGTCAGGGAATCGCAACCATTTTTGAGCGCATGTAATTTAGCGCAATAAAGCTAGAGTAGCATCTAAGCCGACCCGGTCAAAAGCCGCGTCGGCTTTTTCTTTTACTAACGGTTTAGCGCGGTAAGCAATACTCAGACCTGTACCAGCCATCATGAGTAAATCATTGGCGCCATCACCAATTGCAATTGCTTGTGTTTTATTGCAATTCAGTGCTTGGCACGCTTCTTCGAGACAGCGCGCTTTTGCAGCGCCATCAATAATGTTTCCCAACACCTTGCCCGTAAGGCAGCCATCTTGAATTTCTAAGGTATTAGCGTGTGCTTGATCAAAACCAAGAGCACGCTGTAATTTATCGGTAAAAAAAGTAAAGCCACCAGATACTAATAGGGTATGAATGCCTAAATGGCGAGCTTGGGCAATTAATTCGGTGGCGCCAACATTTGGCTTTAAACGCTCGCGATAAACCGCCTCTAATACTGCTGTTGGCACACCGGCTAGCAATGCCACGCGTTGTTGCAAGCTGTCGCTAAAGTTGGTGATTTCACCGCGCATCGTAGCCTCAGTAATTCTTGCCACCTCAGTTTTTTTTCCGGCAAAATCGGCAATTTCATCGATGCATTCAATATTAATTAAAGTGGAATCCATATCAATAGCTAAAATCCGCAATTGCGCTGGCTCAA
>JBAXGQ010000009.1:0-41059 GCA_037139315.1 Burkholderiaceae bacterium
CGGGTTTCTGGTAAATAAATAATAGCGAGCAGCGCTGCGCTAGCTAAAAAGACGGTGGGGTACCAAAGCCCAACTAAGGGGCTGGCCCAGGTTTGATTGAGCCAAGTAACAATTAAGGGTAGTAGCCCACCAATCCAGCCCGCCGCAAAATTGTGTGGCAAGGTGGCAGCGCTACTGCGCCGCTTTGCAGGAAAGAGCTCAGCCAATAAAGCCGATTGCGGGCCAATGACTAAGGCCAATGGTATCGAGAGCAGAACTAAAACCAAACCAAGTGCAAGGCTATTTTGCCCTGCATTGCTAGCCAAATATCCCAATAGAGCAAAGGCGGGCAATATAAAAAGTGCACCGAGGGTAAGACCAGCAATCACAATTGGCTTTCGACCCCAACGATCAGAAAGTGCGCCAGCAAAGATGGTTAAGGGGAATAATGCCGCAGTAGCAAAGATGCTTAAGGTATTGACTAATTGCGGATCTATTTTGAGCGCAGATTTTAAATAGATTGCGGTATACACTTGCACACAGAAAAATAATACTGAGCCACCCGCTGAAATACAAAAAAACAATAAAAACATATGTCGACGGGTTGTCTGGTCGCGAAAATTATCGCGTAAAGGTGTTTTACTAATTATCTTTGCGCTATGCAGTGCCGTAAAAATTGGTGTTTCTTCTAACGCTAGGCGAGTTTTTAGGGCGATGATGAGAAGTAATATTGACACCCAAAAAGGGACGCGCCAGCCCCATTCTTGAAATGCTTCGGGACTCAGTACGAATTGCAAATAGGCTATTTGCAAGGTTGAAGCTAGAATACCCAAGGGACCCATTAGCTGCAAAATACTTGTCTGAAAGCCCCGCTTTTCTGCGTTTGCATGTTCGGCTAAATACACTGCGCTGCCACCAATTTCACCGCCAGCAGATAAGCCCTGTAATAAGCGCAAGGTAATCAGTAGCACTGGCGCAGCATAGCCAATTTGATTAAAGGTCGGTAAGAAACCAACCGCCAAGGTAGACCCACCCATGAGCGTCATCGTGATCAAAAAAACGGGACGCCGGCCAATCCGGTCAGCTAAAGATCCAAAAACCGCTGCCCCAATAGGGCGAAATACCATACCCACGCCAAAGGTCGCCAAGCTAGCTAGCAAGCTGTTGGGTGACGTTGCATCGCCGTTGCCAAATGGGAAGAATAAGGGACCAAATTGAATTGCTAAAGCCGCAAAGCAGAGGAAGTCATACCACTCTAAAAAGGTGCCAAAACAGGCCGCCAAAGCCACTTTGCGATATTTTTTTGAAGTATTTATACTATCTAAGGTATTGATTTTATTGAACCTTTTATCTAAATAAGGCTTTTTTATTGCAAAGCAGCAAAAAAGCCTTGATTTCTATCTATAGCTCCGTTAAAGTACTATGGTGCAGTGCAATATTAATGATGTATTTTTTAATGTCTTTTAATTTTTAAATGGAAAATCAGATGAACCAAGATCAAATTACCGCTAAATTGTCGCAAATTCAAAGCAAAGGCCTCGAGTCTTCTTTTTCTTTAAGCGAAGCTGCTTTAGAAAATGCAGAAAAATTGGCTGCCCTCAACTATGCCGCTTCTAAAGAAGCTTTAGTGAATGCTCAAGACAGCTTTCAGGCTGTATTGACTGCCAAAGACCCAAAACAAGTTACTGAAATGATGAGCGTTGATGCTTTACAAGAAGTTAGTGATCAAGCTAGCGATTATCAACGTAAAGTAACCCAGTTATTGCGTGATAGCAACAAAGAGTTTGTAAATGTAGTCGATGCAAGCATTGATGAAATTCAAGCGAGCGCGCAAGATTGGATGAATACGTTGGCTAGCAATGCACCTGCAGGCTCGGATGTATTTGTTTCAGCGTTCAAAACTTCATTTGGTAGCGTTTTACAAGGTTTTGAGCAGTTCCGTGCCGCCAGCAAAGAAGCGATGGCTACGGTTGAAAAAAATGCAGACCAAGCAATGGATTCTGTTAAAGGTCAATTGAACCAAGTTAAAAAAGCAACCACACCAGCATCACGTGGTCGTAAAGCAGCAAAATAAGTATTCAGTTTTAGAATTAAATAGACCCTGTTACTTTTGGTAGCAGGGTTTTTTTATTCGTCGGTAATATCTACTGAGTCTGCGGTTTCAATTAAGCGGTTATCAATCAATTTGCTTGGCTTCACGCCCAAGGCCCGAACTTTTTCAGCAGCGCGAATTAAATTTCCTTTACCCGACTTTAATTTACCAAAGGCATCGTGATACGAACTTTGTGCTTGCTCAAGCCGCTGACCTAATTTTTGCAAGTCCTCTACAAAGCCAACAAACTTATCGTAGAGCGCACCACACTGCCGAGAAATTTCTAGTGCATTGCGATTTTGTTGATCCTGTCGCCATAAATGGGCTACTGTTCTTAAGGTTGCCATGAGGGTGCTAGGGCAAACTAACACAATATTTTTAGCCAATGCTTCATCTTGTAAGTTCGGTGCAGCCTTCATCGCTGCGATAAAGGCGGGCTCAATAGGAATAAACATTAAAACAAAATCAATTGCGCCTAAGCCATGTAGAGCGCTATAGTTTTTACTAGAGAGTCCTTGCATATGTTGGCGAATCGATTGAATATGTAAATTTAATTCGGCCTGACCAATTTCTGGTGTGAGCGCTTCTGCATAGCGGGCATAGGCCGTAATGGAGACTTTACTATCAACCACTAAATGCCGTCCTTCAGGTAAATGGATGACGACATCTGGCTGCAAGCGTGAGCCATCGGCTTGGGTATGGCTATCTTGCACTACAAATTCTTCACCTTTGCGTAAGCCAGAAGATTCTAGAATGGACTCTAGTACTAATTCACCCCAGTTGCCCTGTACCTTTGAGTCACCTTTAAGTGCTTGAGTAAGTGAACGGGTTTCATCTGACATGCGTAAATTCAAATTTGAAAGCCGCTCAATTTCAGTCTTAAGCGCAAATCGTTCTCGCGCTTCATTTTGATACGACGTACTGACTTGCTCTTTGAATTCTGTCAGTTTAGTTTGCAGGGGTTTTAATAAAGCGTCTAAGCTAGTTGCATTTTGCTCGACAAAGCGTTTGCTTTTATCTTCCAAAATATCATTGGCTAAATTTTTAAATTGCGCTGTCAGGGCTTCTTTAGCCTCGTTGAGTGATTCGAGCCTAGCTAGCGCTTGGCGGCGCTCTGAAGCTAACTCAGCTTCAAGCCGAATTGCATTTTGAATTGCCAGATCACGTTCATTACGCAGGCTTTCAATCAAGCTATTTTCGCTCAGGGTAAGGGCTTGCTGGGTTCTTAAGGTGGACTTAAGATTGAGTGCATAGACCACTAGGGCAGCGCATGTGCCGACCAAAAGGCCAAATAAAAGTAGGAGAGAAAAATCTAGCGCCATGGCGATAGCTTACGCTAGATGCGCTAGATTTAGGGCTTAATTAATTTTTGTAGTTCGCCACTTTCATACATTTCAGTCAAAATATCTGAGCCGCCCACAAATTCGCCGTTGATATAAAGCTGGGGAATGGTCGGCCAATTAGCATATTGTTTAATACCTTGGCGAATCCCATCATCGTCAAACACATTCACCGTGTGCAAGTGCTCGACGCCACAGGCGCGGAGAATATTTACTGCATTGCCCGAAAAGCCACACTGCGGAAACTGGGCAGTGCCTTTCATAAATAACACCACTGGGTGACTGGTGACGATCTCTTTAATTTGTGCTTGGGCGTCCATATTTAGTCCTTAATGAATTCTGAATTTGATTGATGAATTGCTACTCATGATTTTCCTTAATTTTAAGACCGAATTCAAAATAGGGTTATTCGGCTATAGCGCCTTACGGGCACTGACCACACGGGGGATACCCGCTAGATCGGTATAGGACCTCACTTCTTGCAATCCTGCCTGGGCCATCATCTCTAATACTGAAGTTAACTGATCATAACCGTGCTCAACCGCAATAAAGCCCTGGGGGCGCAAAAATAGGGGTGCACCAGCAATAATTGCGCGTAGACAACTCAGCCCATCCTGTCCATCGCTTAAAGCGGTAATGGGTTCGAAGCGTAAATCACCCTGCTGCAAATGTTCGTCTCCCGCATGAATATAAGGCGGATTGCTAAGGATCAGGTCAAAAGTTGCAGTACATTGGGGTTGTGGCAAGGCTTGATACCAGTTACTCACAATAAATTCGATACTTTGACCCTGTTTCAAGTACGCAGCATTGAGCTTGGCAACACCGAGGGCCTCGGGTGAAACGTCTGTGGCCATAATTTGTGGCGGGTTTGCGGTACCCGGTAGATCTTTAAAGGCGCTGGCTATAGCTAGTGCAATGGCGCCCGACCCCGTGCCTAAATCGAGTATACGCAGTGGCGAGGCTGGATTTTGTTGCCGCTGTTGAACCATTTCTAGAAGCGCAAGATCGACTAATAATTCCGTTTCGGGGCGGGGGATTAATACAGCCGCATTCACCATTAGCTCAATTTGATGGAAAGGGCGTTTACCAATCAGATAGGCGATGGGTTCACCGTTAATACGTCGCTTCTCAAGGGCCTCCCAGGAGGCGAGGAAATCGTTAGAAAGCGACATCTCGTCACGGCTAATTAAAGCTGACTTGGGTAACTGAAAATAGTGCGCCAATAAATGCGCTAGTAAAGTACGGGCTTCAGCAGCCGGCAAAACAGTGTTACTTAGTAACGCACGAATAGTTGACATGAGACGAAGGGGTGCCGGCTAGTGAGAACTTAAGTATCGCCAAGCGCTGCTAATAGTTCAGCCTGATGTTCGGTCGCCAGTGCATTCATCAGGTCACCCAAATCACCATCCATCATCGCATCAATTTTGTATAAGGTGAGATTAATGCGATGGTCGGTAATACGTCCTTGCGGAAAGTTATAAGTACGAATGCGGTCACTACGATCGCCCGAACCAATCAGCGATTTACGGGTCTGTGCTTCCTGTTGATGGTGTTCACGTTGGCGTGCATCCATGATGCGCGCAACTAGTACTTTCATGGCCTGGTCTTTATTGCGATGCTGACTCCGATCATCTTGGCATTCAACCACAATACCAGTGGGTAAATGGGTTATCCGCACAGCTGAATCCGTTTTATTAATATGCTGCCCACCAGCGCCAGAGGCACGAAAGGTGTCAATCCGCAAATCGGCTGGATTGATTTTTACCGCCTCAATTTCATCGGCTTCAGGCATGACTGCAACCGTACAAGCCGACGTATGAATCCGTCCTTGCGTTTCGGTTTGGGGTACCCGTTGAACCCGATGTCCGCCCGATTCAAATTTCATCCGCGCATAGACCGATTGGCCAATGAAGCGCAGAACTACTTCTTTATAGCCACCCAAATCGGATTCAGCAGCACTCACTACCTCAACTTTCCAGCCTTGCCGTTCAGCAAAACGGGTATACATCCGCAATAAATCATTAGCGAACAGCGCACTTTCATCGCCGCCAGTACCGGCACGAATCTCTAGAAAGACGTTTCGCTCATCATTTTCATCTTTGGGTAAAAGTAAGGTTTGTAGGCTAGCTTCAAGCTCAAGCATTTGCGTGCCAGCTTGTTTTTGCTCTTCATCAGCGAAACTTTTCATTTCTGGGTCGGCGCGTATTTCTTCAGCCGCCGCCAAGTTTGCTTCGGCTTGTCGATAAAGCGCAAATTGCTCAACTACGCTAGCAATTTCTGCATGCTCTCGTGTCAACTTACGATAGGAGTCCATATCCTTAGTTGACTCAGAGGAGGTAAGTAGAGAGTTAAGTTCAGCCAAACGGGTATCTAAATACACCAGCTTGGCCCGCATGCTGGGTTTCATCTAATGTTTTGGCTTGGTGGGCTTGTAGTCGCTGGTAGATTCTGGATGATGATCGGTGCCATGGGCACCTGCATGCTCAATAAACAGTTTAGGTAAGAGTTTAATTAGGGCATCCCGTTCTGCGCCATTGGCATGTTGTAAGGCATGCAATGATCCATGTAAGAATTTATTGGTTAAGCCTTGCGCCATTAGATTTAAAACTTCAAGCGGATCATCGCCCCGCATTAAACGTTTCATTGCCCGCTCTAATTCTATTTGCCGTAGATGTTCACCACGCTGTTGAATGTCTTGGATCAAAGGCACTGCATCACGGCCTTGTAGCCAATGCATAAAATTACCTACGCGATCGGTAATGATTGCTTCGGCTTGATCAACCGCTGCTAAGCGGAGTGAGGTTCCCGTTTGAATCATTGCCCCAAGATCGTCAACGGTATATAAATACACATCGTTTAAGCGAGCAATTTCTGGTTCAAAATCACGTGGTACTGCCAGATCAATCATTACCATCGGCTTACGGCGGCGGAGTTTGAGCGCGCTTTCGACCATTCCTAGACCTATAATCGGTAGCGTGCTAGCGGTGCTAGAAATAATAATGTCAAATTCATGCAGTCGATTCGGTAATTCAGAGAGCCGTAAAGTTTCAGCTTGAATTCCCTGCGCAGAAATTGCATCTGCTAAGTCTTGACCACGCTCGAGGGTACGATTAGCAACTGCAGCAAGGGCAGGTTGGCGAGCCACAAAATGGGTAGCGCAAAGCGAAATCATTTCACCTGCGCCGATAAATAAAATTTTCTGCTCTGCTAGTTTTTCAAAAATCCGCTCTGCCAAACGAACTGAAGCTGCTGCCATCGAAATTGAATGCGCACCAATTTCGGTGGAGCCACGAACTTCTTTAGCAACTGCGAACGTTTTTTGAAACAATTGATTGAGATAGGTGCCTAAAGTACCAGCTTCATTAGCGGTCCGCACAGCATCTTTCATTTGCCCCAATATTTGGGTTTCACCGATCACCATCGAATCAAGTCCACATGCCACCCGAAAAGCGTGTCTGACGGCATCCGATTGCGGCAGAGAATACAGGTGTGGCTCTAAAGCGCTGGGCGCCAATTTTTGGCTTTTAGCCAGCCAATCGAAAGTTGCGGCGTGCAGTAAAACTTCAGACTTAGCATCATTAGCAGCACAGTAGAGCTCAGTGCGGTTGCAAGTCGATAAAATGGTTGCTTCGGGCAGGTGAGAACTATTTACGCTGCTGAGGTGCGAGCGTAAATCGTGGAGCGCTTCTTGGAGAGATTCAGGATCAAAAGCGACCTTTTCCCGAACTGCCACTGGCGCTGTGTGATGATTGATGCCTAGTGTCAGCAGCTTCATGTTGCTGATTATAGATATGATGGCCTATTAATGGGGATAGTGATGGGGTTTTTAGCTTTTCTGTTGCTTGGGGGCGCTGTAGGCTGGTCGGCCTGGTACTTTTATCCCGCACGAAAAACGCCGTCGAGACAGGGTTTAGGACGCATTAAAGGGATGGTTGGCGCAATCTGTGCAGGGTTTGTTGGGGCCTGGGGGGGTTCTTTTTTGGCTTTACTGGGAACCCTTGTAAAGCCTGGTCAAATGCTCGAGTGGTTGGTCGCAATTGTGGCAGCATGGTTGGCGGCGGCAATCTATGTAGCTTTTACTCGTTAGTCCAGCGAATTTGGGCATTACCTAGCTGCTGAAGCCATTGATTAGTTTGCATAAAGTGTTTGCAACTGCCGGAATTGCCAGCCTGTAAAAACGGATTTGCGGTTTTATAAACCCCCAGGCCTGACGGGTGTGAGGCTTGCAAAATCAAGGGCTGTATGCCCTTCTCTGGACGCTCAATTAGCGGTAATTTAGCTTGCGCATGAGCCCCCCATAAGAGCCAGACTAAATTGGGGCGTTGCTTTGCTAGCTGGAGAATAAGTTGATCAATCAGACTGCTCCAGCCCAAATGGGTATGGCTAGTTGGTTCACCAAGACGCACACTCAAGGCTGTATTGAGTAATAGCACACCTTGTTTAGCCCAATGGCTAAGGTCACCATGTCTTAGTGAGCCAAGCCCCTCAAGCGCTAGCGCTTTACTAATATTACGTAAGGAGCTTGGAAACTGTTTTGAGCGCATGGCAATCTCTGCAGGAATTGAGAAGGCTAGTCCTTGCGCTAAGCCAGGTGAGTGATAAGGGTCTTGACCGAGAATGACTACCTTTACTTGGTCTACTGCAGTTAGTTCAAGCGCCTTAAAAAAAAATTCCGGGGCTGGACAAATCGTTTGGGCATGCAAGGCAATTTCAGCTTGAAGACAAGTCTGTAAATCTTGCCAGGCCGCTGACTGCAAATAATCCCGCAATAAATCACGCCACGACAAAGGTATCGCGTCAGTTAAATTTCTCATTGCTCGGCAGCAATTGGTATTGCGCGATGGGCTCGTCTATTTTTAATTGCAACCGGGTCTCGTGTTCAAGATCTTGGCGAAAGTAGCGGATACGAATGCGTTCACCAGGTTTGAGTTGATTCAGAATACTATTCCAGCGAGATACAGTGATACGTTGCTCATTGATACTAATGAGTAAATCATTTGGTGCAAGTCCTGCTATTTGAGCAAAGCCAGAATCAAATACATGGGTAATTTTGAGCCATCCTTGTGCGTCAATAAAACGACAGCCAAAATCGAGCTTAAGTTGTTCAGTATGGGAAAGGGTTTTTAGTTTGACGCGAATAATTTGCGGATCAAACCATTCTTCTAAAGGAATGTCTTCGGTGCCGTTAATATAGCGCGCTTTAAAATCTTTCCAAGGCTTAGCAAATTCTGGCCCTAAGAGCACCAACATAATTGCATCTAGTCCGTCTTCAGGGAGGCCTTTTTGAGTGCGACCATGCCACTTCCAGAGCAGGCGCATTGCATCATCTAATGATTTACGTTGCTGCGAAAAGTGACGAATCAGTAAATCAAGACCTAAAGCTAGCATTGCGCCTTTAGCGTAATAACTGACTACGGCATTAGGGGTATTTTCATCGCTTTGATAAAATTTTGTCCAAGCGTCAAAAGAGCTGTCGGCTAGACTTTGCTTATGCCGTCCTGAACCGCGTAAGACACTATTCCAGTTATTTGCCACACACTCGAGATAAGTTTTAAGTGTTATGCGCTTACTGCGTAAAAGCAGTAAATCATCATAATAACTAGTAAAACCCTCGAAGAGCCAGAGCAAGCGCGTATGCGTGCGTTGGTCTAGGCGATAGGGTTGAAACACTTTTGCTTGAATACGCTTAACTAGCCAAGCATGAAAATACTCATGGCTACATAAGCCCAAAAATTCACGGTAGGCAGATTCATCAAGCACGGTATTAAGTTGGGGAATTTGTTCGCGTTGGCATAACAAGGCCGAACTATTGCGATGTTCAAGCCCACCGTAGCCAGCAAGTACTGCGTTCACCAAAAACGTGTAATTGGTGAACGGGGGTTTTTGGGTTTTGGGCTCAAAGAAATTAATTGCAGTAGTGCATATCGCTTGCAGGTCATTACCAAGGCGTTTCGCATCAATTGGTAGTCGGCAACCTTGAATCGCCATGGTGTGCCGCACACCACCAGAGCGCCAGTGGACTAGCTGAAATTGGCCTAAGGCAAAGGGATGATCTAATAAATCATCATAGTTGCGGGCTAAATAAAAACCAAACCCCTGTGCATCTACTTTGGCGCTCGCTAAAGTAGTTTGTACCTGCCACTCATTTGCTTGCTTCAGATTTTGTTGAGGTGGCACTAGGATGAGCGAACAAGGCAAGTCGGTTTGACCGTTTACTGCCAAGCAGAGACTACTCGCATTAAAAAATCCCCGCTCCTGATCTAAATAAGCAGTTCGTATGGAAGGATCAAAAGCGTAGATGGTGGCATTCACTTCCACCGGTCCATCTACTGGGGGCAATTGCCAGCGATCATTATCAAGCCGCTCTAATTTCAATGGCTTAAGGTTTGATCCAATGCGAGCAAAAGCGGTTAGCGTTTCTATCTGTTTACTAAAGTCACGGATCAGATAGCTGCCTGGAATCCATGCGGGCATCTGCAAAATTTGCCCTTCAGGATGGGGATTAAGAATACATAAATTAACTTGAAAGCGATGCCCGCTTAAATCAGCTGGCCAAATGGTGTATTCAACTGCAAATGGGTCATCCGCGTTTACAGTTGGGCGTAGAGATGAGGTCGACATGGCTGTTCAGGGTTGACTTATTTTAAGGAGGCTAATTTTTTCTCGATATCGCTTACTTGTGCTGCGCCAGGAATGCGACTACCGTCAGTAAAAAATAATGTCGGTGTACCCGTAATCGAATAGGTTTTCGCCAGTGCTTGGTTTTTTTCAATTGGGTTTACGCAGTCTGCTTTGCCGGTTGGCGAAATGCCATTAATCATCCAATCATGCCAAGCTTTTAAGGGGTCGGTAGCGCACCAAATCTGTTTTGATTTTTGGGTTGAGTCGGGTGAGAGAATAGGTATTAGGTAGGTATAGATAGTGATGTTATCGAGGGGTTGCAGGGCTTTTTCAAGCCGCTTACAGTAGCCACAATTCGGATCGGCAAAAATTGCTAATTGTCTACTGCCATTGCCCCGAACATCCTTTAAGGCATTGCTAGGCAAAAGATCTGCCCAACGAATGCGGTTTAAATCGGATTGACGTATTTCAGTTAAATTTTTACCGCTGGCTAATTCAAGCAAATTACCCTGAATCAAGTATTTTGCAGTGGCATCGGTATAGACAATTTCATTACCCACCTGAACCTCATAAATTCCTGCTACTGGGGTGGGAACCACTCCTTTCACATTAGCAGACGTGCCTAATTTTTTTTGTAATTCGGTTTTAATTGTGCGTTCGACGTTGCTTGGCGTAATAACGACACTTGGGGCAGCGCTCACGACTGGAGCAGATGCCTTAACGGGAGCACTTTGCGCATTTACTTGGGATATCGATAGCAAGAGCAATATTGGCCAATAAAAAATACCTAGAAATGGTGCAGTAATAATTCTATTCAAAATGATTTTCTCCTAATGCCTGATGAATTAAACGGCGTTTTAATAGATGACTACGATTGACTAAGCCGAGACCCCAATTGCGCAAACCTTGCTCGAAAGTACTTTGGGCGCCAAACAATTTTTTCAAACGATCGGTGACCCAAAGTAGGGCGCTAGTATCGCCTTGACGCTCGCGCTCATAGCGCCGCAACAATAGCGGATCATTGATAAGACGAAAAGACTCCCGGTTTTCGAGTACTTGTAAGAGCGTAGCGACATCACGTAAGCCTAGGTTAAGGCCCTGACCGGCTAAGGGGTGCATCACATGCGCGGCATCGCCGACCAAAATAACTTGGGGATTTTGTGCGGGCCCAATTAATCGTGCAGCCCGAATTTTACTCAAGGGGAAGGCTGCCGGCACAGAATTGAAACGCAAATTTCCTAGGGTGGCCTGAACCGCGCCCTTAGCTAATTCAGCAAAGCGTAACTGCCATTCGGCCTCATTGAGCTTTAATAAGGCATCGGCATTTTCAGGTGAGGTAGACCAAACCATGGACACTTGCTTGCCTGGTAGCGGTAACATAGCCAGAATGTCACCGTCTTCTAAAAACCATTGATTGGCAGTTTCAAGGTGGGGTAAATCGCTGTTCCAATTGGCGACCACAGCGCTTTGTTGGTAATCCTCGTGTTGGACAGTAATGCCAGCAAAATCGCGGATGCTCGAACGTGCACCATCTGCGCCAATGACCAGTTTGGCCCGAATTTCCACTTGGTTATCGAGCGTCAATTTAGCTTCCGTCTCTGCAAATGTCATTTGGGTAACGGTGGCATCGAGCCGTTCAAGTTTATTTTGAAAGCGGCTAGCCTGATCTAATGTTTGCTCAATTAAGTTTGCCTCACCGATCCAAGCTAGTTGCGCTGTACCAGCTTCAAAGGCGGAAAAATGTAATTGATCTTGGGGACCATGCCGATCACCAAAAATACGCATATCCCTAACGACTTGAAAACGGCTTAAATCAAGCGCATCCCATACTTGAATTTTTTTTAGGAGGGCTTGGGTGCTGGAAGAAAAAGCATAAATCCGTTGGCTCCATTGACCTGCCGCTGGGGCAGCATTTGACTGGGAAAGAGCGGGCGCAATATGCACGGTAGAGAGCCCCAGCTGGGCTAATCCAAGGGCAGTTGCTTTGCCAATCAGCCCAGCACCAACCACCGCAATATCAAATTGATGTGGTTTAAAAGAGGGTGGTAAAGAGCTCATGTACTGATGATAGCGAAAAAGCCCCTTTACAATAACCCTATGTCTTTAAAATGTGGCATCGTCGGCCTGCCTAATGTCGGCAAATCAACCTTATTTAATGCCCTTACCAAAGCTGGTATTGCGGCAGAAAATTATCCTTTTTGCACTATCGAGCCCAATGTTGGCATTGTGGAGGTACCCGATACCCGCTTACAAGGCTTGGCGGACATAGTTGTGCCAGAACGCATCCTCCCGGCAGTGGTGGAATTTGTGGATATTGCCGGTCTTGTTGCTGGCGCCTCAAAAGGCGAAGGCTTGGGCAATCAATTTTTAGCAAATATTCGCGAGACCGATGCCATTACCCATGTCGTCCGTTGTTTTGACGATGCAAATGTGGTCCATGTCGCCGGCAAGATTGATCCCATTTCAGATATTGAGGTGATTGACACTGAATTAGCCTTGTCCGACTTAGCAACAGTGGAAAAAGTCCTCAATCGCTCAAGCAAAGCTGCAAAATCTGGCAACGATAAAGAGGCGGCTGCCTTAGTGGCAGTTTTGACTAAAGTACAGGCGCAACTAGACTTAGCTAAACCAGTTCGTAGCTTGTCATTCAGCGAAGATGAAAAAGCCCTTTTAAAACCGCTATGTTTAATTACCGCTAAGCCAACGATGTATGTTGCTAATGTGAAGGAAGATGGTTTTGAAAATAATCCCTATTTAGATGCAGTTAAAAATCATGCTGCTAAAGAGGGCGCGCCAGTAGTAGCAGTTTGCGCAGCAATTGAAGCTGAAATTGCCGATTTAGATGAAGCAGATAAAACCGAATTTTTGACTGATTTAGGGATGAGTGAACCAGGTTTAGATCGGGTTATTCGCGCGGCATATTCTTTGCTGGGCTTACAAACCTATTTCACGGCAGGTGTAAAAGAGGTGCGCGCTTGGACAATTGCCGTGGGCGCCACAGCGCCACAAGCAGCAGGAGTGATTCATACTGATTTTGAGCGCGGTTTTATTCGTGCGCAAACAATTTCATACGCAGATTTTATTCAATATAAAGGCGAAGCTGGTGCAAAAGAGGCCGGTAAAATGCGCGCAGAAGGCAAGGAGTATGTCGTTAAAGATGGCGATGTATTAAATTTCTTGTTTAACGTTTAAATAAAGATTTGGCTTAGCGCAAGCCCAGGCTCGGGCGCGCGCATAAAAGCTTCGCCAACTAGAAACGCATTCACTCGATTGGCTCTCATCAGCTCTACATCACAGCGCTGCAAAATTCCCGACTCGGTCACAATGCGCTTATCGCTAGGAATATGAGGTAGTAAATCGAGCGTGGTTTGCAAAGACACATTAAATGTTTTTAAGTTGCGATTATTAATTCCTAGTAAGGGCGTTTTTAGTTGTAAAGCTAAATCAAGTTCTTCGCCATTGTGCACTTCAACTAAGACATCAAGTCGCAACGCGAGGGCACAAGCTTCTAAATCTTGCATTTGCTTGAGATCAAGTGCTGCCACAATGAGTAAAATGGCATCAGCGCCCATTGCCCTTGCTTCATAGACTTGATAAACATCAATGGTGAAATCTTTACGTAAGACAGGCAGCGTACAGGCAGCTCGTGCAGCCTCAAGATATGCTGAACAACCCTGAAAATAATTTACATCAGTTAAAACCGATAAACAAGTAGCACCATGTTCTGCATACGATTTGGCAATTGCACTGGGATCAAAATTCTCTCGTAGTACCCCTTTGCTAGGGCTCGCTTTTTTTATTTCAGCAATGACAGCAGAACCACCGGTCAAAATTGTACGTTCAATTGCTTGGGTAAAGCCGCGGGGCTGATAGTCGGGATTACTTTGCTGGCGTTCAACTAAAGACCGTAATTGGGCAAGCGTAACAAGCGCTTGCGCAGTAAGGACTTCTTGGCGTTTAGTGGCCACAATCGTAGTGAGAATATCGCTCATAATAAATTGAACTAATACTTAATTCGCGTTCTGCGTAGCAGACACAAAAGCAGCTAGTTTATTTTGTGCCGCCCCAGTAGCAATCATTTTTTGCGCCAAGATAAAACCACTGGCGATATCGGGGACACAGTCTGCCACATAAAGTGTAGCCCCTGCATTCAAACAAACAATCTCGCGCGCAGCATAAAAATCAGCGCTCGCAGTAGGGTCTAAAACACCCAAGATAATCGCTTTTGATTCGGCGGCGTTGGTCACTTGAAAAGCGTTTGAAGGGCTTAGTTTTAAACCAAAATCGAGCGGGTTAATTTCATACTCGCGCACTTGACCATCTTTTAATTCGCCAATTAGGGTTGGTCCTTGCAGGGAAATTTCATCTAAGCCATCGCGACCATAAACTACTAAGGCATGCTGCATACCAAGATTTTGTAAGACCCGAGTTTGAATACCAACTAATTCGGGATGAAAGACGCCCATCAGCATATGTTTTGCATTGGCAGGATTGGTCAGGGGACCTAAAATATTAAAAATTGTGCGTACACCGAGCTCTTTTCTAACTGGACCCACATTTTTCATAGCAGGATGGTGATTAGGGGCAAACATAAAGCCAGCGCCTATTTTTTCAATACATTGCGCGACTTGCGCTGGTGAGAGTTGTAAATTGACCCCAAGTGCTTCTAGAACATCAGCGCTTCCCGATTTGCTACTGACACTACGGTTACCGTGTTTAGCAATTTTTGCTCCAGCGGCAGAGGCGACAAACATCGCGGCTGTAGAAATATTAAAAGTTTGCGCACCATCGCCGCCTGTTCCTACTACATCTACTAAATGATCTGCAGGACTTACTAGCACTGGGGTAACAAATTCACGCATGACTTGGGCCGCTGCAGTAATTTCTCCAACCGTTTCTTGTTTAGCGCGTAAGGCAATTAAGAAGCCTGCCGTAAGGACCGGCGAAAGTGCGCCACCCATAATTAAGCGCATCATCGTGAGCATTTCTAGGTGACTTAGTTCACCATGATCGAGGCAGCGTTGAATTGCTTGTTGGGGAGTGAAGGAGGAATTCATGAGGACTAATAATAAGTTAAGCGCTAAGGCGTAAAAAGTTTTTTAATAAAGCATGCCCTTGCTCTGACAAAATGGACTCGGGATGAAATTGCACACCCTCAATTAAATATTCGCGATGCCGTACCCCCATAATTTCGCCATCGGCAGAGGTGGCGGTAATTTCTAAGCAGTCCGGTAGGCTACTGCGCTCAATCGCAAGTGAGTGATAGCGCGTGACCGTAAATGGATTTGGCAACTCACTAAAGACACCGACTCCCGTATGTTGAATTAAGTCAGTTTTGCCATGCATGACTTTTTGTGCGCGGATAATATTCCCGCCAAATGCTTCACCAATGGCTTGATGACCAAGGCAAACGCCCAAAATTGGAATTTTGCCGGCAAAGGCTTGAATAGTAGCTACGGAAATACCAGCCTCATTTGGGCTGCATGGCCCAGGTGATATACAAATTCGCTTGGCTCCTGTTTGTGGAATATCAGCGACGCTAATTTCGTCATTACGGACGACGTGCACTTCTTCCCCAAGTTCGGCAAAGTATTGCACTAGGTTGTAAGTAAATGAATCGTAGTTATCAATCATCAAGAGCATTGAGACCCCCTTGGACTAAATCAGCAGCCATCAATACAGCGCGCGCTTTGGCTTCAGTTTCACGCCATTCAGAGACCGGATTTGAATCAGCGACGACCCCAGCCCCGGCCTGAGAATGCAAAACGCCAGCGCGAATAATGCCTGTACGAATGGCAATCGCTACATCCATATCTCCAGTAAACGAAAGATAGCCAACGGCGCCGCCATATATGCCTCGCTTCACAATTTCCATTTCATCAATAATTTCCATTGCCCGAATTTTAGGCGCGCCCGATAAAGTACCGGCAGGAAAAGTGGCACGGAGTACGTCCATATTACTCATCCCCTCTTTTAATGCGCCCTCAACCGAGCTAACAATATGCTGTACATGAGAATATTTTTCAATCACCATTGAGTCAGTAACCTTAACTGTTCCAGTTTGCGCAATGCGACCGACGTCATTACGCGCTAAATCGATAAGCATGACATGCTCGGCAATTTCTTTGGGATCGGCTAAAAGCTCACGTGCTAGCCGTTCGTCTTCATCGGGAGTCGCACCGCGCGGGCGCGTACCAGCTAAAGGCCGAATGGTGACTATTTTTTGGGTATCGCGGGGCTCTTGTCGAACCAGTATTTCGGGAGATGAGCCGACTACCTGAAAGTCGCCAAAATCATAAAAATACATATAAGGAGAGGGATTTAATGAGCGAAGTGCACGGTAGAGTTCAAGCGGTGAATTTGTGTAGGGTTTCGAAATGCGTTGCCCGATCACCACTTGCATGCAGTCGCCCGCCAAGATGTACTCTTTTGTTTTACTAATTGCAGCTTCAAAATCGGCTTGTTTAAATTTGCGGATTAATTCGGTTTTCTTGCTCGGTTCTGATGGCTGCAAAGTAATGGGTTGATCGAGAAGAGCGCGTAATTCATGTAAGCGATTTTCGGCCTGAGCCAGGGCATCTGTTTGGGCGGGATCTGCATAAACAATGAGATAAATTCGGCCAAGTACATTATCGATGACGGCTAATTCTTCGGTAAGTAATAATTGAATATCAGGCAAAGCCAATTCATCAGGCAAATGGTGTTGTGCTAAACGGGGTTCAATATAGCGGACCGTATCGTAAGCAAAATATCCCGCTAAGCCGCCACAGAATCGTGGCAGACCTGGCTTTAAGGCAACCTTAAAACGCTTGAAATAGGCATCGATAAAATCTAAGGGGTTGTCATAATTCGTTTCCACCACGACGTCATTGGTAATAATTTGGGTGAGTGGTTTTTGCGGAGTACCTACTGTTTTAAGCAAGGTTTTTGCGGGCAAGCCGATGAAAGAGAAGCGCCCAAAACGTTCGCCTCCAATGACAGACTCTAAGAGGTAAGAATTTTTTTGCCCACAGGCTTGCGTCAGTTTGAGATAGAGAGATACTGGCGTTTCTAAATCGGCAAGCACTTCTTGAATGACTGGAATACGATTAAAACCTGCTTGCGCTAGGGCCAAAAATTCTGCTTTTTGCATTAGGTCTGACCCAGTGCTTGCGCGCATTCGCTCCGCATGGTCGCAATAATCTCGGCGTAGTTTGCTTGCCCAAAAATAGCCGAACCAGCAACAAATGTATTTGCGCCTGCAGCGGCAATTGTCCCGATGTTATCGACTTTAATGCCTCCATCCACCTCGAGTCGAATCTCTTGGCCAGTTTGAGTGCAGTGAATATCGAGTAGTTGCCGCACCTGCCTAATTTTTTCCAGCGTACTGGGAATAAATGTCTGACCGCCAAAACCGGGATTAACCGACATCAGCAACACCAAGTCAACTAGCTCTAGGTATGACGAGAGCACCTCAATGGGGGTTGCTGGATTCAGTACTAAGCCAGCTTGACAGCCATTGGCCCGAATCAGTTGCAGCGTTTTTGCCACATCCTTGCTAGCTTCAGGATGAAAGCTAATCAGATTAGCCCCCGCTTTAGCAAAGTCGGGAATAATGCGCTCAACTGGCTCGATCATGAGGTGCACATCAATCATGGCAGGGCGCCCATCTTTGTGGACATGAGGACGAATAGCCTCACAAACTAAAGGGCCAATAGTTAAATTGGGCACAAAGTGGTTGTCCATCACGTCAAAGTGAATCCAATCGGCGCCAGCCTTTAAAACCGCCTGAACCTCAGTGCCGAGACAGGCAAAATCAGCCGATAAAATTGACGGCGCAATGACAAGGGGGGTATTTTGACTAGCCATCCCTAGATTCTAGCTTGCAGTTGGCCCAAGGATAGAGCAGAATTCGTGCATGAGGTCACATGAAATCAGTATTACGGTGCGAACCCAGTATTTGCCAGAACAGTCCGACCCAGATAATCGGCAATTTGCCTTTGCCTATACCATTACGATTCGGAATAGTGGCCAAACCAGTGTGCAACTGATTGCACGCCATTGGTTTATTACCGACGGCGATAGCGATGTTCAGGAAGTACGGGGCTTGGGTGTCGTTGGCCAGCAACCCCTGTTACGTGCTGGCGAACAGTTTGAATACACCAGTTGGGCTACATTGCCGACCCCCGCAGGCACGATGCGTGGGGAGTATTTCTGCGTTACCGAGGAGGCCCAGTTTTTTCAGGCGCCTATTCCTGAGTTTGCGCTAGTGATGCCCAGAACTTTGCATTAAGTTGGGGCCTAGTCTTTGCGCCCAGAGCCTGTCCAAAAAACAATGAATAACAAAAGGCCTAGGGCAAGTAATGCCTCGAGTAAAAATAATAAAGAAGGGTATGTGTCAAATAAATTCGCGAGCATGGTAGTTTCCAGTTTCCTCAGTATCTTAGCCTGTACCAGCATCTTATTATTAACATCTTGTTCGACACCGCCCACGCGAACAGCAAATAATCAGATACCCGCTAACAGAAGCACAACTGCTAATTTGGGTAATGCCCCTTATACCTCAGCGATCACGGGCTTTAAGGCGGTTGATTGGCAGCAAATTAGCGGTTGGCAGATAGATGATTTCACCCAGGCATGGCCGGCGTGGTTAAAAAGCTGTGAGGCTTTACGAAAACGTAAAAGCGAAGTGCAGTGGGCTCAAGTCTGCGCAAAGGTCAACGGTATTGCCGCTGAAGACGGGGGCGCAATTCGACGGTATTTTGAAACGAATTTTCAAGCATATGAAACTTCTGCCTTAAGTAGTAACAATAATTCTGGTTTGGTCACGGGTTATTACGAGCCGGTCATGAATGGTTCGCGCCAGCGTACAGCTGTATTTTCAGTGCCTTTATATGCCTATCCAAAAGCTTGGGAGAAGGTCAAACCCAATCCAGCGCCCACACGGGCCCAATTAATGAGTACAAATAGCTTAACGGGTAGCGAGCTGGCATGGGTGCAAGATCCAGTAGCCGCCGCATTTATGCAGATCCAAGGTTCGGGCAAGATTCGTTTAAATGATGGTCAAGTATTGCGTTTAGGTTTTGCTGGCACTAATGATCAGCCCTTCAAATCATTTGCCCAGTGGCTATTAAATCAAGGTTACATCATGCGTAGTGAAGCGACGATGCAGGGCATTCAACAATGGGCGCGTAACAATCCTAATCGAGTTGAAGAAATGTTAAATGCCAATCCGCGCTTTGTATTTTTTAAAATTTTACCGAGTAATGTTGCTGCCGATCTTGGGCCAATTGGCGCCTTGGGAGTTCCGCTCACAGCGGAGCGCAGTATTGCAGTTGATCTACGCTCATTACCACTTGGTGCCCCGGTATTCTTATCGACTACGCGTCCTTTAAGTACGCAATTACTGCAACGCTTAGTGATGGCGCAAGATACGGGTACCGCAATAGTCGGCGCAGTGCGGGCAGATTATTATTGGGGTAGCGGTGAGGCGGCAGGTGAGCTCGCCGGACGCATGAAACAAGCAGGTCAAGCTTGGCTTCTACTGCCGCGTTAAGCCAAAAATCGTTGTGCTAGCTTAACCCAGTAACTAACTCCAACAGGAATGAGGGCGTCGTTAAAATCATAAGAGGGATTATGTAACTGGCACGGCCCCATACCGTGACCAACTGCCCGATGATCGCCGTCGCCATTGCCAAGGAATACATAGCAACCGGGCTTTTCTAAGACCATAAAAGCAAAATCTTCTGCACCCATCGTTGGATCAATTTGTTTATCGACGTGCCCGGCCCCAACTAAATCGGTGATCACACTGACCGCAAAATCAACTTCTTGCTGATGATTGATGAGTGGCGGATAGCTGCGAATAAATTCAATTTCGGCTGAGCAATCAAAAGCGCCCGCAACACCATGGGTAATTTCACGCAGCCGAGTTTCAATCAGATCAAGCACTTCTAGCGTAAAGGTGCGTACCGTGCCACCAATAAAAGCGCTATCAGGAATCACATTGCTTGTTTCACCTGCATGAAATTGGGTGATCGATAAGACTGCAGCATCTACTGGCCGCTTATTGCGCGTAATAATACTTTGTAAGGCTTGCACGACATTGACGCCCGCAATTACTGGGTCGGCACTGTTATGCGGCAAAGCGGCATGCCCACCGCGACCCTTAACAGTGATTTTAAAGGCATTACTCGATGCCATCATGGGTCCTACAGTGACACCAAAATCACCGACGGGAATACCGGGCCAATTATGTAAACCAAAAACGGCATCACATGGAAATTGTTTAAAGAGACCATCTTTAATCATTTCACGAGCGCCACCCCCCCCTTCTTCGGCGGGCTGAAAAATGAAAATGACACTACCTTTAAAGTCACGATGATTCGATAAATATTGAGCCGCACCCAAGAGCATCGCAGTATGACCATCATGGCCACAAGCATGCATCTTGCCGGCGTGACGCGAGGCATGGGCAAAGGTGTTATGTTCTTGCAGCGGTAAGGCATCCATATCGGCGCGGAGGCCAATCATTTTTCCAGGTCCAAGCTCGCCATCTAAGCGACCCACGACGCCAGTTTTACCCATACCGCGAACAATCGGAATGCCCCAGCTTGACAGAGCCTCAGCGACTAAATCGGCAGTGAGGTTTTCTTCAAAACGGAGTTCAGGGTGGGCATGTATATTACGGCGGATGACCTGAATCTCATCTGTGGAAGCAAGTATTTCGGGAAGTAGTTGCATGGTTTCATATTAGCTGAAAGTGCAGGACGATGCTCTTTTTAGCGCATTTTTGATTTATTTAGGGTAGTTTGAGGGATTTTTTAGCAAACTCTAAGGCAGATAAGGAATAAGGGGTATTCCCGCATTTTTGAAGCTCAGGTGGTAAACAATCAACCACGCCTAGGAGCGGGGCAGTTATACGCTCCTGCAGGCTCTTAATATTTTCTGTAAGCAGGGGCATTTGCGGATGTAAGCCGTTTGCAACCCAGCCTGCTAGCTTAAGGCCACGTTGCTCAATTGCTGCTACTGTAAGCAAGGCATGGTTAAGGCAACCCAGCCGCATGCCAACTACCAGAATGACGGGTATATCAAGCAACTCGACCAGATCAGCTAAATTCATTGCGGTGTTCAATGGCACCAAAAAACCACCAGCACCCTCAACGATCACCGCATCAACTTGTTGGCTTAACTGCTGATAGGCGGCTAGCATTACATTGCACTTCAGTTCAATACCCATTTGCGCTGCTGCTAAATGCGGGGCCACAGCTTGCTCCAGCTGATATGCACACAATTCGGATACTGGGATTGAGAGGCCAGAGGCGAGCATCAGGGTTTCTATATCTTCATTTACCAATTGACCATTGGCATTCCGATACATTCCTGCTGCCACTGGTTTAAAACCCGCAACGCGTTCAAAATGTTCCCGTAAGAGCAAAATCAAGGCACCAGCGACTAGCGTTTTACCAATCTCGGTATCGGTGCCAGTAACAAAGTATTGACGATTTATTTTATTGAGCATTGCTTGCTAATACCGTTAATTCAATTTGCTGGAGCGTGCTGATGAGTGCTCGTACTTCCTCAATAGTATGACTTGCGGAAAAAGTCACTCGTAGCCTGGCACTACCAGCTGGAACGGTAGGCGGCCTAATCGCCGGAATCCAATAGCCAGCATCAGCTAAGTGCTGTGCCACTGCTAGTGCCGTTTTATTTTCACCCAAAATAATCGGTTGAATGGCGGTAGTAGAATACATTTTTTGCCAAGAAGAAAATACCATGCCTGTTTGCCAAGTAGTAATTAAATGACCTAGCTGTTGACGTCGTTGTTTACCTTCAGCAGAGGTAATTAGTTGCAGACTACGTAGTAATGCATGTGCGATCGCTGGCGGGGTCGCAGTGCTATAAATATAGGGACGGGCTTTTTGCAAAATATATTCAATTAAGGTGGATTCGCCACAAATGAACGCGCCACTAATGCCGGCTGCTTTACCGAGGGTGCCAATATAAATAAGTCGCCCTGAATGAAGTTGTAGGGCTTCTAAAATTCCGCAGCCGTTTTCTCCCAGGACACCAAAGCCATGGGCATCATCCACGATCAGGAGGGCGTCATATTGTTCAGCTAAGGCAAGTAATTCAGTTACCGGCGCTAAGTCGCCATCCATACTAAAGACCCCGTCGGTCACGATCAGTTTCAGTGCAGCTGTATCGATTGATAACTTGCGCTCTAGGTCGAGCAGATCATGATGATCAAAAATTACGGTCTTAGCTTTGGTTTGGGCTGTGGCTAAGCGCACCCCATCAATGAGCGACGCATGATTGAGCTTGCCCGAATAAATTGTCGTTGAGCTACGCGTAGATTCATTTTCTAAACTAGCCAAAGCAGTAATAGCACTCAGGTTGGCTAAATATCCAGTGCAAAAAAACAAGGCGCGTGCATGCGGAATAAACGGTGCTTGCAAGCTTGCTAAGGCCTCCTCTAGTTTTACATGGGCAATGCTGTGCCCGCTAATTAAATGAGAAGCGCCACTTCCAGCGCCATAAAGTTTGGCACCTTCAGCCAAGGCAGTAATTAAGTCCGGATGGTTAGCGAACCCCAAATAATCATTGCTGCAAAATGCCTTTAGGGTACGGCCATCTACTATGGGGTGAGGCGTACACGGCGAAGCAGTAGTGCGTAAGCTTCGCCTTAAAAGATTTTGCTCAAGCTCTGCGAGGCGGGCTTGGGCTTTTTTGAGGGCGTGCATATTAAGTCGGTTTGCCGGTAGCGAGTGTTTTATCAACAGCACTGTGAATTCTGCTAGACATCAACTCGGTTTCTTCTGCGCTAAGTATATAGGGTGGCATCACATAAATAGTATTGCCGATTGGCCGCACTAGCACCCCAGCTTGCAAGCCTTGTTGAAATAATTGAGCTGCAAACGGGGTTGTTAATGCAGCCGCATGCAGTGCAGTATTTTTGACATCAAATGCTAAGATCATGCCTTGTTGACGAAAGTGCTCGAAGCGCTCATCTGTCTTGGCCCACGCAAAAGCCTGATTTAAATCTTGTGCACGCCCAAGATTTTTTTCGAGCACTTGCTCGCTAGAAAAAATAGCCAAACTAGCTAAAGCAGCTGCACAGGCTAGCGGATTCCCAGTGTAAGAATGAGAATGTAAAAATCCTTCCCGTACGTCATCGCGATAAAAAGCTTGGTAAATTGTGTCCGTCGTTAGCGACAGCGAGAGGGGTAAGTAGCCACCGCTAATGCCTTTTGAGAGGGTTAAAAAATCAGGCCAAATTCCCGCATGTTCACAGGCAAAAAAAAGTCCAGTACGACCACAGCCCACTGCAATTTCATCGGCAATTAAATGAATTGAGTAGCGATCACAGAGCTGGCGGATTTGCTGTAAATAACTTGGAGAATACATCGCCATTTGACCCGCACATTGCACTAACGGTTCGACAATGAAGGCGGCAATATGTTCATGTTCACGCGCAAATAATTGGGCCACTTCAGCAACCGCCCGCTGGGTTAGCTCGGCAGGAGTTTCGCCTGGCAGTGCTTGGCGTAAGTCTGGCGACATCACGGTATGGACGGTTTGTAATAAATCACCATAGGCTTGCCTAAAAATTGCGACATCAGTCACGGCGAGCGCGCCTAAGGTTTCACCATGATAGCCATTGGCTAAGCAGACAAATTGGTGTTTTTTAGCTTGTCCAGTAATGCGCCAAAAATGGTGACTCATTTTGAGCGCAATTTCAACTGCAGAGGCACCGTCCGAAGCATAAAAAGCATGGCCTAAATTTCCGTGGGTTAAGGCACTCAGTTTTTCCGATAACTCGACCACGGGTGGGTGGGTAAAACCCGCTAACATCACATGCTCAATTTTTTCTAATTGCGTTTGAATGGCCTGGTTAATTTGGGCATTCGCATGACCGAAGAGATTGGTCCACCAAGAACTAATCGCGTCTAAAATAGCGTTATTATTTGCATCAAAGAGCCAAGGTCCTTTACCATGAGTTATGGCTACTAGAGGAAATAATTCATGCTGCTTCATTTGCGTGCAAGGGTGCCAAACTGCTGTAAGACTTCGCTTTACCCAGGCCGCATCGCTAGTGGTATTTGTCATAAGGGATATTTGAACACTAGTTTTTCTTTTATTGTCGATTGTGTAACAGACCCTTTATATTGGCTCAATGGCATGATGAGAGATATTGATAGGCAGTAAAATAGGAAATAGAACACGATGACCCTAGTCCAAACCAGAACAAAACCATTAGTTCAATTGCAGAAGAAATCTGCAATTGATGCTGTTTCAGCACGCAACACGGTTGTGAAGGCGGAGACTTGGAGCTTAGAAGCCGTTGCAGCACTTTTTAATATGCCTTTTAATCAGCTGCTTTGGCGAGCACAAGAAACTCACCGCGCCCATTTCCCTGTGGGCGATATCGAATTAGCCACCTTAGTTTCCATTAAAACCGGCGGCTGTCCAGAAGATTGTGGCTATTGCCCGCAGGCGGCGCGCTACCATACTGGGGTTGAGGCCACCAAACTGATGACGCTGGAAGCAGTTTTAGCTGCGGCAAAAGCAGCTAAGGCAGCAGGCTCAAACCGATTTTGTATGGGCGCGGCTTGGCGGGAGCCGAAAGATCGCGATATTGAAAAAGTCGTGGCGATGATTCGGGGAGTGAAGGCCTTAGGGCTCGAGACTTGTGCCACCCTTGGCATGCTTGAGCCTGAGCAAGCTAAAACCTTAAGCGCTGCCGGACTTGATTTTTATAACCATAACCTCGATACCAGCGAAGATTTTTATTCTGAGGTAATTCAAACCCGGGTCTATCAAGATCGCCTAGATACGATTGATCATGTGCGAGCTGCAGGTATGTCAGTCTGCTGCGGTGGAATTGTGGGGATGGGCGAATCACGGGCACAACGGGTGGCTTTTTTAGCGCGCTTAGCGAACTTAAGCCCGCATCCAGAATCAGTACCAATTAACCATTTGGTGCCAGTTGTTGGTACACCATTAGAGGCACAAGCGCCCTTAGATCCCCTCGAATTTGTGCGCACAATTGCCGTTGCTCGCATCACCATGCCCAGTGCCCGAGTTCGCTTATCGGCTGGTCGTCAAGAGCTTGGTAGAGCAGTCCAAGCGATGTGCTTTCAGGCAGGCGCAAACTCTATTTTTTATGGTGAGCAACTACTCACTACCAGCAACCCTGAAGCAGAATATGACCGCGCCTTATTGGCTGACTTAGGTTTAAAGGTAAAGGAGACCTTTAAAGCCGAGGTTGAGATTTAAATGTTGAGTTTGGCTGATCGCCTGATTATTGAATTTGATGTGGCGCTTCGATCGATTGCGGGTGGCTCTGTTGCGCAGCGCCCAAGCCCAAGTCATTCGCCTGCTAGCACTACCGTGAATTTGCCAGCGCTGGACCAGCAGGAAAGTGCCCATGCGGCGGGTTTAATGCGCATCAATCATGTTGGCGAAGTCTGTGCACAAGCACTTTATCAAGCCCAAAAATTACTTGCTCGTGACCCCCAAATTGCGACGATGCTAGACCAAGCTGGTCAAGAAGAATTAGATCATATGGCCTGGTGTGAAGAACGGTTAAAGGAGTTAGGTTCGCATACCAGTTACCTCAATCCAGTTTGGTACGGCGGTGCTTTTGCCATTGGAATTGCTGCCGGTTTAGCGGGAGATTATTGGAGCCTTGGTTTTGTCGCAGAAACAGAAAAACAAGTTGAGCGCCACTTAGATCATCATTTAAATACCCTCCCAATTAACGATGAACGCTCGCGAGCTATTGTTGATCAAATGCGTCTCGATGAAATCGAGCACGGCCAAGCTGCATGGACTGCAGGTGCAAAAGAATTACCTGTGCCAATTCAAAAAACAATGGGCCTAGTTTCTAAAATAATGACAACCACAGCGTACCGAATTTAAAAGTTGATTTAAATGAATACTGTATTTAAAAACAGTATATTGAGCGATTTTTAGGTATTATTAGGCTTAATAGCTAAGACATAATCTCAAGTATATTTTCCAAGCCCTTGTTTATTTTACGTATTTTATTACCGTTATTTTCTTAAAAGAATTCGCTAAGTGTTTGTAATTACTAGAGAATTTACTAAAAAAACCCCTTAAAAGACTTGACCCTAAGTTTCCTATCCTCTAAAGTGGGAGGAAGTGTGAAAAAGTGGGGAAATTTGTGTTTCAAGGTGCTTCAGCTCTCAATTTAGACGCAAAAGGTCGCATGTCTGTGCCGGCCAAGCATCGTGACGCACTTTTATTGCAGGGTGATGGTCGCGTCACCTTAACAAAACACCCTGATGGTTGCTTATTAGTTTTCCCACGTCCCGAATGGGAAGCTTTTCGTTCGCGAGTCGCGCAATTACCAATGGATGCGCACTGGTGGCGCCGGATTTTTTTAGGGAATGCGGCCGAAATAGAGCTCGATGGCTCAGGGCGAATTTTGATCAGCCCTGAATTGCGTGTTGCAGCCAACATTGAACGCGAAATCATTTTGCTGGGGATGGGTAGTCATTTGGAATTATGGGATGCCCAGATTTACTCCACTAAAGAGCAGGCAGCAATTGCCCAAGGCATGCCTGAGGCCCTCAAGCAATT
This sequence comes from Burkholderiaceae bacterium, assembly GCA_037139315.1. Classification (GTDB taxonomy): domain Bacteria; phylum Pseudomonadota; class Gammaproteobacteria; order Burkholderiales; family Burkholderiaceae; genus Polynucleobacter. Next base: position 26,620 of record JBAXGQ010000009.1, read on the forward strand.
TACTTTTTAATGATCGGGCGCCATGAACTATTCACATCGCCCAGTGTTGCTGGCCGAGGCGATGACAGCATTGACCAGTGGCAACTTGAGCAGCAATGCAGTGTTCATCGATGGCACATTTGGGCGCGGTGGCCATACTCAGGCCTTACTCAACCTGCTCAGTCCACAAGCGCAACTACTAGCCTTCGACAAAGATTTAAGTGCGCTGGCCACAGCACAACTCATAACCGACAGTCGTTTCACTATCGTGCACAGCAGCTTTGCAGCGATGGCGCAGTTTGCAAAAGCGGCCTCGGTCGATGGCGTACTACTCGACTTAGGGATCAGCTCGCCACAAGTCGAAGAGGCAGCAAGGGGATTTTCATTTCGTCGGGATGGCCCGCTCGATATGCGTATGGATACTTCGCAGGGCATTACTGTACTGCAATGGTTGGAACAAGCTAGTAGTGAGGAAATAACAGAAGTGATAAAGAATTATGGTGAAGAACGATATGCTCCAGCGATTGCCCGCGCAATTGTTGCTGAGCGCACCGCTGAAAATTTACCCAAAACAACTTTAGGTTTAGCGCAATTAATTACAAAGGTAGTCCGTTCACGCGAGCCAGGGCAAGATCCTGCCACCCGTACCTTTCAGGCTTTACGCATTTTTATTAATCGTGAGTTAGACGATTTGCAGTTAGGACTACAGGCGGCATTAACAGTCTTAAAGCCTGGTGGTCGCCTAGTCGTGATCAGCTTTCATTCTTTAGAAGATCGTATCGTTAAGCAATTTATGCGGGCGCATGCCACGGTAGAAATGCCACGAAAGTTACCCGTGCGGGCGAAAGATCTGCCGCAGGCTGAGCTCAAAGTGATTGCCCGTGTTCGCCCTAGCGTTCAGGAAGTCAATGAAAATCCCCGCGCACGTTCAGCAGTGATGCGCGTTGCGGAAAAGCAGGGCATTGACGGATGAATCGTGCAACGTTTACCTTACTCGCTTTACTTTTAATCTGTGCTTTGTCATTGGTAGCGGCGCAGCAGAAAGCGCGCAAGTTGTTTATCGCTATAGAACGCGCCCAAATGGAAGAGCGCCGTTTAAATCAAGAAGCCCTGCGTTTGGAATACGATCAGCGTACCTTATCAAAATCAGCGCGCATTCAAGATAGCGCTCGTAATCAATTGCGTATGCTACCGATTACACCAGATCGAACTTTGTATTTGAAGGATGCGCAGTGAAGCCGCTCGGTTTTTCTACTTCGCCGAATTTGGTACTTCGTCTACCGATGTGGCGCTCACGCCTCATGTTGTTTTTATTATTTTTTGCCTTCTTGATGTTGTTGCTGCGGGCACTATGGATTCAGGGACCTGGCAACGCCTTTTATGAAGCAAAAGCAATTAAAGGCACACAACGTGAACTTGAGCTATCAGCTAGTCGTGGAAAAATATTAGACCGAAATGGGCAAGTGATTGCAACGAGCTTAGAAGCAAAAGCAATTATTGCTTATAACGATGTAGTACCAGATGATCTTGCGCCCGAAAAAATTCGCCAATTAGCCCAGCTATTGCAAATTAGCGAACCTGAGTTACGGAAAAAATTACGCGATGAGCGCACACAACTATTTTTAAAGCGTCAAGTTGAGCCCCAAGTTGCCCAAGCTATTAAGCAATTAGAAATACCGGGAATTGCTATCAATAATGTCTATCGCCGATATTATCCCGAAGGCGAGGCAATGGCCCATGTCGTTGGGTTTACGAATGTCGAAGATCGTGGACAAGAAGGGATGGAGTTATCGCATCAGAATGAATTAGCTGGTCACTCGGGTAAACGTAAAGTAGTAGTCGATCGATTGGGCCGAGTGGTTGAGGAAATGGCAATTTTGCAATTACCCCAAAATGGGAAAGATTTGCAGTTATCGATTGATAGCAAGATCCAATACTTAGCCTATAACGCCGTGAAAAATGCGGTCGAACAACACCATGCTAAAGCCGGAGGAGCAGTTGTAATTGATGTTCAAACAGGTGAAATTTTAGCTTTAGCTAATTGGCCAAGTTACAACCCAAATGATCGCAGCCATTTAAGTGGTGAGCAGTTAAGAAATCGTGTTCTTACCGATACCTTTGAGCCTGGCTCAACCATAAAACCATTTACTGTTTCGGCAGCCCTAGAAAAGGGTATCGTGCAACCAAGTACGTCAATGGCTATTGGTGCGAAGTTTTTAGTAGGACCCAAACCCATTACTGATACCCACCCTTATGGTGTTTTAACGGTTTCTCAAATAATCCAAAAATCGAGCAATATAGGTACGGCAAAAATTGCATTACAAATGCCACCTAAAGATATGTGGGATTTATTTACAGCGGTAGGGTTTGGACAGGCGCCGAAAATTGGTTTTCCGGGTGCAGTGAGCGGCACTGTGCATCCTTATCAAAAATGGGTGCCAACCGATCAAGCGCGGATTGCTTTTGGTTATGGTATTTCTACCTCATTATTTCAAATTGCGCGCGCGTATTCTGTGTTTGCCCGTGATGGCGAACTCATTCCATTAACAATTGAACGTAGCCCTGGAATGAAATCTGGTCCACGGGTTATGTCGGCTAAGACCGCAATTGAAATGCGCGATATGTTGGAATTAGTTACCGAGCCCGGAGGCACTGCAACTAAAGCACGTGCTGAAGGGTATCGGGTCGGCGGTAAGACGGGCACATCACATAAATTTTCTGGTAAGGGCTATTCGGCTAACCAATATCGCGCGTATTTTGCTGGAATTGCCCCTTTAAGCGCGCCCCGTATTGTCGTGGCGGTCATGATTGATGAGCCCACGAGAGGCAGTCATTATGGTGGCGATGTTGCTGCACCCGTATTTTCTGCGATTGTCGGGGAAACACTAAGAACGTTACACGTTGTCCCTGATACCACCGTTAAACAAATGGCTTTGAAAGAGTTTGATCCTGTTGATCAAGTAACCCCAAACATCACTGCACAAAAAGTGGTGATGAAGCGATGAGGGTGACTGACTTGATTAAACCAAAAGACCTCATCCAAACGTTGCACAGTTTAGTGAATGCTGATGCAAAAATCACCGTAGATACGCGTCAATTGCGCCAAGGCGATATTTTTTTGGCTTATGCCGTTGGTCATGGGAAAGACTTAAACGATAACCGCCAATATATTGATCAAGCTATTGCCCTAGGTGCAGGCGCAGTTCTTTTTGATCCGCAAGTAAGTGAGCAAAACAAAGGTCTTAAATCATTTGCTTTTCGCGAACGTTTAGACTGTATTGAGGTACCTCAGCTAAGTAGTCGTGCTGGCCCCCTCTGTTCTGAATGGTATGGATTTCCAAGCCGCCATATGAATGTAATTGGTGTAACCGGTACTAATGGCAAAACAACAGTTACGCAATGGTTAGCACAGGCGCTCGATTCACCAAAAAATCTTGTCGGTGAACGTGCGGCACTAATCGGCACCTTGGGTGTTGGCTTTCCTGGGGCATTAGATAAAACAGGTTACACCACTCCAGATGCACCGCGTTTGCAAACCGAATTAGCGCGTTTGCGTGAACGGGGCGCGCAGTTTGTCGCAATAGAGGTTTCATCGCATGCCCTTGAGCAGCAGCGCATTGCTGGAGTGGAATTGACGGCCGCCATTTTTACTAATTTAAGTCAAGATCATTTGGACTATCACGGTAGTATGGCTGAATACGGTGCAGCAAAAGCCACTTTATTTCAGCAGGTAGGTTTGCAGTTCGCCATCATTAATTTAGACGATACATTTGGTCGCGAGCTAGCTATGCAACTGTTAGCTAAAGATCCCAACAAAGAAAATCTTGAAGTGTGGGGATATGGATTAAGTGCGAAGGCTTTTGTTGGCTTTGAAAAATGGGCTAGTCGCTTAAAACGAGTCTATGCGCAAAATACTCAACTACAGCAAGCAGCATACAGCACGGAGTTTGTCAGCGAAGTTGACCCGCCAGAATTAATTTCAGCGGCCGTCATTGGTGAATTTAATCTCAGTAACTATTTAGCGGTTTGGACTACCCTACGGGCTTTGGGTTTTTCTGCGGCTGAAGCCAGCTTGCGCTTAAGTCGAGTGCAGCCAGTGCTGGGTCGCATGGAGTTAATGTCCTTATCTAAATCGCGTCAAGCAAAAGGGCCTTTAGTCATTGTGGACTATGCCCATACACCCGATGCACTTAGCAAAGCATTGCAAGCCTTACAACCCCTGGCTGCAAAGCGAGGCGGTCAATTGTGGTGTGTATTTGGCTGTGGCGGAGACCGAGATCAGGGTAAGCGGGCAAAAATGGGACACGCTGCGTTTGCAGCAGCTGATCACATTGTTATAACGAGCGATAATCCGCGCTCAGAAGATCCAGAAAAAATAATTGCCATGATTTTGGCCGGCATGCCATCGACTACCAGTAAGTCAGGATCAACCATACTCAGTATTACTGATCGGGCAGCAGCAATTTTGGCTGCTGTGCGTAATGCACAAATCAATGATGTCATTCTAGTGGCTGGCAAAGGCCATGAGTCAAGTCAAGAAATTCGTGGTAAGCGAGTAGAGTTTTCTGACCAAGCTCATATTCAATTAGCTTTAGGAGATCGAGCTTGAGCCCGGTAATGACGAATTTAGCAGCAATTCATGCCATGCTACCAAGTAGTCGCTTATTAAATATTTCTCCGGAGGCTGCTGAGCAGCTCGCAATTCAGTCCATTGGTAGCGATAGTCGTCACATTACGCGTGGTGAATTATTTGTGGCCTTGAGTGGCGAGCGATTTAATGCGCATCAATTTCTAGGCGAAGTACATCAAGCTGGTGCAAGTGCAGCATTAATTAGTGAGAGCGAAAAATGCCCTGATGATTTTCCTGCTGTTTGTGTTAGCAATACCCGTTCTAGTTTAGGTGAGCTAGCGCAAGCATGGCGAGGCCAATATGATTTACCACTGGCTATAGTGACTGGAAGTAATGGCAAAACGACTGTTAAAGAAATGATTGCAGCCATTTTTAAAGCAGCAGCGGGTGATGCCAAAGTGTTAGTAACCCATGGTAATTTGAATAATGACATTGGTTTACCGTTAACCCTTCTACGCTTACGTCCGGAACACGTTTTAGCCGTCATTGAGTTGGGTATGAATCATCCGGGAGAAACGGCACAATTAGCAGCACTTGCGCAAGCCACAATCGCCATCATTAATAATGCACAGCGAGAGCACCAAGAATTTATGAGCAGCCTAGCCGCTGTGGCTGAAGAGCACGCTGCGGTGCTGGCAGCTTTACCGGCAAATGGGACTGCAGTTTTTCCTGCCGACTCCGAATTTACTCCCCAGTGGCGTCGAGCGGCACGTACTTGCAAAGTCATTGATTTTGTATTGCAGGGCGAGAAGTCTGTAGCAGCTGCAGTAATGGGGCGGCTTTTAGAGCACGGCGCATTAGCAATAAAAACTGCCCAAGGGGAAATTGAGGTGCACTTAGCTACTCTTGGCCAACATCACCTGTCTAATGCGCTCGCTGCAACTGCAGTTGCCTTAGCTGCAGGGCTTAAGTTAGAACAGATTCAACGTGGACTTGAGCGCTTCACTCCAGTAGCCGGTCGCATGGAAGCTAAATGGTTAAGCTCAACACGCTTGTTAATTGATGATACTTATAATGCCAATCCCGATTCAGTGCGGGCAGCAATCGATATGCTGCAGCAGAGCGGAAAAGATTCCTGGCTCGTATTGGGCGATATGGGAGAAGTGGGTGCACAAGGTCCTGCTTTTCATCGAGAAGTGGGCGCTTATGCGGCTACCTGCGGAGTAAGTCGTTTATATGCAATTGGCGAACAAAGTGCGTTTGCCGTGAGCAGTTTTAATGCGCATCGAGCTAATGCACAACATTTTTTGAGCATGGAAGACCTTTGTAATACCTTAAATCAGCAATTGGCATTACGTCCTGAAGCAGACGCCTTACAAATATTGGTTAAGGGCTCTCGATTTATGAAAATGGAACGAGCCATACAAGTGTTATTGCAGGGGAGTAAAGCATGCTCCTAATGTTGGCCCAATGGTTGCAAGAAGATTTTGGTTCTTTCCGGGTTTTTAATTACATTACTTTTAGGGCAGTGCTAGCCACCTTAACCGCTTTATTAATTGGTCTAGTGTGCGGTCCTTGGGTAATTCGTAAACTAAGCGCCCTAAAAATGGGTCAAGCAGTTCGAAATGATGGGCCGCAATCGCATTTAGCAAAATCAGGTACACCAACGATGGGTGGAGTACTGATTTTGCTTGGCATTTTTATCTCCTGTATGTTGTGGGCCGATTTAAGTAATCGCTTTATTTGGATTGTGCTACTCGTCACTTTTGGATTTGGGCTGATTGGCTGGATCGATGATTATCGTAAGGTAACCAGACAAGACCCTAAGGGCATGTCATCGCGCGAGAAATTTTTTTGGCAAACTTGCATTGGCCTATTTGCGGCACTTTATTTAGCTTTTTCAGTTTCCGAAGTGAATAACCTAAAGGTGCTACAGCTATTTTTAGATTGGATTAAAAGTGGCTTCTCCTTAGATCTGCCAGCTAAGTCAAATTTATATTTACCGTTCATGAAAGAGGTGAGTTATCCACTTGGCGTCTTCGGTTTCATCATTTTAAGTTTTCTTGTCATTGTGGGAAGTAGTAATGCAGTGAACTTAACAGATGGCTTAGACGGCCTCGTGATAATGCCGGTCATTTTGGTGGGGGCAGCTTTAGGCGCTTTTGCTTATGTCATGGGTAATGCTATTTACGCAAAATATTTACTTTTTCCATATATCCCTGGCGCTGGCGAATTGCTGATTTTTTGTGGCGCTATGGGGGGCGCAGGCTTAGCTTTTCTTTGGTACAACACACACCCTGCCCAAGTATTTATGGGCGATGTTGGTGCTTTAGCTTTGGGCGGCGCGCTTGGCACGATCGCAGTCATTGTGCGGCAAGAGATTGTTTTATTTGTCATGGGCGGAATTTTTGTTGCGGAAACTTGTTCAGTCATGTTGCAAGTTGCATGGTTTAAATACACCAAGAAAAAATATGGCCAAGGTCGACGTATTTTTAAGATGGCCCCCCTACATCATCATTTTGAATTAAGTGGTTGGCGAGAAACTCAGGTAGTAGTGCGCTTTTGGATTATTACGATTCTTTTAGTCTTAGTTGGTTTGTCTAGTTTGAAGTTAAGGTGAAATAAAGAAAATGATGCCAGTTTTAAAGCAAGCTTTTTTAAGTATTAATACTGAGCAAGCGTCAGTAATACCAAAGCACTTTTTAGTACTTGGCCTAGGCGAGTCTGGTTTAGCCATGGCCAATTGGTGTTTACAGCATGGCGCCATTGTTGATTTGGCCGATACACGTTCGCACGCGGTCTTATCAGATCAACAAAAACAGACCTTGGAGGCGTTAAAAGAATCTGGCTTAAGTCAACTGCATTTAGGTGATTGGACCGAAGGTGATCTGGAGCGGCAATTAGAAGTAATCTGCGCTGGTGTTTCAGTGATTGGCATTAGCCCGGGCTTATCACCTATTCAAGAGCCATTAAAAACAATTTTGACTTACGCACAGAGCCATGGAATTGCAGTTTGGAGTGAGATTGAATTTTTTGCGCGCGCCTTAACTGCGCTCGAACTCGAGTTTGATTATCAACCCACTGTACTAGCGATTACCGGCACTAATGGTAAAACCACTACGACTGCTTTAACCCAGCAAATTTGTGAGCGCGCCGGCAAAAATGTAGCGATGGCTGGCAATATTAGTCCAGCGGCCTTGAGCAAGTTAAGCGCCTGTCTTGATGGGGCTAATACCATATTAGATTTGCCCGAAATCTGGGTTCTCGAGTTATCCAGCTTTCAGCTGCAATATACCGAGAGTTTGAATGCGACTGCAGTAGCAATTCTTAATATTACGCAAGACCATTTGGATTGGCATGGTGATATGCAGGCCTATATTCAGGCTAAGGCAAAAATCATTGGCACTAATAGTATTTGTATTTTAAATCGTGATGATCCTTTAGTGAGCAACATTCGTTCTCCAGCACAACAAGCTCAGCAGAGCGTCATTACATTTGGGGTTGGAAGTCCAACTGAGCCGGGCTCGTTTGGCATTGAGCATGATTTACGTGCCGGCGGGATTGATTGGTTAGTGTGGGCTGAAATCGATGAAGACTTAGAGGCTATGCCGAAACGGCGTCGTAAAGCTGGCGGTAATGAGCTGACAGAATTACGTTTGAAGCGCTTAATTCCGGCTGATGCGTTACGGATTCGTGGTCGCCATAATGCGCTCAATGCTTTGGCTGCTCTAGCCTTAGCACGCTGTGCTAACTTGCCGATGAATATGTTGTTGCATGGTTTACGCGAGTATCAGGGTGAACCACATCGCGTTCAAAGTCTTGCTGTGATTGATGGGGTTGAGTACGTTGATGACAGTAAGGGCACCAATGTTGGGGCAACAGTAGCAGCGCTCAATGGCCTTGGCGCAACGACAGAGGGAAAACACATTTGGCTCATTGCCGGTGGTGATGGCAAAGGACAAGACTTTAGTCCATTACGTGAACCAGTTTTACGTTTTGTAAAGGGTTTAATTCTGATCGGTAAAGATGCGGCCATGATCCGCGCTGCGCTAGCCGATTGTTTTGTGGGCAATAACATCGACTGTGTGCAGTCAGATTCACTGAGTGCAGCAGCTCAATTTGCCTTCCAGCATGCGCAACTAGGCGATATTGTCTTGTTATCGCCAGCGTGCGCAAGCTTCGACCAATTTCGTGACTACAAGCATCGAGCGGAAGTTTTTGCGTCTGCAGTTGCAGAGCTAGAAATGCAATTTAGCTCGACCAATCAACCTATTGGGGCTACGGTATGAACGTCAAAGAAAAATTATCCATAGCTCAGCGCTTCACTTTCAACCGGTTTTGGAATTTTTCGCGCGGCGGTATTAATCAATTTCATAGTGGGCTAAAAGATGCCGTTTCGGGAGTCGAGCAAACTCGCTCGCGCATGATGGAGTATGACCAATTATTAGTTTGGGCAGTGTTGTCATTAACATTAATTGGCTTAGTTATGGTTTACTCAGCCTCAATTACATTGGCTGATAGCCCTAAATATGCCAACTACAGTAGTAATTTTTTCTTATTTAGGCACATAATTTCTTTATCAATCGCTTTCGCAGTGGGTGCTTGGGTATTTAGGGTACCCGTGAAGACTTGGGATCGATTAGCCCCAAGTATTTTTATTTTTACTGTAGTGCTCTTAATTGCGGTATTAATTCCCGGCGTTGGTAAAGGCGTCAATGGCGCAAGACGCTGGATCCCCCTGGGCCTGATGAATTTTCAGCCTTCTGAGTTAATGAAATTTGCCGTACTCATTTTTGCCGCCAGTTACACCGTACGTCGCCAAGAATATTTACATTCATTTGTTAAGGGGTTGGTGCCGATGGGGTTAGCGGTAGCGATGGTTGGTGCCCTTTTAATGTGGGAACCAGATATGGGCGCATTCGTCGTCGTTGCGCTTATTGCGTTTGGGATTCTATTTTTAGGTGGCATCAATGCTAAATTATTTGGCGGTCTAGTGATAATTGGTATTTTAAGTGCCGCTGTAATTATTGCGTTATCACCATTTCGGCGCGGCCGCATCATGGCATTTTTAGATCCCTGGCAAGTAGATAATGCCGCAAATAAGGGATATCAATTAACCCATTCATTGATGGCATTTGGGCGCGGCGAATGGTTTGGAATTGGCTTGGGCGGTAGTGTTGAAAAATTAAATTACTTACCAGAAGCGCACACAGATTTTATTTTGGCAGTCATCGGCGAAGAATTAGGTTTTGTTGGCGTGATGGTCATTATTTTCTTGTTCTACTGGATCGTACGCCGCGCATTTTTAATTGGCCGCACTGCCTTACAACTGGATCGGAGTTTTGCCGGCTTAGCTGCAAAAGGGGTTGGTATTTGGATTGGCTGGCAAGCCTTTATCAATATGGGTGTGAATTTAGGTCTATTACCGACTAAGGGACTTACTTTGCCTTTAATTAGCTATGGTGGCTCGGGCATTTTGATGAATGTAGTGGCTTTTGCGTTATTACTAAAAATTGATTATGAAAACCGAGTCTTGATGCGCGGAGGGAAGTTGTGACAAAACCTTCCATCGTGGTCATGGCAGGCGGTACTGGTGGCCATATTTTTCCTGGACTTGCAGTTGCAGAGTTATTACGCAGTCGCGGGTGGCAAGTTGCATGGTTAGGTAATGCTAAGGGTATGGAACACACTCTTGTGCCAGCGCGCGGATTTAGTTTTGAGTCAGTTCAATTTGGTGGTTTACGCGGTAAAGGTTGGCTAACAAAATTACTTTTACCTTTTAATTTATTGCGAGCTTGCGCCCAAAGCTGGCAAATTATTGTGCGTCTAAAGCCAAGTGTAGTCCTGGGTATGGGTGGTTACATCAGTTTTCCGGGCGGCTTAATGAGTTTCTTATTGCAAAGACCATTAGTTATCCATGAATCGAATGCCAAAGCCGGTAGCGCCAATCGTCTCTTGAGCCATCTTGCTAATAAAGTAGCAACTGGCTTTCCTCACACCCTCTTAAAAGGCGAATGGGTTGGTAATCCAATTCGCGCAGAATTTAATCAAATTGCTGAACCTAAGCTGCGTTATGGTCAGCGCCAAGGCGCACTCACTATATTGGTAGTAGGTGGCAGTTTAGGCGCTCAAGCACTAAATGAAGTATTGCCTGCTGCCTTGGCTTTAATACCCTTTGCACAGCGACCAACCATCATTCATCAGTCTGGTGAAAAACATTACAGTGAACTTAAAGAGCGCTACGCACATCATGGCGTAGAGGCTGAAGTTTTACCTTTTATTAACGATATGGCAAACGCTTATGCTCAAGCCGATGTCGTGATTTGTCGGGCAGGAGCAATGACGGTTTCAGAGTTAGCCGCGGTTGGAGTTGCAGCTTGCTTAGTACCTTTTCCGTATGCAATCGATGATCATCAAACTGCAAACGCACAATTTTTATCGTCTGCAGATGCAGCAATTTTATGCCCCCAAGCCCAATTTAATGCGCCTCAACTTGCGCACCAAATTCAATCTTGGACACGTCCTGAATTACAAGCGATGGCTGAGCGCGCCTTTGCACTTGCAAAACCGCAGGCAACTGAACAACTGGCTAATATCTGCGCAGGCGTAGCGGGGGTGACTGCTTGAAACACATTGTGAAAAAAATTCATTTTGTGGGCATTGGTGGCGCCGGAATGAGCGGCATTGCTGAGGTTCTGTTGAACTTAGGTTACCAAGTCTCGGGCTCAGATTTAGCTGCTGGAGCAGTTACTAAGCGTCTCGCAGAGTTAGGTGCAGAAATTCATCTCGGTCATGCGCCAGAAAATATCGGCACTGCAGAAGCTGTGGTGATTTCAACTGCAGTAGCTGGCAATAACCCTGAAGTGTTGGCAGCGCGTGCAGCAAAAATTCCAGTGATTCAACGTGCGGTCATGTTGGGCGAGTTAATGCGCTTAAAACAAGGTATTGCAATTGCGGGCACGCATGGCAAAACTACCACCACTAGTTTAGTGGCCTCTGTACTAGCAGAGGGCGGGCTTGATCCGACTTTTGTGATTGGGGGTAAGCTGAACTCAGCCGGTGCTAATGCCCGTTTAGGGCAAGGTGACTTTATTGTGGTGGAGGCAGATGAGTCAGATGCTTCCTTCTTGCAATTATTTCCCGCTATGGAAGTGATCACGAATATTGATGCTGATCATATGGATACGTATAAGCATGATATGGCGCGGTTAAAACAGGCCTTCGTACAATTTACGCAGCGCATGCCGTTTTATGGTGTTGCCGTTTTATGCGTCGATGATCTTAATGTACGCGACATTATTCCTTTTGTATCGCAGCCAGTCTTACGGTATGGCATTGCGGCCGATGCCGATATTCGTGCAAGTGAAATTAAAGCCGATGGCACGGTAATGCATTTTATGGTTGAGCGCCGCACAGTGAGGCGTCATGGCGTAAAACCAGGGCCCTTAAAGATCACATTGAATTTACCTGGCTTGCATAATGTACGGAATGCTTTGGCTGCGATTGCTATTGCAACAGAATTAGGCGTCAGCGATCAGGCAATACAGGTTGCGTTAGCGCAATTTAGTGGCGTTGGTCGGCGGTTTCAGCGTTACGGTGAAATTCCTTTGGACGCCGGAGGTAGCTACACCTTAATTGATGACTATGGTCATCATCCAGTAGAAATGGCAGCTACTTTAGAAGCTGCTCGCGGGGCTTTTCCAGGCCGCCGTTTGGTACTGGCATTTCAGCCTCACCGGTATACCCGCACGCGCGATTGCTTTGGCGATTTTGTGGCAGTTTTGCGTAGTTTTGATGCGCTGGTGTTAACGGAAATTTATCCCGCAGGCGAAGCGCGAATCGCTGGTGCTGATGGTAAAAGCTTGCTGCAGGCAACGATTGCTAAAGAGAGCTCAGATGAGAGCGCAGATAATAAAAATGGCTTAAGCCAAAACGCTGCAGTATTTGTTTCCCAGGTAGCTGAAATACCTACAGTTTTAAAAACAGTCCTACGCGCTAATGATGTCTTGATCACGATGGGGGCCGGATCGATTGCCAGCTTACCGCTTTTGTTGAGTGAGGCGCACCATGGTTAATTCAATCTTAGCCAAGAGCGCATGGGGCGAGCGGGTAGCGCGCGATCTCAGTAGTTTGAATCCCCAGTCACTTGGTAAGGTGGGCGTTTTATTGGGCGGTCGTTCAGGCGAGCGAGAAATTTCTCTCCTATCTGGCAATGGAGTTTTAGAGGCCTTACTAGAGAAAGGGGTCGATGCACATGCATTTGACACAGGCCTTCGCAACCCCACTGAACTAGCTACGGCACATTTTGATCGGGTCTTTATTGCTTTACATGGCCGCTTTGGGGAAGATGGCACTATTCAAGGCTTGCTTGAACTACTCAATCTTCCTTATACAGGGAGCGGCGTACTGGCATCCGCATTGGCGATCGATAAAATTGCTACAAAACGCATTTGGATGAGTAGTGGTTTAGCTACACCACAATTTGAACTGCTTAGCGCAACTAGTGATTGGTCTGCGGTAGTACAAAACTTGGGACTCCCACTCATTGTTAAACCGGCGCATGAAGGATCATCTTTAGGTTTGACCAAAGTGCAAGCGCTCGAGCAATTACCAGACGCTTATGCTCTAGCGCTTAGCTTAGATAAAAAAGTCATGGCTGAATCTTGCATTATTGGTCCTGAGCTTACCTGCCCACTTGTAGGCGAAGGTGAAGCTGCAGAAGCCTTGCCAGTGATTCAGATTATTCCACCCAATGCAAATTACGATTTCCATAATAAATATTTCTCTAATGAAACCCAATATTTATGTCCTACGGAACTCGATGAAAAACTAAATCAAGCCGTACAAAGATTGGCCCTCGATGCTTACCGTGTACTAGGATGCAAAACTTGGGGGCGGGCTGACATCATGATTGATGAGCGAACTAGACAGCCGTATTTACTCGAGATGAATACTTCGCCGGGTATGACCTCGCATTCACTTGTGCCAATGGCAGCAAAAGCAGCCGGTGTTTCTTATAGCGACTTAGTACTCTGGATCTTAAGTCAATCATGAGCCAATTTTTATCACGCTTATCCGATATCACTAGCTTTGTGATAGCGCCCTTATGGAACAATGCCCAGCGCATGCAGTACCTAACTAAATGGCTCATCCGTAGCTTTGTAGTACTGGTGGTGATAGGTTTATTGGTGTGGTTAAGTCAGCGCCCAATATTTACCTTGCGACAAATTCAAATTGAGCCCGTTGGTAGTCAAGCCTTAAAGCATATTAATTTACCGATTGTCAAAAATCAAATATTAGAAAAAGTGCAAGGTAATTTTTTTAGTGTGCGGCTAGAGGATGTAAAGCGCTCTTTTGAGGAAATGCCTTGGGTGCGCAGGGCTAGCGTGAGACGTTCTTGGCCAAATGGTTTAGTTATTGGAATCGAAGAACAAACGCCCATTGGCACTTGGAATACTGCAGAAGGCCAAAAATTAATCAATGATGTGGGTGAAGTCTTTAATGGCAGCGTGGCCCAAGTCGAGGAAGGTGTGGTTTTAATTAGCTTTAGTGGGCCAGAAGGCAGTGGGAAAGAAGTATTACGTCTTTATCAAAAAGCCAATGACTGGTTTAAGCCTTGGGATGTCAAGGTAAGCACGCTTAATTTGACCGAGCGATATGCCTGGAGTGTGAAGTTAACGAATGGCCTACGAGTTGAGTTTGGCCGCGACGAAGAAAATGTGAACCAACAATTAACTACTGAACGCGTTGAGCGGTTAATAAAATATTGGCCTCAGGTTCAAGCGAAGTGGCCAACTCAAATTGATGCCGTTGACTTGCGTTATGGCAACGGTTTCGCAGTGCATATGGCGGCAAATAATTCAAAAAGGATAAGCACTAAATGAGTAAGGA
>JBAXGQ010000010.1:0-35365 GCA_037139315.1 Burkholderiaceae bacterium
CAGCCGCAATAATAAAATCACACATCATCGCTAACTCGCAGCCACCACCTAAGGCATACCCAGCGACAGCAGCAATCGTGGGCTTACGAAAACGCGCTAAACGCTCCCAAGTTGCTGAAACAAAATTGGCCTTATAGACGTCCATATAAGACCAATCTTTCATTACCTTAATATCTGCACCAGCGGCAAAGGCTTTTTCACTCCCAGTAATGACAACTGCGGCAATCGTTTCATCGCCTTCAAAATCATCTAAAGCAACTCCCAACTCGCGAGTTAATTCAGGGCTTAAGGCATTGAGCGCCTGAGGCCGATTGAGGGTGATTAAACCTACCTTGCCATGGGTGCTAACTAAAATTGTTGCGTATTTCACCGGCATCACTTTTCCCTTCAATTACTAGAATTCAGCTAGATTACCATTACCCTTCTTGAGGGGGCGCAATAAGCTACGTAAGTTATTGTGATCGAGCGTATACATCAGTTCTAGCAACTGCCCTAATTCGCCCTTAGGAAAGCCTTGGCGGGCAAACCAGGCTAAATAATTACCTGGTAATTCGGCAAGAATGCGGCCTTGATGCTTCCCATAAGGCATTCGAAATGTCAGCACCTTTTCTAAGGCTGCAGGGTTCATATCACTCATATTCCAATCCATGCAGCGCATTGTGTCCTAAACTAATGCGCAATATGTCAATACTGTACCGCCTTCTTGTCATCGTCATCATCGCCCTGCCAAATAGTGCATTTGCGCTATTCGATGCATGCCTGGACTACTTCCCGACGCAGCAGCTACCCTCCACCACGCAAATCGGGCGCGACCTCTGTTTTGAAGGCTTCGCAGTCTATTATTCGCCTGAACATAAAAAACCCATTTATGTAGTTGAAAAACTAAATCGTAATCGCTTAATTGGCGAGCGCCAAAAAAGAAGTAATCGCTTTTATGAGGAAGCGCGCTTGCCGCGCCAAGAACGCGCCTTAATTGCTGACTATCGGGATAGTGGTTACGACCGAGGCCATAATGCCCCGGCTGCTGATATGCACAATGAGCAAGCGATGGCGCAATCTTTTTCTCTCGCCAACATGATGCCCCAAGCACGCGAAAATAATCGGGGTATTTGGGCTAAACAAGTTGAGCAGGCAACACGGCATTACGCGCTAAGGGCTAGTGGAGATATATATGTGTTCACGGGGTCAACTGGCAATATCGGTCGAATTGGTGCTAGCCAAGTGACCATTCCCAGTCATCTTTATAAATTAGTTTATGACCCTAGCCGTAAAAAAGCTTGGGCTTACTGGGTAGAAAATACGAATAACGCCGCAATGACTCCGCCCATTTCTTACCAAGACTTAAAAGACCGCACGGGTATTGATTTTCATCTGCCCGATATCACGCCATAAGTATGAAACTGAAAGCCAGTGATATGAATAAACGCAGATGGATATTGGCCTTCTGCCTATTACCTTTCATCAAAAATACATTAGCGCAAACTGATTTTTTTATCACCAAGCAATGGATTGAGCTATTTCTGTGGGGCGCTTTTCCACTCAGCAAAAATGCGCTAATTGCCCAAATAATCTTCAAAGACCCAGAGATTGTTTTACTAGCAACCGAACAACGGGTTGAATTGAAGGCACATTATGTCGTTAACGGGCCAGCCCTTGGAAAGAAAACCTATGCCGGGAAAATTGCCTTAAATTCTGGCTTGCAATATAAAGCTAGCGATCGCATAGTGCAACTTGCACAGCCTCAGCTTGCATTATTTACGGTTGATAGTGATACCGACACCTCGCAACAAATAAGCACCTTACTCAAAAAAATAGTGCCAGCCCTTTTAGAGCAACAAATCATTTATCGCTTTGAAACTAGTTCACCTCTACTTGGCAATACCCCCAAACAAATCCAAATTGAAAATGATGGAATACGTCTGCAGTATTAAACAAAGCCAAGCTTAAAAGTACGGCTTATTTACCTGGAGCTTCTAAAGCTAAAGTCACAATACGTTTAGCCATATCTTGAAACGCTTTTAACGAACTAGATTCCAAACGAAATGATTCGCCCTGAACGGTAACAACACCGCCGCCAATAAAATCATTTGATTGGCTATCAGTAATTTTATTTTCTACCACTAAAGCTGGCGTTTTTGAATTCAATCCTCCGGCATAAGCAGCCGCATTAGTGGCTAAGCCAATCGGCGTGAAATTCCATACTTTTAAATTGTCATTTGTTAACTCTGCTCCAGTAATAGCTAGGGAAACCCGCACCACTTTGGGACCTGGTTGAGTAACGATTTTTAAGCCCTTATTCACAATTGCTGCACGAATAGTTTGATCTAAAATCACTTTGGTTTCAGTCACCATTTGCGGCGTAATTTGACCAGAATATTCGGTTTGATTCAGATAAATTGGGTCAACAATAACTTCGGTATATTGACTTGGCGACAAGCCCGCCTTGCGATAGCGCCACAGTTGTACATCTTGGGGCATATCCTGAACAGGCTGTAAAAGCTTGTAATTCGGCAAAAATCCTGACTCAGGCATTTTATCGGTGCTACCAATCCGGCTGCCGCCACAAGCCGTCAAAATAGTGGCACTTATTAAGGTAAAGCAGAATAAAAGCATGTATTTCATTTTTATGACAACCCTAAAGAGTAGAGGTAGAAATTTCCATTGACAAGCTAGAACAGCGTAAATTACATCATACTGGTACATCTTAGTCTAACCAAATAAAACGATCCTGCCAATATTCACTAGAATGGGGGGATGAAATTATCGACCTTTTTTCACCGTCACCTGGTTTGGCATTTGTGTATTGTGCTATCCATATTCCTTGCGTACCTGATTTTATCCGAACCAAAACCGATTATTGCTTGGTTTGGCTTCATTCTTTTTGCTACCCTATCACTGATTGGTCTCTTTAATCTATTACAGACTAAGCATGCGGTTTTAAAAAATTATCCTGTGGCGGGTTTAATTCGTTTTTGGATGGAAGCCATTCGCCCTGAAATTCGCCAATATTTAATTGAATCAGATACCGATAAGGTACCCTTTTCACGCAATCAACGCGCAATTGTTTACCAGCGGGCGAAAAATTTATCTGATCAACGCGCATTTGGTACGCTCGAAAATGTCTATGCACCTGGTTACGAATGGCTTGCGTATGCCAATGCACCATCGCCTAAGGTACCCATTAAAAGCCTCCATGTTGAAGTCGGGGGCAATGCGTGCACTCAACCTTATGCTATTTCAATTTTCAATATTTCTGCAATGAGCTTTGGCTCCCTTTCTGCAAATGCGATCTTAGCACTGAATAAGGGGGCGAAACTAGGTGGCTTTGCTCAAGATACTGGTGAGGGATCGGTTTCTCCCTATCACCGTAAATACGGTGGTGATCTGATTTGGGAAATTGGCTCGGGCTATTTTGGTTGCCGTACCGCAAGCGGACACTTTGACTTAGCGAAATTTACCGCGGTCGCTAACGATCCGCAAATTAAAATGATTGAGATCAAATTATCACAAGGCGCAAAACCAGGGCATGGCGGCGTTCTGCCAGCGGCAAAAATTACTCCAGAAATTGCGAAAACGCGTGATATTCCTCTAGGCAAAGACTGTGTTTCACCGCATCGCCATACTGCCTTTCATACGCCAATCGAATTTATGCATTTTCTTGCGCAATTGCGCCTTAGCACCAACGGTAAACCTATAGGCTTCAAACTTTGTATTGGTCAGCCAGAAAATTGGTTTGCTATCGTGAAGGCGATGCTTGAAACCGGCATTACCCCAGACTTTATTGTGGTGGATGGCAGTGAAGGTGGTACAGGTGCAGCGCCGGTAGAATTTATTGATCATGTGGGCATGCCGATGCGCGATGCTTTACGCTTAATTCATAGCACGCTGGTGGGCGTCAACTTACGCAGTCAAATTCGGCTCGGCGCGGCGGGGAAAATTATCTCTGCCTTTGACGTCCTGCGGACCTGTGCGATAGGAGCAGATTGGTGCAACTCAGCACGGGGATTTATGTTTGCTATTGGCTGTATTCAATCACGTATTTGTAACACTGATCGTTGCCCCACTGGTGTTGCAACCCAAAATCTGCAACGTCAAAAAGCCCTTGATCCCTTAGATAAAGGTCAGCGAGTAGCTGCATTTCATCACAATACTTTAAAAGCCGTAGCCGATCTATTGGCAGCGGCAAGTTTAAAACATCCCTCTGAAGTAACGCCCAATCTCATCATGCGCAGAAATGATAATGGCCAAGTCGAATCATTTGCGACCAGCTTATTATCGATTGAAGCCGGCTCTCTGTTAACAGAAAATACTACCCTCATCTTTGCTAAACAGGCGCCCTATCTCACCGATGCTTGGCTCAATGCTAATCCTCATGTTTGGTAGGATGAAAGCAACATTTCTTTAACTAATAAATTCTGATGTCTTACTCAATTGAAGTTGTTCAGAGCCTTGCTGAAATCAAAGGTGCTATATGGAATTCATTATTAGAGCCCGATTCTGGTCCTTTCTTACGCTACGAATTTCTAGCTACGCTTGAAGAGACCGGTTGCGTTGGTAATGAAACTGGCTGGCAACCGGCGCATCTCATTTTGCGTGAGACAGGTAATACTGAAATATGCGGGGCAATGCCGCTTTATCTCAAACGCCATTCTTACGGTGAATACGTCTTCGACTGGGCTTGGGCTGAAGCGTATAACCAAAACGGCTTGCAATACTATCCCAAGGCATTGTGCGCGATTCCTTTTACGCCAGTGCAAGGCGGTCGAATTCTCGCGCACTCGGCGGAAAAGCGCACTGCACTTGTTCACGGCCTTAAACAATTAGTTAAACAAAACCATTTATCCTCTGCGCATGTTTTATTTCCCCTCGAGGAGAGTTTGTCGGCCTTAGTGGCGGATGGCTTTTTACTTCGCAATGCAGTGCAGTTTCATTGGCATAATCAATCATTTATCGACTTCGAGGGCTTTTTAAATAGTCTTAACATGAAGAAGCGCAAGAATATTCGCCGTGAACGGCGAATCGTTGAGCAAGCAGGCATTACGTTTAAACATCTTGCGGGGACGGCAGCGACTCAGGAGGATTGGCAATTCTTTTATCGTTGTTATGCCAACACCTATTTTGAGCATCACTCTACGCCCTACCTCAATCAAGATTTTTTTATGCAATGGGCAGAGCGTATGCCTGAAAATCTCCATTTAATTTTTGCTCAACGGAATGAACAAGCTATTGCTGCTTCCTTATTGGTCGTTGATCGCGCAGCACCCATCTCAACTGCCTATGGTCGCTATTGGGGGTGTCTCGAACACCTACCCTGTTTACATTTTGAAACTGCTTATTACCAAGCTATTGAATTTTGTATCACGGAGAAAATTCAATTATTCGAAGGTGGCGCGCAAGGCCAGCACAAAATGGCTCGCGGGTTTCTGCCCACCACCTTACAATCAGCGCATTGGTTAGCTGATGAACGCTTTTTAAGTGCAGTAGACCGATTTTTAGAGCGTGAGCGCGAAGGCATTGCCGAATATATTGATGAACTTCAAGAGCATTCGCCCTTACGTCAAAACAGAAATGTAAATATCAGCTAAAGTATGCCTATGAGCGATGGTGCAAATTCATTATTAATTGGTGATGCTGATTCTGATTCCCCCTGTATTGGCGTCTGCTCGACCCTATTTGATGAAATTTGTATGGGTTGTGGCAGAACTGCACAGGAAGTCTGTAACTGGGTTTTTTTATCTCCAGTAGAAAAAAAAATAGTCTGGGAACGCATTCAATCCGAAGGTACTGCGATGCGCTTCCAGACTAAGAATGAAAAGCTTTAATTAGTCTGCGTAGACTCCAGCTGCTTTAATAATTGGCGACCATAAATCAATCTGTGCTTTCAAGTGATTTTTCAATCCCTCTGGGCTAGCATTAGCTTGACTCGGAATTTCAACACCCATTTCAGCCATCTTACTTTTGTAGCCAGGATCTTGAATTGCAGCCTTCAGGGCAGCGGCTAATTTATCAGCATCAGCCTTAGGGGTTCCCTTTGGTGCATAAACACCGTGCCATACTTTAACTTCAAAGTTTTTCAAACCCTCTTCGTTCAAGGTTGGCACTTTGTCATAGGCTTTAATCCGTTGCAAGGTAGTCGTACCATAAGCCTTAACAGCGCCTGCAGTGACTTGAGTGCCGATGTTCGTAGTTTGATCGCACATGAGCTGGACCTGATTGCCCATCAGATCAGTTAAAGCAGGAGCAGTTCCCTTGTAAGGAACGGTAGTTAAGTCAATTTGTATCCGACTCATTAAGAGTAAACCGCATAAATGACTAGCCGAGCCAATACCTGCATTAGCATAAGCAATCTTGCTGGTATTCGCCTTCATGTAAGGCACTAAATCTTTGAAGTTTTTGGGGGGCAAATCTTTATTTGCAATGAGCATCATCGGTACATCGGCAACCTGACCAATATATTCATAATCATTCATTGGGTCGAAACCAAGATTTTTATACAAAGCAGGAGCAGTCGACATACCAATATGATGGATTAACAATGTATGACCATCTTTTGGAGCCATTACTACTTTTTTTGCCGCAATGGTTCCGCCGGCGCCCGGGGTATTTTCAACAATAATTTGCCCCTTTAATTGCTTGCCCATAACTAAGGCAAGCTCACGCGCTACTTTATCGGTAGGACCACCAGCAGCAAAAGGCACAATTAGTGTGATCGGCCGATCGCCAGGAAACTCAGCTGCCTGTGAGGTTGGAGCGATGAAACAAATGCTCGTTAATACTGAGACAGTAAAAACCAGTTTCTTTGTTAATTGCATTACATCTCCTTATTGATATTTAAATAAATCATGAACTAACCCGTAATGGCTTGGCTGCGTAAATATTCCTCGTAAGTACCAGAATAATCAACGACTGATCCGTCCATTTTAACTTCCAAAATACGATTGGCTAGGGCCGATACAAACTCACGATCGTGCGAAACAAAGAGTAGCGTGCCTTCATATTTTTCGAGGGCAATTTGTAGGCTTTCAATCGATTCCATATCCATATGGTTGGTGGGTTCATCCATCGCCAGCACATTGTGCTTTTGGAGCATGAGTTGCCCCCAAATCATCCGCCCCTTCTCGCCGCCAGATAAGACCTTGACCGACTTCCCAATATCGTCACCAGAAAATAACAAGCGGCCTAAAGTACCACGCACTACCTGATCATCATCCCCTGTATTGCGATAGCCACTCATCCACTCCATCAAGGTTGTTTCGTCAGGAAATAGCTCACTGGTATCTTGTGGCATCACCCCAACATTCGCATTTTCAGCCCATTTCACATCACCTTTATCAGCCTGTAGACCGTTAAAGCGTTTACTTAAAATCGTTTTTAGTAAGGTTGTTTTGCCAGCACCATTTTGACCAATAATGGCAATTTTCTCGCCGGCACGCACACCTAATTTAAAGTTCTTAAAAATAGTCCGATCAAAATCTTTAGTTAGGCCATTGCACTCGACTGCCATGTTATGCAATTTCTTTTCCGAGTCAAAGCGAATGAACGGATTTTGTCGTGAAGAGGGTTTGATTTCAGTTATCTCGATCTTTTCTAACTGCCGCTGCCGCGATGTCGCTTGGCGAGCCTTTGAGGCGTTCGCTGAGAAGCGACTAACAAAAGCCTGTAGTTCTGCAATCTTTTCTTTAGCCTTGACATTCGAGGCCATTTGCTGGGCCCGCGCTTGCACCGAAGCTAGCATATAAGAATCATAATTACCGGGATACACTTTGAGCGTGCCAAAATCCATATCGGCCATATGCGTACATACTTCATTTAAAAAATGGCGATCATGGGAAATAATGATGATGGTGCTATTAAAATTATTTAACACTTCTTCAAGCCAATGAATCGAGTGAATATCTAAATTATTCGTCGGCTCATCTAGAAGAAGAACATCGGGATCAGAAAAAAGTGCTTGCGCTAACAAGACGCGTAATTTCCAGCCAGGCGCAATATTGCTCATCGGGCCATCGTGTTGCTCAATGGGAATGCCAATGCCGAGTAATAACTCGCCGGCTTTCGCTTCTGCAGTGTAGCCGCCATATTCAGCATACTTCGCTTCAAGCTCAGCAGCGTGCATATAGTCTTCATCACTCGCATCGGGGTTAGCATAAATTGCATCCCGTTCTGCTGCCGCCTGCCACATTTCTTCATGCCCCATCATCACGACGTCAAGCACGCGCACATCCTCAAAAGCAAATTGATCTTGGCGTAACTTGCCCAAACGAATATTTGGGTCTAGGCTGACATTTCCGCTAGTGGGCTCGAGATCGCCGCCCAAGATTTTCATGAAGGTGGATTTGCCACAACCGTTAGCGCCAATTAAGCCATAGCGGTTACCGCCACCAAATTTAACTGAGATATTTTCAAACAAGGGCTTAGCCCCAAACTGCATAGTAATATTAGATGCTGACAGCACGATAACCTTCTAAATAGGAATGTTTTATAGCAAACTGCCTATTTTAACGGTGTTGGCGCCTGATTGTGCTATTTCAAGTGTTTCACAGCCTTAATACGCAGCTGCCAAGCCATCGCGCCGACTGTCACTAGCGGCGATATAGCCATCTTCCAGATCATCACTTAAGCGCCAAATAAACTGTCCTGAGCCAAAGTCCATATAGGGATCATCAATCTTTTTCAGGGTGTGATCCATGGCAATGAGGCCGGCTACCGTGGCGGGGTTCATGTTCGACTCAACATCTAAGGTGAAATCGCGGTTCACCTTCCAACGCGGTGCGTCACAGGCGGCCTGGGGCTGCTGCTGATATGTCATCATGCGCACTAAAGTTTGTAAATGGCCTTGGGGTTGCATATCGCCCCCCATGACCCCAAAACTCATTTGCGGGAAAACCTTGCCGCCATCATTGCGGGTAAGGAAAGCAGGAATGATGGTGTGAAATGGCCGTTTACCCCCGGCAACCACATTGGCAGATTGCGGATCAAGCGAAAAACCATAACCCCGATTCTGCAGGCTAACGCCCCACTCCGGAACGACCACTCCCGAACCAAAGCCCATGTAATTACTTTGAATAAAAGACACCATTCGTCCCTGCGCATCAGCGGTAGTTAAATATACGGTACCACCCGACGCTGGTAAGCCATATTTAAAATGGGTCGACTTTTTAGGATTAATCAGCTTAGCTCGCTCAGCTAAATAACTCGGATTGAGCATTTGTTCTGGCGTCACTGCCATTGAACGCGGGTCAGCAAGATATTGATACACATCGGCAAAAGCTAACTTCATCGCCTCAATTTGTAAATGCTGACTTTCAATCCCATCAACTGGCAAACTCGCTAAATCAAAATGTTGCAAGATTCCCAAGGCAATTAATGCGCCAATGCCCTGACCATTTGGTGGAATTTCATGTAAGTCATATTGCTTACCATCAGTAGCCCGTAAACTCTGCTGAATCGTACCCACCCAATCGGGACGATATGCGCTTAAGTCGGCTAAAGTCATGGCACCATCAGTTGCCTTCGCAAACGCCACAATCGCTTCGGCAATTTCCCCTTCATAGAATTCCCGCACACCATTTTTTGCTATCACTTTTAAGGAGCGCGCAGCACTTGGAAAAGTAAATCGCTCTCCTGCATGTGGCGCTCTACCATGCGGCATAAAAGCAGCAGCAAAACCTGGCTGGTTTTGTATATCCGGAATTGCGGCGGCCCATTTATGCGCCACTATTAACGGCAGCGCGTAACCGCGTTCAGCAATTTCAATGGCGGGCTGTAATAAATCAGCTAATGGTAATGAACCAAACCGAGTATGCAAGGCCTCCCAACCAGCTAGAGCACCAGGAACCGTGACGGTATCCCAGCCACGCATCGGTCGTTTAGCAAGACCATTTGCCTCGGTGCCATATTTTTTTGCATAGTAAGCCGGATTCCATGCCTGCGGGGCTACCCCAGAAGCATTTAAGCCATGCAATTCCTGACCATCCCACACGATCGCAAAACAATCACTACCTAGGCCATTAGAAACCGGCTCAACAATCATCAAAGCGGCGGCGGCGGCAATCGCAGCATCGATGGCGTTACCTCCCTGGTGCAAAATCTTTAAGCCAGCCTGAGCTGCGTAGGGATGTGAGGTCGAAACCACATTTCGTCCCATTACTGGCATACGTATCGTGGGATAAGGGTTGTGCCAATTAAATTGCATATTATTCCAGTTAATAAATTAGTCGAGCGAAATTTGATTTTGTTGAATAATTTTGGTCCACCGCACCCGATCAAGCGCAACCATCGTGGCAAATTTTTCAGGGCTCCCAGGTATCGGCTCAGCACCCAAAAGCGCTAAACGTTCTCTAGTATCTTTCTCAAGTAATACTGTATTTAATGCGGCGTTTAGCTTATTCACGATCTCGGCTGATAAATTTTTAGGCCCATATAGCCCAAACCAATTCGACGTTTCAAATTGTCCAAGGCCATAATCTTTGCCAGCCTCGGCAATGGTCGGCACATTTGGCAATAAAGGTGAACGCTTAGGGCTTGCAACCCCTAAGGCCATTAACTTGCCGTCAGTTACTAGGGGCAAGCTTGCAATCGTTGTATCAAATAACAAATGAACTTTACCCGAAATTAAATCAGGCGTAGCCAAAGCTGACCCCTTATAAGGAATGTGCGTCATATTAAAACGGGCTGTTGCTTTTAATGACTCAGCATTTAAATGCATTACAGTGCCATTACCACTTGTCGCATAATTAATCTCATTCGGATGAGCCCGCGCATATTCGATGAATTCTTTCAGGTTTTTAACTGGTAAAGTTTTAGTGATTGTTAGTAAACCAGGTGCAATTGCGACGCCCCCAATTGGCGTAAAGTCGGCTTGCGTGTCATAAGGTAATTTTTTAGTAAAGCTTGGTGCCACAGCATGAGTACTTCCGGTTGACAAAAGCAAAGTGTAGCCATCAGGTGCAGCTCGTGCGACTAAATTTGAGCCAATTGAACCACCCGCGCCAGGATGATTATCGACAATTACCGTTTGCCCTAAACGTTGGGTTAGTTTTTGTGACAACATGCGCCCTAAGGCATCTGTTGCTCCCGCAGGTGGAAAAGGAATAATTAAGGTAATTTGACGATTGGGATAGGCCAGATCTTTAGACTGTGCCACAACGTTGGTAACGCTCAGGATCAAGCTGAAAACCAGCGCAGTCAATGGTATTAATCTGCAGAGAATAGGCTTCAATGGCATTTAAAAATTCCTAAAGAGCTGAGTTCGATTGGGTAAGTTGGAATCGATTCAGTTGTTTTTTTATTACCGGTATTCGCAAGGCAAGTAATAAGATAATAACCCCCAGATAAATCGAGACGACTGAAAAGTTATTTTTACCCGCCTTATCCCACCAATAATGCAAAATTGCCGTGCCTGCAATCACATAAACCAGACGGTGTAATAAAGCCCAGCGGCGCCCTAGTTTACGCTGCGACCACTGGTTTGACGTGAGTGCCAACGGAATAAGCAATACAAAACTAATAAACCCCATAGTTATAAAGGGGCGTTTAATGACATCTTTTATCATTGATACGAGGTTGAAATCTTGGTCTAACCAAAGCCAAATTAAAAAATGCAAACAGGCATAAAAAAATACGAATAGCCCAAGCATACGACGCACTCGTAGCCAACCGCTCCAACCGGTAATTAAGCGCAGCGGTGTCATACCTAAAGTAAGACAAAATAAAACGAGGGTCCAAGTTCCTGTTGACCGAGTAATAAACTCAATTGGGTTGGCGCCTAATTGATCGCTGTAAGCAAAATAAATAAGTCGCACTAGCGGAAGTAGTGCCAACAAAAAAACCAGGGACTTGAACCCCTTTAAAAAAACCGTTTGGTTAATAGAATTTTTTAAGGTCCATGCCTGCATACAAGCTCGCAACCTGATTACCATAACCATTAAACATTTCAGTTTTTATTTTAGGCGCAAAAAAACCTCGCCCGTCACCGATCCGTCGCTCTGTAGCTTGGCTCCAGCGGGGATGATCAACATTCGGGTTCACGTTGGAATAAAAGCCATATTCACTTGGGGCCGACATATTCCAGCTGGTTGGTGGCTGCTGATCGGTTAAGCGAATTTTAACGATTGACTTAGCACTTTTAAAACCATACTTCCATGGAATAACCATGCGTACCGGGGCGCCATTTTGCTTTGGCAAGGCCTCACCATATAAACCAAAAGTAAGTAAGGCCAAGGGGTTCATCGCCTCATCTAGGCGCAAGCCCTCTCGATAAGGCCAATTTAACACTGATGAATTAACACCAGGCATTTGCTTGCGGTCCGCTAGTGAAATAAATTCGACATATTTGGCGGCGCTAGTAGGCTCAACTAGGTTGAGCAATTTAGACAAAGAATAGCCATTCCAAGGAATTACCATCGACCAGCCTTCAACACAGCGCATGCGATAAATGCGCTCTTCCATTGGCGCCAATTTCAGCAAAGCATCAATATCAAAAGTCTGCGGTTTTTTGACGAGACCCTCTACAGTAACTGTCCACGGTCTGGTTTCTAAGCTTTTGGCAGTTTCGTGAGGCTGGGCTTTATCGGTACCAAACTCATAAAAATTATTATAAGTAGTGACATCTTTATAAGCAGATAGTGTTTCGGTAGTGGAAAAGCTTGAAGGAATGGTTTTTAATTTAACCCCTCCTGCCGGAGGCCCAGCAGGTGCTGCTTGCGCAAATGCTTCACGCGCAAACCAAGGTACGAGACCAGCCCCGAACCCCCCTGCTGCCGCTACTTTAATTAATGCGCGGCGTTGCTCAAAAATTGCCTTCGGGGTAATTTCACTGGGTAATATGGTGGGATCAATAAAGGACTTCATAGTTTCTCCTAGCGGTCAACGCGCATGCGAAAGGGGGTGAAATTCGTATGGATATCATAATGATCTTCTTGTTCTTTGCGTTTTAAGAAGTTGACTACCCAATAGGTGAGCGGGGTTGCTAGAACTTCCCAGCCGGTTTTTAGTACATATTGCGCTAAGGCAATTTGTACCAATTCAGCCAGAGGCCATATGCCATAAAAGGCTAGCAAATAAAATAGCGCTGAATCGATTAATTCGCCGACTGCAGTTGAGCCAATTGCCCGTAGCCATAAAAAACGTCCTGCCGTGGCAATTTTTAATTTTGCTAATACAAAAGCGTTAGCAAAACTACCGCACCAAAACGCACAAATGGATGCCAATGCAATGCGCCATGAATTCCCAAAAACAGTTTCCAGACCTTGCTGATAATTTGCCATATAAGAGCCAGGGGCAATGGGCAAGGTAATCACGACTTGCGCCATGATTGCAGCAAAAATTAAAGCGGCAAAACCCGCCCAAACTGCGCGCCGATCATAGGCATAGCCATACACCTCGGTCATGATGTCGCCAAAAAAATAGGCAATTGGAAAAAAGAGTACCCCGGCACCAAAAATAACTGGGCCAAAATAGGGCAAATCAATCGTCCCCACCTTCCCTGCGCCAATAAAATTAGAGCAAAGCAGCACAACCACAAAGGCCACTAGGATTAAATCGTAGTAGCGATAATGGCGGCGCGGCGGCGGGTTTTTTTCCATAGCGGAGTGCGCTAGATCGTAAAGTAATTAATTGAATAGAATAGTGCTAATTGGCTGGTTTTGCCCAGCCCTATTTCAAAGCCTAAAAAGTGAGTAAATAACATGAGTAAAACCCCTTTTAATTGGGCTGACCCCCTGCTGCTAGACCAGCAACTCACGACCGAAGAGCGGATGGTGCGCGAGGCCGCCTTTGAGTATGCTCAAGGGCGCTTAGCACCTCGTATTCAGGCCGACTTTCGCGAGGAGAAAGCCGATGTCGGTATTTTTCGAGAGATGGGCGAATTGGGTTTGCTTGGCATCACCATTCCTGAAGAATTCGGCGGCGCTAATTTAAATTATGTTTCCTATGGCCTAATCGCCAGAGAAATCGAGCGGGTTGACTCGGGTTACCGCTCGATGATGAGCGTGCAATCCTCTTTGGTGATGGTCCCTATCAATGAATTTGGCAGCTTAGAACAAAAACAAAAATATTTACCTAAATTAGCCACTGGCGAACTCATTGGTTGTTTTGGTCTTACTGAGCCTAATTTTGGCTCTGATGCTGGCGGCATGATTACGCGGGCCCATAGTGTTCCAGGGGGATTTGAGTTGTCGGGTGCCAAAATGTGGATTTCGAATTCACCCATTGCTGATGTCTTTATCGTCTGGGCTAAAAATGATGCCGGTGAGATTCGAGGCTTTATTCTGGAAAAGGGCATGCCAGGTTTAAGCACACCAAAAATTACCGGCAAGATGGGTTTACGCGCTTCAATTACGGGTGAAATCGTGATGGAAAAAGTGTTTGTCCCCAGCGAAAATGAATTGCCGCACGTGACTGGCTTAAAAGGCCCATTCACCTGCTTAAACTCAGCACGTTACGGTATTGCTTGGGGTGTCTTAGGAGCAGCAGAATTTTGTTGGCATGCAGCCCGGCAATATACGCTTGACCGCGAGCAATTTGGTCGCCCCTTGGCAGCCAACCAGCTGATTCAAAAAAAGCTTGCCGATATGCAAACTGAAATTTGTCTCGGTCTACAGGGTTGCCTACGCTTAGGGCGCATGAAAGACGAACATCTCGCCTCCCCTGAAATTACCTCAATTATGAAACGCAATTCTTGTGGCAAAGCGTTGGATATTGCCCGCATGGCCCGCGATATGCATGGCGGTAATGGTATTTCAGATGAGTATGGCGTGATTCGGCATTTACTGAATTTAGAAGTTGTGAACACCTATGAAGGTACGCATGATATTCATGCGCTTATTTTAGGTCGTGCCCAGACGGGCATTCAAGCCTTTAATTAAGTTTGCTTTAAGGCCAGTAATTGATCAGCCAAGGCACTAAAAGCTGCCGGACTCAGCGCTGCTAAACGCAGCTGCTGCTTAGAGCCGTAATGCGTGAAGTTTCGCTCAATCGATTGCTGATAGGCGGAATCATAATGCTGGACTAACAAGGCATTCACCAGCCAAGTAAATTCACCCGCTTGAGCAGCGGCGCACCATTCCTCAATTCTGACTCTGCCATAACGTGCAGTTAAACTGATCAGCTTGGCTTCTAAAGTCGGCACATCGATTAAAAAATGCTGGTATTGATCCATTAACCATTGCACACGTAATTCAATCGCGGCTTCGATTTCAATGCAACTTCCTTCCCGAATTCGTGCCATTAAAAGGTCGGGGATATGCAAGCCCCCTACTTTTTTACTTTCCGATTCCACATAAACTGGCTTAGTGGGGTCGAATAAACGCAAGGTATTCCACAACGCAGTTTCAAAACTTTTTTGACTTGGTTGTTCGGCTATCGGGTGATGCCCTAAGACTGAACCCCGATGCATTGCTAAGCCCTCTAGATCAAGAACTTGCGCCTGCCGTTTCTGTAATTCAGCCAATAGACGGGTTTTACCGGTTCCCGTCATGCCGCAGATAACGACAAAAGAAAACTGGCCAGCAAAATCATTGAGGTCGCTAATGACATGACGCCTAAAAGCCTGGTATCCGCCCACCAACTGCTCGGCCTTCCAGCCAATACGCTGCAGAATCAGGGTAAACGCCCCGCTCCTTTCGCCACCGCGCCAACAGTAAATAAGGGGGCGCCAGCTATAGGGAAAGGCTAAAAAATGATTTTCTAAGTGTGCTGCAATATTCCGCGCCACCAAAGCTGCGCCAATTTTTTTCGCGGCAAAAGCGGAGTCATTTTTATAAATTGTGCCAATCCGTGCGCGCTCGTCATTATTTAAAACCGGGTAATTAACCGCGCCAGGAATATGATCGAGAGCAAATTCAGCCGGAGAGCGCGTATCAATAATGGCATCGTATTGAGAAAAATCTACCATCTGCTCCGGCAATAATTTAGACACGCGCTGGGAATATAGTTATTGCAATATTTTTAAAATATGCTCGGGCCAAGGACGGGATTTATTCGTTGCCAAATCGACCCACACCATCGTGGCACCACCAGCAGCACAAATCGTTTCTGGCGCATTTGCCAAAGCAATGGTGTTGTATAAATCAATGCTAGTGTTTCCAATATTCCCAATAAAGGTCTGCACCAGCAATGTGCCAGGAAAGGATAGCTGTGCATAAAAATTACAGAATCCATTCACCATCAACAAGGCTTCCTTATCAACCATATTGGTAAAACCTAAAGACACAATCCAGTCAATGCGGGATTGCTCCATATAACGAAAATAAAGGGTGTTATTCACGTGTTGAAAGGCGTCCATATCGCCCCAGCGAATGTCCATTATTGACTCATGAACAAAACGCTTATTCTCTGGTATTTCAATTCTCATAAAGTCCTTTAAATTCAGTCGATTTAAGTGAGATGTAGGCTTAAATCACGCTCAAAACGGGGTCGATCGGCATTGCGTAAAAAAAGTCCAATCGGCTTTTTTTCATTACCGTAACGTAAAGCTAATTGATTAGGATCATTATGCAGATGAATTAATTCCACCCAGCGGGCGTTCCATTGACATCGACTCACTTGACCGCCCCAACTCTTTTCATAAATAAGTTGATCGCCATCAACTGAAATTTTTTCATAATCAAGCGCATGACGCGCATAAACGAGTAGAGCAATGGCCACGATCGTTAATTCAAGCAAAGTAAAACAAATAATGATCCAGACCCCTTGCAATAAAAAATAGGTTCCTACCAATAATGAAAAGCCAGCCAAAGAAAGATAAAAATAACTAAGCTGTCGTGGCGTAAATGAACAGTTACGCCTCATGAACCAAGTACGCATTTTATGATTTTGGTGGCTGCAAGCCGATTGCGCTGGCCGTTTGATCCATCCATTTAGCCAATTGCAGATCAAGTTGAGTTAACCCGCCTGCACTATGCGTTGATAGTACGACCTCAACACGATTCCAAACATTCAACCACTCGGGATGATGATCGATTTGTTCGGCATACACGGCGCAACCTTGCATAAAGCGAAATGCAGCCTCAAAATTAGCAAACAAAAAAGTCCGGCTCATTGCATCGCGCTGCTGCTGAATTTGCCAGGCAGGATAATCGCCTGCAATGGCACTGCGCTCTTCGGTATTTAACAAGCGGGGCATTTTTAACTGCGCTCTTGATTGAGATGCACCGCCATTTGATATAAATTAGTCGAGCGAGCGCCTGAGCGGCAAAAGGCCAAAATCGGTTCGGGCAATGTTTTTAACAAGCGCGCCATTTCCTCTACCTGCTCAAGCGTGATGGCGCCACTAACAACGGGTAAAAAAGCATAATTCAAGCCGAGTTTTAAGGCTTCAGCCTGAATCGAATCATGGGGAGGTTGTTCTGGCCCCTCCTCATAATCTGGGCGATTGTTGATTACGCTTTTATAGCCTTGGGCGGCAATTTCAGCTAAATCAGCTGGCGTAATTTGTCCAGCCGTACCAAATAATGCATTATGACAAGCAATTCCAATACTCATTTCAACCTCTTAAAAAGCATTCAATGTGATTAATGTAGACGGTTTTTAATTTGGCTGCCTAACTGTTGATAAATTAGCATGCCGATCAACATCATGCAGGTAAAAACCAAGGCCTTTACATGTCCAGACCCTAAGGCGACAATTGCCGGCCCGGGGCAAAATCCAGCAACCCCCCAACCGATGCCAAATAACAGACTGCCAATCACTAAATGGCGGTCGATTGGGCTACTTTTTGGCCACTCAACGAGCCCACCAAACCAAGCTTCAGTGCGTTTGCGAGCAAGATAGAATGCGGCCAAACTGACTAAAATCCCGCCGAGCATGACAAAAATTAGACTGGGGTCCCAACTGCCAGCAAGATCGAGAAATTGCAAAATTTTCTGCGGATTGGTCATCCCAGAAATAATTAGGCCTAATCCAAAAATAACACCAATAGCAAATTGACTAAGCAGAGCAAAACTACGTTTCATTATTGGGCTCCAAAAGGCATCTTAAAAAACATGGCGCAGCAAAAAAACAGTAATGAACCCAGCGCCCATAAAAGTTAGGGTAGCGATTAGCGAGCGGAAGGAAAGTCGTGAAAGCCCACAAATACCATGGCCACTTGTACATCCTGAGCCATAACTAGCTCCAAAACCTACCAAAAGTCCGGCAATAATTAATGCACCCCAACCTGCATCAATGATCTGGATAGCTTGCAAGTCAAAAAATAAGCCGGCCCACAAAGGGCTAGACAATAAACCCAACGTGAAACTGAGCCGCCATGCCCAATCACCTGCCTGCGGTTTTGTAAGGCCACCAATAATTCCGCTAACACCTAAGATTCGACCATGCAAATGAATATAGAGCGCCACAGCCAGGCCCAAAATAATGCCGCCTAATAATGCCGGGATAGGTGTAAATGCAGCCCAATCAATGTGCATAGCTCACCTGCCTTTTAATTTAGCTGACGCTCAAGACGCCACTGCAGATACCACAAACCTAGACACGCCCCGCCAATAAATCCTGGTAAAGCCAAAAATGCGCTTAGTGCTAAGGTAGATACCCCACTTAAACCTTGACCAATCGTACATCCCAGAGCAGTAACTCCGCCAAAACCCATCAAGGCAGCACCCAACAAATGATTGCCAGTATCTTCGACACCATGAAACGTCTCCCAACGAAATGTTTTAGTGAGCATTGCGCTTAAAAAGGCGCCAATAATCATGCCACCAACCGCCACAATTCCAAGGGTCAAAACTTTCGAGGTATCACTAAATAAAATCAGCCAGTCGAGGGTATAAGCGTATGGCGCTACAAAGGAAAGGCTTTCCATCCGCCCAGAATTAGTAACTAAAAATACTTCCTCAAGGGTCTTGGGATCTTCAGCAACAAAGCCGAGATATCCAGATACCCACCAAATAGCAATAATTGCTAAGCCAACCCCAGCACCTGCGACTAGATTACTGAGTTGCCAAAACGATTTTTTCAGCAAAGCGAAGAGGATAAATGCGCCACCGATGAGTAATCCTAATATGAGTTGCAAATGGGTCTTCGCAATACTAGTTTGCGCTGCGAGAATGCTTGGCAGATCTTGCGTAGTGCTCAATGGTAGAAATAAAGTATCAATCGTATTGACGCGCAAAACCGCTAAGAACCCTTTTAAGGTCATATAAGAAACTAAGCCTAAAACAAAAAATACCACGACTGACTTTAAATTTCCGCCACCAATGCGTACCAAGGTTTTACTGCCACAACCGGATGCAAGAACCATGCCAAAACCAAAACAAAGACTACCAATAATCGTCGAGAGATAAAGAAAACGATTACTGGTGTAAATCGATTTACTGGTATCGATATAGCCTTGCGAAGCTAAAACAGCAACCCCAATAATCGCTACCCCTATCGCCAAAGACCATTGCCGCATGCGCGTGTAGTCAGACATAACCAATATATCGGAAACAGCGCCCATGGTGCAGAAACTCGACCATTGCATGAGTGCACCCAGCAAAATCGTCACTGCCAAGGTAAGCCACAAGACATATTGGCTAAGGTGAAGTAGATCGTTTGTATTGGGCACTAGCTTAGTTATTCTTAATTAGTTATTCTTAAAATGATAAAACTGCTGGTTTAAATATTGCACAACATCAGCCTCATCTTCGGGAAATAAATCGAGCCGTAGCTCGCTATTGCAAGTAGCAATCATGGACTTGAGGCGGCTATAACTGGTCACTTTACGATCAGCACGCGTATAAATCATGTCGCCATTACCAAAGCCTGATTTTTTCGCGTGGCAGGCATAACACTTCGTTTCTTCGATAAGCTTGCCATTTTTAAGGGCGGCATTGGCAGCGTAACTAAAAGTATGTACAGAAAAAATACCTATAAAAAAACAAATTGTTTTAAAAAAGTAGGCCTTAAAAAGAGATTTAGCGCGAAAACTGAACATGGCGCTATTTTAAAGGAAATTACAGTAGACTAAATAAATAAGTGTAGTAGTTACGGCTTAATGTAAGCAAAATGATCTTTTGCCTGAAGATCAGCTATCCGTACGACGCCCGACGGGGTAAAGTCAGCATCAAGAATAAATTGATCTTTTTTTAAATTACGATTTTTTAAAGTAATTTCACAAACCTCGAAGCGCACACCACGTGACTTTAATGCCCCAACTAAGGGGGCATAGTCAACATTATTTTTTTTATCCTTAGCGCCATCCATCAGGATATCAACCCCGTTGGCATGTGTCACCATGATTATTTTCGTACTGGGTGCAGTATCTAAATGATTGCGAATATTGCGTAAGGCTTTTAATCCCTGTGCCTCGGCATCATCGACGTGATATACCACTTGGGTGGGCGTATTCGTAGTTTGTGCCAAGCTGAGCTGTGCGATACACGCAGTGCAAGCAAAAATGCAGCTAAGCAATACTGAAGTAGTGAATTTATATTTCATTGTTTCCCTCTTTACTTGCACCAATTACTACGCGCAGATCATTTTCGAGTCCTAATTTAAAGCAACCATGCCAGGGTTATTTTTAACTCCTTTAACCTCAGGCTCATTTAATTTAACCGCTTTAATGATTTTGGTTTCACGCAAATGGCGTGCAATCACATCCCAAATTGGCTCACCGCCAAGTTCTTTAGATTCTTCACTAACGGGTGCCCATCCAGCTATACGATACGCTTTATCTGCATCAATTGGTTTGTCATTTAAGCGCATATTGGAAATACGTCCGCCCATCGCTGCAGCTGGATCAATGGTGTACGTTAAACCACCTACCCTAACCATATCCCCGCCTTGCTGATAATAAGGATCAGGGTTAAATAAATTATCAGCGACATCCTCTAAAACATTTTTAATTGTTGCTCCCGTCATATTAGAAACAGTAGTGTAGGGATAGGTAATCGCAGTTTGATCGAGTAAATTTTCCATCGTAATCGTCTGTCCCGGTAGCAATGAAGTGCCCCAACGGAATCCTGGAGAGAACGCAATTTCTGCATTCTTTTGCGCCATGAGGCCGTTCAAAATAAGCTGGTCAAAACTACCATTGAAGTTACCCCGGCGATATAGCAAGGTGTCAGTTACAGCTAATTTTTCAGCTAAGTTAGCCTCAAATGGTGCGCGAATTTTTTGAATTAATTGGCTCATATCTTTATCGGCAGGCAATAAATTCGAGAAGATCGGTAATAATTTATAACGAAAGTCGACTGGTTTGCCGCCCTTGACATCAAAATCTAGGACCCCCAAATACTTCCCATTCGATCCTGCGTTAGTAACTAACGTTACGCCGGAGCTATTTTTTACCTTCACCGGAATTGGTACACCGTCGTGGGTATGCCCACCTAAAATAGCGTGCAAACCGGTAACCCGTGATGCTAATTTTAAATCGACATCCATGCCATTATGCGAAAGCAAGACGACAACTTTTGCGCCCTTACCAACCACTTCATTAATATTTTTCTGTAAATTTTCTTCTTGTATTCCAAAAGTCCAGTTAGGTACAAAATAACGGGGGTTAGCAATTGGCGTATAGGGAAACGCCTGACCAATAATGGCGACCGAAACGCCATTCATTTGCCGAATGATATAAGGACTAAAGACATCATCGCCAAAATCAACCGTCTTTATATTTTGGGCCAAGAAAGAAACTTTGTTACGAAAATCTTTTTCAACAATTTCTAATACTCTTTTCTCACCTAATGTCATCTCCCAGTGCGCGGTCATTACATCAACGCCTAGCGCCAAGGAAGCATCAACCATGTCTTGACCCTTGGTCCACAAGGCTGTACCCGACCCCTGCCAACTATCGCCCCCATCTAATAACAAGGCATTAGGACGAGAGGCTTTCATTTGCTGAATTAAGGTAGAAAGGTGGGCAAAGCCGCCCATCTTGCCGTAGTTTTGTGCTGCAGCACTAAAGTCTAAGTAAGTAAAAGCATGTGCTGCCGGCGTACCTGGTGCAATTCCATTCGCCTTTAAAAAATAATCTCCTACTAAATGGGGCATCTGCCCTGCCTGTGGCCCGATACCTAAATTCACATTGGGTTCACGAAAATAAATTGGTAGTAGTTGCGCATGACAATCAGTAAAGTGCAATAAATGGACATTACCGAAGCTAGGTAAGTCATAGAATTTTTTTGCCGCCGCCTGTGCGCTAGCAAAATTAGCGCTTAAGCCCATTCCACCTGCAGCGGCTATGGCTAGCGCCTGCAAAAACTCGCGTCGATGAATTGACATAAACCCTTATTGATTAACTGGCGACTGAGGATCTAACAATAAAGCCATTAAATCTTGTATTTGTTTTTCGTTCAGTAATTTAAAGTGTGCAAAGCGTGGCATATTACTGCACGCGTTGTAAGCCTTTGAATTATTAATTCGATTCCAGGTGTACACCATCATTTCATTTGAATAGCCACGCGACTTACCGTAGTTCCATAAACTAGGGCCAATATTGCCGTAAGAAATTTCTTTTTTATCAATTTCATGACAGTTATAACAACCGCCACCAACTGCCGAGGTAGCAGTATCTGTCCAGGTGGCGCCACGTCCGCTTTGCGCAATCGCCTCACCTTTTTTCCAATCGCCCACATATTTACCATCAGATGGCTGTTGAATTTCTGCTAGATTCCGTTTTTGAATGGCTTCACGTTTAGCGCTTGCTGCTTTACTAGTGCCGTTCGCAAAAACCGGGTCAGAACAAAAAGCTTGAGTTTCATCTTGCTGTATTCGGTCTAAGCCTGCAATACCGTCAGCCTTAAAGCCACTTTGCATCATTTTCTGAAGTGCGGGATCAGGTTTTTGTTGCGCCATAGCTGCGTTTACAAAACCTAGACTTACGCAGATGCCAATGTTCAATAGCATTATTGAAGTGCGGCGTACTAAGCTATTTTTTTCGATTAAATTATTCATGATTGGGTTCTATTCTTATCTTTTTAGGCCCGGGGTTTGCACAATACCCCCGTTAGCAGTTGCTGCCATATACATGGATAAAGCAATCGTGACCTCCGAACCATAAATTGGAAAGGGGAAGCGCTGCTGCCGATAACAGTCATTTAATCGCTGTTGCATGGTCCAAAATTGTCCACTCGAAACGCGGTATGCCGGCCAAGAACCCCAGCCCAGTGCTGCACCAGCTTGGGTAGTAATATTGGGTAAATCCTGCAGGCGTATACGTTTGCCATTTTCGCCGTGACAGGATGCACAGGAAAAATCCATCGGACCACCTTCAAAGAAAAAAGCCCGCTTACCCAAGGCAATCATTTCTTTTTCTTTGGGATGGGTGGTACTAACATTAATTTTTTTACCTTTTGAGAGCGTGACAACATAAGCCACTAATGCTTCCATCTCTTTTTTAGGACCCACCTGAAATGGCGCATCAATGGTAGCTTGAGGATCAATACCTTGCAATTTTTCTCTACAAGTCATTAAGCGTGACTCGAGATCTTGCACGCGATTACTATCTTTAAAATAACGGGGTAATTGCGCTGCAGCACCAACCACGACACCTGGACCGAGGCCTAAATCACACTGCTCTAAAGTCGCATTTTTAGGGCCCATCGGTTTTTTCCATAACTCCTCACCTGCTGCTTCATAGAGCTCGGCAGGGTTGCCATCAGCAATCATTTCGCGATATTTAGCAATCCCATCGCTGGCGGTTTGGGCTTGGGTAGTTTGTGCTAACGCTAGCAATGCAAAGGCGCTAAATACGATTGCATAAATAGATTTACAACTTGGCTCAAATTGCGGTCTCATGGTTTATAACCCTTATTATTTGCAGCAATTTCAAACTTAAGCGACGGTAGCCTCATCGGTACGTTTATCGCCTTTGCTATCAATCCAACTAACGACTAGCTTGTCACCTTTAGCACCTTTATATTTAAAATTCAAAAATGGATCTTTTGATACTGCAGGTCCAAATTGCGCATTAAATACATCGTTACCTTGGGCCTTTACATTTAGGGTGCTAATAAACCAAGCTGGAATGACTTTTCCGGCTGCGTCTTTTCGCTGACCTGATTCCATATCGTGCTTCATTAAAATTTTTACATCAACCACACCGCCGCTTTCGGTTGCTCTTACGCGCATTGGATCAGCCATTATTGCTCCTTAATCGTTCAAGGGGAAAATCCCTATTAGTAATAATCTAGATTGGTATATTTATAAACTACCTACTAACCGC
The DNA here is from genome assembly GCA_037139315.1 of Burkholderiaceae bacterium. Classification (GTDB taxonomy): domain Bacteria; phylum Pseudomonadota; class Gammaproteobacteria; order Burkholderiales; family Burkholderiaceae; genus Polynucleobacter. The sequence continues at coordinate 24,143 of JBAXGQ010000010.1, forward strand.
CACAACCACCCAAAGTCACCTTCACTTCTTTAGAAGACATCAACCACTTGCCATCTGCTTTTACTAAGGCATAGACATTGGAGGTTTGGCCCATTTTGATGCGGGTAGTAACAAATGGCTCTGTGCCAGCAGGAACAAAAAATAGTGCTGCCAAAGTGCTGGGATTTTTTTCTACCAAAATAGCCATTTGATCTGCCTTTAAGGTAGTAGAAATACCAACGGGTACGACTGCGCCATTTTCAGCAATATCGGGAGCATTCAAGGTGACGGCGCCAGACTTTTCTGGAGCGCTTCCCAGTATCTTAAAAACATCATCAAGGCTTTTGCCTTCAAAGGCAGCCTTATTCCAAGCCTGGGCTTGCGCTTCACTAATCAGACCTGCTGCAGCCATCATTCCAAATACGGCCGAGTACTTTAATACATCTCGTCGCTGCTTATTCATAAAAACTCCTTAAGTCAACTTAAACATCTTTTATCGATAAATCACCACCAAAGCTAACCAGCACTGGTATTTACTCCCCCGTCAGCATCCAATGAACCAAAACCTGCAAATCCTTACTAGAGATGTCAGGATGAGGTGGCATTGGGATAGATCCCCATACCCCCGACCCGCCTAGCTTTACTTTTGTCACTAGTTTAGCCTCAGCGCCAGACTGACCGCGATATTTTGTGGCCACGTCGGTAATCGAGGGGCCTACCAACTTACTATGATCAGCGTGACAAGCAGAACAATTATTGTCTTTAAAAAGTAATTTTGGCCCGCTCACCTTAGCCGTAGAGGGGCTCACGGCAATAGGCAGGGCAACTATTTGCCGTGGCAATTGCGCTAAAGGGGGCTGGGTGGTATTAACCCCACGATAGGGTCCATACTCCCGATTTTGTTCGGCCAAATTGCCATGGGCATTCCGCGCATAGTCAGGCAAGCTTGAGCCAATTTGTACAAATGCCACACAATTATTCATACACGCCTTGGACTGTATGTCTGGCTTGCCAGCAACGTCCCACAAACCATGATTCAAGGTCATGCCATTACGGTTAGGCATCTTCTGTTGTACTTCAAAAATATTGACATTATTTAAAACAAAATTATCCGGCACGATTTCTGCCAAAGAAAGAATATAGGCCAGCAAAGCAAAAGTATCATCGCTAGAAAGCGAACGTGGCGCATTCCACGGCATAGCCCGATAAATATAATCCCAGAGTGAAGATAAAGTTGAGACCTTCATTAAGGTCGTTCTTTGAGGCTGCTTGTTATCGTTTAATGCGACTACTCGACCCGACTTCATGTCAGCCAGGGTGGTGCCTCCCACAATTGGGGTAAAAATTTCATTTGATTCACCAAAGGTGCCATGACAGCTCGCACATTTTATGTCCCAGAGTGCTTGACCTTGAGCAACAGAACCAGATCCCTTAGGTAAGCCAACAAAGTCTGGACGCACATCAATATCCCACGCATTTACTTCTGCTGGGGTCGCAATTCTGCCTATGCCCTGATAATGAGGCAAACTCGACGACGTCAGCGATGTAGCGTTTTGGGCATGGCTCGGCACGCTAATAAAGACAATCAGTGCTCCTAGCAATAGGTACCGCGTCCTACGACAGGGGCTATAACAAAATAAATTAGCCAACTTGGACATTACTCACCTCGCCATTGCGATCAACCTTCCAGGCCTGGATTGCATTATTGTGATAAATCGAGCGAGTGCCCCTGACATCGCGTAGCATTTTAATTGTCGGCTGTACATAGCCTGTTTCATCAGTCGCCCGGGAAAGTAGAATTGCCGGCGCACCATCCCAGGTCCAATCAAAATTGAAACGTGTTAACGCTTTGGTCAAGATGGGTATTTCTAAGCGCGCGGTACGCCAGTTATTGCCTCCATCAACTGAAATATCTACGCGTTTAATCTTGCCGCGACCAGACCATGCCAAGCCTGTAATGTTATAAAAACCTTTTTCAAGTAGTTGTTGACCGCCCGAAGGGGTCGTAATTACCGATTTACATTCTTGAATCGAAGTATATTGACGCGCTAAACCATCAGGCATTAGATCGCTGTAATGGACCGCTTCATCTTTAGTTGCGTAACGCATATCGCCAACCTCGAGTCGGCGCAGCCACTTAACCCAACTGACCCCCTGAACTCCTGGCACCACTAAGCGTAATGGAAAGCCATTTTCTGGGCGCAGCATTTCGCCATTCATACCCCAAGCCACAATAGTATCCTTGAGCGCGCTATCTAAATTAATCGTCCGCGTCATTCCCGAGCCATCGCCGCCTTCAGCCAGGAGATATTTACCTTTTTTTAAATCAGCGCCACACTCGTCCAATAGTAGACTCAGCGGCACCCCAGTAAATTCACAGCAAGACAACATGCCATGCGTATATTGCACCGTAGGTACAGCGACATTACCCCATTCCAAACCCGTATTTGCACCACACTCAATAAAATGAATGCGCGACACCGATGGTAGGCGCATTAAATCGCTCATCGTAAATACGCGGCTATTTTTTACTAGGCCATTCACCATTAAGCGGTGCAAATTAGGATCAACGTTGTACCAACCCTGATGTTGCCGTTCGAAATGCAAACCGTTGGGGGTGATAATTCCAAATAGCCCTTGTAGCGGGGTAAAAGCGACTGAAGCAGCTGATACGCGGGTGAGGCCTGGCGATTCACGGCGAATTAAGTTTGCCTCGTATATAGAGGGGGTGCCATAGGGCATCGTGGCGACATTTTTCCCGAGGGTGGTTTGCCAGACCTGTTTCTCTAAGATGGCTGGATCACCATCTGCTGCGCCAAAAGCAGGAGCCGATAAACCTGCAACTCCTGTGCCGATAGCGCCACTTGCTGCAGCTAGTAAGCCTTGCCGCAAGAAACCCCTACGCCGCTGATCGAGGCCGTGTTGATTAATCTCTGCAATCTCTCCCTGCCCTAAAAAACTTTCTGGAGCCTGACGGATTTGCCCGCGCACGCGATTTTCTTTCCTTGACATAAATTCAGCTTCCTACTAATTCGGCTCTGAACAATTACTTTGCTACTTTATTATCGACGTTGCATTGCATATAAACTCCTAGTTATTTTTTACAGTAGTGTTGATACAACAAAGCCATCACCGAAATAGCAATGGGGCTCGCTAAAGAATAGTAAATTTGCTTACCTTCACGGCGTGTCTTAACCAGTTTTTGAGTCCGCAAAATTGTTAACTGCTGAGACAAGGTGGGCTGAAAAATGCCCAGATTCTCCTCCAACGCACTGACACATTTTTCACCTTGACTAAGGTCACACAAGAGCATTAGACGATTGCGATTAGAAAGTACCTTCATCAATTTGCATGCGCCATCAGCTGATTGGCGCAATTTTTTTAAATCAATTTTGTTGGTATTTTGTACCATTTTTATGGGTCGATTATGCAGGTCGTTAAAGAAGTCTAAAGGGTTATGGAATTAATACTTTAAATTATAAGATAAATAACAATTAACTTATATTTATATATAATATATTTTTATATAATGGGTATAAACCCTAGTATTACTAAACTTCGATTAGCGGGACTCAGTCAAGTCCAGATAAGTAATAAAGCCTTTCAGCTAATATAGGCAGGAATAACACCATGATTGATGCCCAAGCTATCTTCTTATCGCTCCAGTTGGCTTTTTGCACGCTACTGATTATTTTGCCTTTTGGCATATGGCTAGCGCATCATTTGGTCAGCGCCGGTAAATGGAAGCCCTGGCTAGAGGGCTTACTAGCGCTTCCCCTGGTGCTCCCCCCTACGGTTTTAGGTTATTACCTATTGGTTGGCTTTAGCGGTAAAACGCTATTTGGCGAGCCCTTAGTATTTTCCTTTCTCGGCATTCTCATTGCCTCCTTAATAGTGAACCTACCCTTTGCAATTCAGCCGATTCAACGGGCGTTTGAGGCCATTCCCACAGCGCTAAAAGAGGCTGCTGAAGTCTGTGGTTTAAGTGGCTGGCAAATTTTTTACCGCATTAATCTGCCTTTAGCCTGGCGTGGTGTGCTCAGCGCTGCCGTCCTCACGTTTGCCCATACATTAGGTGAATTTGGTGTCATTCTCATGATTGGCGGGGCAATACCAGGTAAAACCAAAACGGCTTCAATTGCAATTTATGATCAAGTACAAAGTTTTGATACCCAAGGCGCTGGCATGCTATCGCTCTTGTTGTTGGGTATTTCCTTGTGCGCAATTGCTATTTCTTATGGATTTTTTGGCTCTAGTAGCCAACCCCGAACACCACGGATACGCTAATGTTAAAAATACGCATCCAGAGTCAATCACACGGTGACCGCCACCATCCCAGTATTCCATTGGAAATTAATCTAAGTTGTGCAGCTGGTGAATTACATGCTTTGGTTGGGCCATCCGGTAGCGGCAAAACAACCGCCCTCAGAACCATTGCCGGCTTACATCAACCCGAGTTGGGTCTCATTGAGTGTGCCGGCGAAATATGGTTTGAAGGGTTAAACGCTAATCAAGCCCTTACCAACTTCTCACCAGCACAACGTTCTTGTGGTTTTTTATTTCAACAATATGCCCTCTTTCCCCATTTATCAGCCTTGCATAATGTGGCAATTGCCTTAGAAAATAGTGGCCTCTCTAAGTCAACACGGATCGCGCAGTCGCAAGCGTGGCTTGAGCGGATGGCTCTGGGTCAATTTGCAGACCGCTTGCCAGCGCAACTATCAGGCGGGCAACAGCAACGCGTTGCTCTCGCTCGCGCTTTAGCTAGAAACCCCAAGGTATTGTTGTTAGATGAACCGTTTTCGGCAATCGATAATCCAACCCGTCAAAATCTGTACCGAATTTTGGCGGACTTACGCCAAGACCTCGCTATTCCAATTGTTTTAGTGACGCACGATTTACGTGAAGCAAATTTACTGGCAGACAACATTACAGTCATTGATCATGGCATTGGCCTGCAAACAGCAGCTCCTAATGAGTTATTCCAGAAGCCACGTAATTCAAGGGTTGCTGAATTGGTAGGCATTCCGAATGTATTTAACGGTATCTTCAATGCTGGGCGCCTCGATTGGCCACCGAATGATTGGTTTTTTGACGTCCTTGATAAAGGCAAAATTCCGCCTGCTAGCCCTGTAGCCTGGGTCATTCCCCAAGATGGATTAACCGTTCATGGGCAAGCAGCTCCCACCTTTTTACCAGCGCGGGTTGAAACACTTAGCTCGATTGGTCAAATAGCAGTGGTCCGATTTAGCATTGGTAGCAGTAAAGAATCACTGGTGTGGGAGGCTTCATCAGCCGAAATCAAACGATTGGGAATTCATCTTGGAAGTGCTGTCTTCTTAGAATTTGATGCCAATAAAATTCATATCATGCCTTTGCGAACCATTAATGATCCGCGCAGATTATTGCCTGCAGCATAAATCGCTCTGCTAGTACTAGGTTTTCTTATTAAGAGCCTGCTTGAAATCGGCAATGAGGTCATCTATATTTTCCAGTCCGACCGCCACCCGTACCAAACCGTCACTAATGCCTGCCGTTTTACGGGCTGCCGGCGAGATGCGGCCATGGGTCGTAGTTGCTGGATGCGTAATGGTCGTACGCGTATCACCTAAATTAGCAGTGATTGAACATAGACGGGTCTGATCAATCAAACGAAAGGCCGCTTTTTTTCCGCCCTTTAAGGCAAATGAGACGATTGCCCCGCCAGCCTTTTGTTGACGACGTGCTAAGGCATATTGGGGGTGTGACTGCAGACCTGGATGAAATACTTGGGCAATTGCTGGTTGTTTTTCCAACCACTTCGCTAACGCTAAAGCATTGCTACTTTGCTGCTTCATCCGCAAATCTAAGGTCTCTAAACCTTTTAGAAAAATCCAGGCATTAAACGCTGATAATGTCGGGCCTGCCGTGCGCACATAGGGAAATACTTTCCCCATAATGAAAGCTTTATCCCCAACAATTGCACCACCCAAGACCCTACCCTGCCCATCTAAATACTTTGTTGCCGAATGAATAACGACGTCCGCACCCAACTTTAAAGGCTGTTGAAGTGCTGGGGTACAAAAGCAGTTATCCACCACGAATAATGCCTTCACTTGTTTAGCAATTTTAGCGATCGCCGCAATATCAGCTAGTTCAGTTAAGGGATTGGAGGGTGTCTCTAAATAAAACAAACGCGTATTGGGCTGGGCAGCCGCTTTCCACGCCTTACTATCGCGAACGTCTACATAGGTAGTGGTGATACCAAAACGCCCTAAGATGGCTGAAAATAATTGAATCGTGGCACCGAACACCGAGCGCGAACACACGACATGATCACCAGCCTGCAAATGGGCCATGGCAACACCCAAAATTGCTGCCATTCCAGATGCAGTAGCAATACAAGCCTCACCACCCTCGAGTGCAGCTAGACGATCTTGAAACATACTCACGGTTGGATTGGTGAAACGCGAATAAATAAAGCCGTCTTCTGCATTTGCAAAACCGTGCTCAGCCTCAGCAGCACTATTAAAGCAATAACTAGAAGTTAAAAATAGGGCTTCTGAATGCTCGTTAAATTCAGCAGAACGCCGGGTGCCAGCACGAACGGCAATCGTTTCTTGAGCAAGCTTGGAAAAATCAGGGGGTAAGCGCTTTGGTGGTTTACGCGTCATGGTAATCAGTCTTCGGTAGCTAAATGAAGGTGCAATTGCGAGCGCGCAAAATCACTGGGGTCTTTTTGCCGGTCGGCCTGTGCCGACTCGGAATTGCGAGCGGCTTCCAGCGCATCAAGATAAGACTCTGTGATATCGCCTGTGATGTAATTGCCATCAAAGCAGGAGGCTTCAAATTCTTTTAAATTGGGATTGATATCTCGCACCGCTTGCTTCATGTCTTCTACGTCTTGATAAATTAATTGATCAGCGCCAATGAGGCGATTAATCTCTTCATCAGTGCGCCCATAGGCAACCAATTCACTGCGGGTTGGCATATCAATACCATAAACATTAGGAAACCGCACAGGTGGTGCAGCAGAAGCGAAAATCACCTTCTTCGCTCCAGCTTCGCGCGCCATTTGCACAATTTCATAAGATGTTGTGCCACGCACAATTGAATCGTCGACAATCAGGACAGTTTTATCCTTGAACTCCACTCGCATGGCATTCAGTTTTTGGCGAACCGATTTTTTTCTAACTTCTTGTCCGGGCATGATGAAGGTACGACCAATATAACGATTTTTAAAGAAGCCTTCGCGATAAGAAATACCTAAGCGTTTCGCAACTTGCATGGCAGCGGGTCGACTTGAATCCGGAATTGGCATGACGACATCAATTTTGCTCACATCGGTTTCAGCGCGAATTTTTTCCGCCAAATAATCACCCATGCGCATGCGCACGTTATACACCGTCACTCCGTCAATAGTGGAGTCGGGACGTGCCATGTAGACATATTCAAAAATACACGGCACTAGGCTCGCTTCGGCATACTGACGACAAGAAAAATTACCCTCTAGATCGATATAAATTGCTTCACCTGGATTAACATCTCTGACAAAGGTAAATCCAAGGCCTTCTAAGGCAACGGATTCAGACGCAATTAACCATTCTGGTCCATCTGCCGTATCGAGCCGGCCTATACATAAAGGACGGATGCCATAGGGATCACGAAAAGCCAATAAACCATAGCCTGCAATCATCGAGACTACAGCGTAGGAACCTTTAATACGACGCGCTAGACTGCCCACTGCCTTAAACATGACGTCTTCATCTAGTGCAGCGCTATTCGTTTCTCTCTGTAATTCATCAGCCAATACATTGAGTAGTACTTCGGTATCTGAATTGGTATTAATATGGCGGCGATCACGGTAGGCCATCTCAACCCGTAAGCTAGCTGCATTGGTTAAATTACCGTTATGGACCAAAATAATACCGTAGGGTGCGCTAACATAAAATGGTTGCGCCTCTTCTTCATTGCTCACTGAACCTGCGGTGGGATAACGTACCTGACCAATGCCGGCATTACCCACTAAGCTACGCATATTACGTGTTCTAAAAACATCTCGTACTAAGCCGTTCGCTTTATGCATCGCAAAAGAATTCCCATTCATCGTGGCAATTCCAGCAGCATCTTGACCACGATGTTGCAAGAGCAACAATGCGTCATAGAGCAATTGATTTACAGGATAGTGTGAAACACTGCCGACAACTCCGCACATAGCCTTAGCTTCCTAATTTAAGTGGTAAAGCAAGGTTTGGTAAAGCCCCTAATTGACTAGCCCAATCACTGGGTAGCCAAGTTTTAATTAAGCTTGTCGCAACTTCTAAAGTGGGCCGCGTTTTTGCTAAGCGCCAATCGGCAGATTTAGTCAATGGTGTTAACGCCGCCAAACTGGCCAATATCACCACTACTACTCCGCCGCGTAATAAACCAAAAACTAAACCTAAAAATCGATCCGTCAAACTAAGTCCAGCCGACAAAATTAATTTTTGAATAATCCCGCCTAATAAGCCACAGGCAATTAAAGCAGCAACAAATAAAATCAGAAAACTCAAGCCTAGACGCAGGAGTTCGTCCATTTTGAAGGTCGACAGCCATTCGGATGACAGATATTCACTATAGTGATAAGCGACCCAGGCAGCAATGATCCAAGAAAAAAGCGCCAGCACTTCTTTAAATAAACCACGCGAAACACCGACCAAGGCGGATACTAAGAGCACAGTAAAGACGACATAGTCTACTGGGGTTAGCTTAAGCGAAGCCAAAAGTTCCATTAGGTTTTGCCTACTTCAACTATGCGTGGAGTTAAGCCCATGGCCTTAATCTTTTTTTCGGCTACTTCGGCAGCCTCTTTGTCGGTAAATGGTCCAGCGCGTAATACATACAGCTTAACGCCCTCTGGATTTGTTTTGTTTAACACGTAATTTGGAATTTTTTGTTCTTTTAATTTTGTAATCCAGCCTTTGGTGCGCTCTTCCGAGGCGAATGCGCCAATTTGAATCACAAACTTACTCCCGGTAGCCTTCGTTTCTGAGGGAGAATTGCTACCTAAAGTACTTGCTGCTGGGGTGGTTGCCGCTGGTGAAATGGGCGCTGCAGGTGCGGTTGCAGATGATGCAGAAGTGGTAGCGCTGGGCTTAACTACTTCTTCGCCAGCGGCTAAGCCTAAGTTTTTGACTGGTGCAGACGCGGTGGGCGGATTAACGGGTGCCGACTTCGTTTCTGCTGCCGGCTCTGTTATAGCTGGAGTTGGTGGAGTGACTGTGGATGCCACAGGCGCACTCAATACTGGCGCTGCGGTATTAGCGCTTGTAGTGCCCGGTGTACTACCAACTGCGCCAACCAAAGGCAAACTAGTCACAATATTGACCGCAATATCATTACTAATCGTTTTCGGCTTGCTGTCTAAAATACGGGGCAACCCTACAACTGCTATCAGCACTAAAACTGCTGCGCCAATTAAACGATGACGCGCGCGCTGACGATCAGGGTCTTCTGTTAAAGCAGGATCATCGGCCGATTGGGATTGTGATGAACGTTGATACGCACTTGTTGCAGTACCTGACTTAGAGGCGGCTCTCGATCGGCTGCCGACAGAAACCCGACCGACCGGCTCGGGTTTAGTATTGCGATTAAACAGCTTCGGTAAACGAATCATGGATTAATTAACCAGGTTGTTTCGATAAGCCATTGCGCCAGCAACAGTATAGAAGGATCCGAAGACCACTATTCTATCACCCTCCCCGGCTTTTGCGAGCGCCTCTTGATAAGCCTTGGCTGGATCAGCAAAACAGCGAATTCTCCCAGCTTGATTACTTTCTTCAGCTACACCTAAATCAAGCAAATGCGCTTTAATCTGCAAGGCACTAGCGGCTCTAGCAGTCGGTAAATCGGTGCAAAACCAATAGTCAACTAAGGATAAAAAGGGTTGTAAAACTGCGGCAATATCTTTATCTGCCATCGCTCCAAATACCGCGTAGGTGTAGGGAAAATAACCCATAGAATCTAAGCTACGATATAACGTTGCGGCAGCATGCGGATTATGCGCGACATCTAAAATACAAGTTGGTCTGCCAGGCAATACTTGAAAGCGCCCGGGCAAATCGACGACCGCAAAGCCGAGACGAATATCTTGTGCCGATACGGGTAGACGTTGATGCAAAGCAGACAGAGCTGCAAGTACCGCAGCCGCATTTAATAACTGATTAGCACCGCGTAAGGCAGGATAACCTAAGCCACTGTATCGCTTACCCCTTCCCGACCACGCCCATTGCTGTTGATCACCTTGAAAATTAAAATCGCGACCTGATAGATACAGATCACACCCAAGACTTGTGGCGTAGTCAATTAATGATTGCGGTGGCAATGGATCGCCACATACGGCAATCTTGCCGGGACGAAAAATGCCAGCCTTTTCTCTAGCGATGGCTTCACGGGTATCGCCTAAAAAACTAGCATGATCAATGTCAATACTCGTCACAATTGCGCAATCAGCATCGACGATATTTACTGCATCCAAGCGACCGCCCATCCCTACTTCTAAAATCATGACGTCGACATCTGCTTGTGCAAATAAATGCAAAATGGCTAAGGTTGTAAATTCAAAATAAGTTAGGGTTGGCGTATTAGGCACCCGCAAACGGGCTTCTTCAACTGCAGCAAAATGGGCCAGTAATTGGTCATCACTTACATCTACGCCCTGCAAACGCGCGCGCTCATTAAAGTGCAATAAATGGGGCGAAGTGTGACAAGCAACTCGATAACCCGCAGCAATCAAAATGGCTTCTAAAAAAGCGCAGGTAGACCCTTTGCCATTGGTGCCTGCAACGGTAATAACCGGACAAGTTATGGGTAAACCTAAGGCATCTTTTACTAGGGTAATCCGCTCTAGGCTCATATCAATGCCCAGCGGATGCGCCACCTCTAAGTGGCTAAGCCATGCTTCCAGGGTTGCAAAAGGGTATGGGTTTGCTGGCGGGAGAGTCAACTAAGCGGCATCTTCAGAAACAGTTGCGACGTTTGGTGCTGGGCGGCTCTGTAAAAGCGCCAATAAATTCGCAATTTCACTGCGCATTTGGCGACGATCCACAATCATGTCAATACCACCGTGTTCCATTAAAAATTCGGCGCGCTGAAAACCCTCAGGAAGTTTTTCGCGCACGGTTTGCTCAATCACCCGGGGGCCCGCAAAACCAATTAATGCCTTCGGCTCGGCCATCACAATATCGCCCATAAAAGCAAAGCTGGCTGAAATACCGCCCATGGTTG
>JBAXGQ010000011.1:0-33266 GCA_037139315.1 Burkholderiaceae bacterium
TCTCCGGAAGAATTACAACGCTATATAAATTCTGAAATTAAGAAATGGACTGAAATTATTAAAAAAGGTGGCATTACTTTAGAAAAAAGTTAAGGCCTAAAAAAATTTACCGCACACCTTCTTGATCTAAAAAGTCATTCACTAAATCAAGCCGCAGGCGCGGATTTTCTTGTAGTAAGAGCTGCTGTTTTTGTAACGGTGTAAGCGGCAATAGCTCAGCCCAGCGATTTGCAACCCAGCCGCATTCATCCAAGCGAAAGGGTTGTTTAAATGGCATTTCCTCTTGAGATACGCCCTGCTCTTGTAGGGCTCGAATGACTTTTCCCAAGGTAGTTGCACTGGCAGTCAACTCTGTTGGAATTGGCATAACCGCATCATCTCCCAGCAGTTCAACAGTGGCCATCACTAAGCCATTAGACTGGACTGTACTTTCTAAAATACGAAAACGACTTTGGCCATCGCATTGAATGAAATAGAGCGCAGGCTGCAAAGCATCAAAATGCATAATTTTTGCCAAGGTACCAATGGGCAGTAATTGCACTGCTTGGTTCGGCATACGTACCTCAGAGCCTGCCGCAATAGTGGCAATACCAAAGCAAGAGCCCTCCTTAAAGCACTTCTTCACCATATCTAAATACCGCACTTCAAAAATCTTTAAGGGCAAAACGCCTCCAGGGAACAGCGTGGTACCCAATGGAAATAAAGGAATGGTCTGAGTTAGCGTGGCTTGTGGCATAGGTAAAAGTTAATAATAAATTAGGAACTGAGTAACTATCATAGTGCTAAATAAATATATCCGCAGGTAACCCCACGTTCAAGTAGCTTCATACACAAGTCATCGACTTCAGGTATAAAGAGACGTTCCACCTTAAGCGAAATTGCTGTGCCTATCCCCTTTATTGAAACACTCTCAACCCAAGCTACTACCCTTCAACAAGAAGCTGAATTAGGCATTTTAAGTACTCCCGCGCGTTTGCCGCCGAAGTTCTTTTATGACAATCTAGGTTCTCGCTTGTTTGAAGCCATTACTTATCTACCAGAATATTATTTAACAGCTACTGAAGAAATTATTTTTAACCAATTTGGTGCAGAAATTCAAGCGCAAATCGGTGCTAACCCAGTATTGGTTGATTTAGGTGCTGGTAATTGCCAAAAAGCCGCACGTTTCTTCGATTTGCTCCAACCCAATCTCTATGTCGCAATCGATTTTTCTATTACCTATCTTAGAACCATCTTATCTCACTTGCAAAGCCAATATCCTACTATCCCAATGATGGGTATAGGCATGGATTTTTCTCAGCAATTAAGCTTACCGCCAGAAGTTCCGCAAACGCCTCGCACCTTCTTTTATCCTGGGTCTAGTTTAGGAAACTTTTCGCCAACTGAAGCCTTGCAACTACTTCAACAAATTCAGCGGGAATCTCTGGGTGGCGGTCTGCTGCTTGGTATCGATTTATTCAAATCAGCAAGCATCCTCGAGCCCGCTTACAACGATCCACTACTGGTGACAGCGGCTTTCAACCTCAATATTTTGCGTAATGTGAATCAATTGCTGGGCTCCAATTTTGAGGTGGCTAAATTTAAGCATCAGATTGTCATTAATGCTGAGCTGATGCGCGTAGAACTCTATTTAGAAGCCTTAGAAGCAAATACCGTGCAATGGCAAGGAAAAGAGCGTCATTTTAAAAAGGGGGAGCAGATTCATACTGAAAACTCCCATAAATACTCCTTAAACTCTATCCAACAGTTATTAACTGCTGCAGGATTTGATAAGATGAAAGTGTGGACTGACCCGCAGCAATATTACGCCGTAATTTATGCCACCTAAACATGTCAAATAAAATTCATACTGCCGCCTTGAATGAACTAGTAAATTTGCAGACTGCGTTTATACAAACGCGGCAGCAATCGCTTGATCTTATTGCTAACTTAAGTGCCGAAGATTGTCAGGCGCAATCGATGCCAGATGCTAGCCCAGCGAAATGGCATTTAGCCCACACAACTTGGTTTTTTGAAACCATGGTCTTGCAGTATTTTGAAAATGATTTCGCTCCCTGGCGTAAAGAATTCGCCGTCTTATTTAATAGTTATTACAACGCTGTAGGCGATAAGCACCCCCGGCCAGCTCGCGGCTTATTAACCCGCCCAACTCTAGAAGAAGTACTTGCTTGGCGCCAGCAGGTTGATGCGCGGATGCAGAAACTATTAACCGATGAGATTACAACTGAACTAGCGTGGATTACTGAGCTTGGCATTCATCATGAACAACAGCATCAAGAATTATTACTAACCGATATTCACCATTTATTTTCAAGCAATTCGCTGCTACCGAGTTTTTTACCCGAGCAAATTCGCCCTACTGAAGTTGCTGGCGCCCATCATTGGTTGCGCGGGCCCCAACAAGAGCACAACTTATTCAAGCTTGGGTTTAATACCGCGGCTACGGGATTTCATTTTGATAACGAAGCACCACAGCATACCGTCTACCTTGCACCCTATTTAATTGATAGCCAACTCGTAACTAATCGCCAATGGCTTGAGTTTATTCAAGCAGGCGGTTATCAAGATCATCAATGGTGGCTAGACGCGGGCTGGGCCTGGATTAATCAAGAAAAAATTCAGGCGCCAATGTATTGGAGCCCAATCAATACTGCACCAGGTATTGCTGCAGAATACGCTGAATTTACTTTGCGCGGCAATGCCCCGCTTAATCTCGTAGCACCGGTTAGCCATATTAGTTACTTTGAAGCCGAGGCCTTCGCCCGCTGGTTGAGCGCAACGCATCCAGAATATCGTGGTGCACGTTTGCCGACCGAATTTGAGTGGGAAGCATTTGCGCTTCATCAAGCCGGTAATACAATTCCTGAAAGCAGCCATTTGCTTGATAGTCATCATCTCGTACCAATGCCCGCAGCGAGCGACACGCTTTATGGCGATGTCTGGCAATGGACCTCAAGTAATTATGGCCCTTATCCCGGATTTCAACCTTGGGATGGTATTGCAGGAGAATATAACGGCAAATTTATGGTGAACCAAATGGTGCTTAAAGGTGGATCTTGCCTAACGCCTCGATCACATATTCGACCCAGTTATCGTAATTTCTTCCCTGCCCATACGCGCTGGCAAATGACTGGATTGCGTTTGGCGCGTGACGCTAATTAAGTTAGTTCGCTATGCCATTTAATTTCGATGCGCCAATCCATCGGCGCATGACTGATTCCATTCGTTGGGATGCCAATCCCCAGGATGTGATTCCGCTCTGGGTGGCTGATATGGACTTTGCTTCCCCGCCTTGTGTTGTAGATGCTCTTTCAGCCCGCGTGCAACAGGGTGTATTCGGCTACACGCACTCACCCACTGCTTTACCCGAAGCCATTGCTCGCTATTTACAAGCGCATTACGCCTGGGAAGTCGATCCCAGTTGGATTGTCTTTCTCCCCAATGTTGTATCAGGCCTGCATACTGCGGTACGGCAACTAACTACGCCCAATCAACATGTATTAATTCCTCGGCCTGTTTATCATCACTTGCGCTTAGCCTGCACCCAAGCCCCACGCGACTTTACTGAACTCCCTTTAGTCTTAGAAGAAAATCGCTGGGTCTTGCCATTCGCGCAGCTTGATGCGTTTGCCAAGCCAACCACGCGCTTACTGCTCTTATGTAACCCACAAAATCCCGGGGGCACCGTTTTTACGCGTGCCGAATTAAGTCAAGTCGCTGACTTTTGTTTGGCTAACGATATTCTCATTTGTGCTGATGAAATTCATGCAGGTTTAGTACTCGATGACAATAAGCGCCATGTTCCGCTTGCTAGTTTGAGCAAAGCTATTTCAATGAATACCGTTACCTTAATGTCATTAAATAAAACCTTTAATTTCCCCGGCGCTGGTTTAGCGTGGGCGGTAGCAGAAAATCCACTAATACGCAAAGCCATGCAGACTGATCTACACAGCACGATCCCTGATCCATCCTTATTTAGTTATATTGCTACGCAGACAGCGCTTGACGAAGGTGAGCCGTGGAGAAAAGCGCTGATTGAGTATCTACGAGAAAATCGCCATCTAGTTGAAACCCGCATCAATGCGAGCAACATCCTGCACTTTGCTCATAGCGAAGCGAGCTATTTAGCGTGGATTGATTGCAGCAAACTCGGACTAGCCAAGCCGCAGGATTTATTTTTACAGCACGGCGTACATCTTTCGCCCGGGTCCCAATTTAATGAGCCCAAATTTGTCCGTCTCAACTTTGGCACTCAAAGGGCATTACTAAATCAAGCGCTCGACCGCATGGAATTAGCAATCCGCAATTAAGAAGGGCTTTTCCAAGTAACCACTATTCGCTGAGGTACGTCTTTCGCAATTACCAGAGTACGATTTTGAGCCACGCCATTATAAGAAGCTGCAATTGAATAAGAGCCTGGTGGAAGTTTGACTAACATGAGTGGCCCATCGCAGACCGTATCGAGCAGAGGTGCATTTTTTGCATCACTAATGACAACTTTAACGCCCGAAACCCAAGCTGGTTTTGCCTGACCATCCGCTTGCGAAAACTCAAGTAATAAAGGCCATTGTTTAGCTTCAGCCTGCATCGCCTTAGATACGTCTGAACCAATGCCACCAGTAATAAAGCGAATACCATTCATAGATCGAGCATCTGGCAACTGGGCGAAACAAGCGAAAGTTGCAAAATAAAGCACTAAAAAACTCATTCGTTGAAGAATACGCATTATCTACTCCTAAGATTAATATACATTAAGTATAAGACTATTAAGCCCATATAATGAAGCGAGAGGAATGTGGGCTTAGATTAATTAGCGCATATGCCATTTTCAGTTTTATCGTATCAAGGAGCAGTAATGTCATTTAATCATGTCGTCGTTTGGATTGACCATCAAGAAGCCCATATCATTCGTTTTGATGCTGAAGCAAGTGAAAATCAAATCATTTCTACTCACTCTAAGCACCTCCATTTACACCATAAAAAAGGGGCTTCAGGGAGCGGTCACGTGGTACTCGATTCAGGATATTTGCATGCAGTAATTACAGCGATTAAAGATGCCAAAGAAATTTTAATTATCGGTCCAGGCTCTGCAAAATTAGAATTATTTAAGCACGCAAACCAACATGATCCGCAGGTAGCAAAAAATATTTTAGGCGTAGAGACTGTCGATCACCCAAGTGATGCTCAAGTATTAGCTTACGGTAGAAAATATTTTATTAAAGCCGATAACATGCTCGGCGATTCTAAAATTAAACATTAAGCTTGCTACTAACCCATTACCAATGGGTTTTCTAATACGCCAACACCACCGATTTCTAATTTAACAATATCGCCCGCCGCTAAATACTTGGGAGGTTTAAATCCTAAACCTACCCCAGCGGGTGTGCCAGTCGCAATGATGTCACCTGGATACAAAGTAATCCCCGCTGAAATGGTCTCAATGAGCTTGGGAATATTAAAAATCAAATCTTTTGAATTAGAGCTTTGACGTAATTCTTGGTTAACCCAACACTTAACCGAGATATCGTTAACATCTAGTTCATCGGCTGTTACTACCCAAGGGCCCATCGGGCAAAAAGTATCAAAGCTTTTCCCTAGAAACCATTGCTTATGCCGTAGTTGCCAATCGCGTGCGGTCACATCATTAATTGCGGTATAGGCCCAAACATGCTGCATAGCATTGGCTTGAGTAATGCCTTTACCACCTTTGCCAATAATTACAGTTAACTCAACCTCGTAATCAACCGCATTTGAAACTTGCTGTGGAATCACAATATTTGCTCCTGGACCGATCACCGATTCAGGGGGTTTAGTAAAAATAATGGGATCCTTCGGAATTTCATCGCCCGGCTTAGAAGTGCTGCTATCAAAGCCACTAGTCCCGAACTCTTTTGCATGCTCAAAATAATTTTTACCAACACAAAAAATATTACGTCGCGGTCTTGGTATCGGCGCCAGCAACTGGATTGCACTGAGATCGTGAGTGGCAATAATGGCTGGCAAAGCTTGCTTGGCCAATTGCAGATTTAAAAGCGTTAACACGCCCGCTTCAGTCAAATCACTAGAGACGCCGTATTCGGCAATTTTGCCTTGTTCAGTAGACACTAAACCCACCCGCACGCGCTGGATTTCCTCAGGGCTACCTTGACGCAAACTAAAAGCCGCAAATTTCATGAAGTACTTCTCCTCAAGCGAATTTATTGAACTGGAAATGATTGTAGTAGGATATGAATTCGATCATTCAAGAATATAAAAATATGAGACCAGCTCAATCCCTTGCGGGTTTACCCCAACCGTTTATTCTAATCTTGAGTACAGCACTGGGATTATTGACTTTGCTATGTACCTTCTTTACCAGTGCTGTGCATGCACAAGAGGCGTGGCCTAATCATTCGATTACGATGGTCGTGCCTTTCCCCCCGGGGGGAGTAGCTGATACGGTAGCCCGCCCAGTGGCTGAAGCGCTGTCACGTAACTTAGGCCAAGCAGTAATTATTGAAAATAAAGTTGGCGCTGGCGGTGGTGTTGGTATGGCGGCAGTCGCTAAATCAAAACCCGATGGCTATACTATTTTGATGGCCCTGTCCTCCATCTCAATTATTCCTGAGGCCGATAAAATTTTAGGGAAAACGCCCTCATTTCAACTCAATCAACTCAAACCGATTGCCCGCTTTACTGCTGATCCCACTGTATTAGTAGTACGCAGTGATAGCCCTTGGAAAACGTATAAACAATTTCTTGCTGCCATGAAAGCATCGCCAGGTAAATACAACTTTGGCTCATCTGGTAATTACGGCACTATGCATGTGCCCATGGAAATGCTGAAAGTGAATGAAAAATTTTATATGGTGCATATTCCCTATACAGGCGCGGGTCCCGCTATTGTGGCCTTACTCGGTAGTCAAGTTGACGCTGTGGCTACGGGACCATCGTCAGTAGTGCAATATATTAAAGCCGGTAAATTAAGAGCGCTAGCGCATTGGGGTAACGCACGCCTAGTCAGCTTGCCTGATGTGCCCAGCTTTAAAGAGATGGGGGTACCCATTGAATTTGCCCAGTGGTCTGGTTTATTTGTCCCTAGTAATACTCCGGATGCCATTGTCAATAAATTACGCGAAGCTGCCAAACTCGCAGCCAATGATGAAAAAGTAAAAGAAATTATTGGTAATTCAGGTAGCCCAGTTATGTATCTCGATGCGCCCGAGTTTAAAACTTACTGGGATAAAGATGCGGGAGAACTGGCTATCGCTGTGAAAAAAATTGGTAAGGTCGAGTAAAGACTATCGCACCCGAGAAACTAAATGATTAAATTTAGTCTTGCGGTGTGAGGCTCAGTTGAGTTAAGTCAAATTGTTGGGCAACGAGCCGTTGCAATAAATCATCGTAGGATTTTTGATTTACCTTGGGCGTGCGCGATAAGATCCAGAGGTACTCGCGCCGTGGGTCGCTAACAGCAGCTAACTGATACTGGGGATCGAGATCAATCACCCAATAATCGCCCCACACAAAGGGCAAAATTGCTAACCAGTCTGGAGCAAAACGGACCTCTAGCTTAGGTGAAGTGGCGCCCCCTATTTGCCTTGCGGTACCAATTGCCTGAGCCATCTCACCACCTTCAACTTTGCAACGATTCGTTACCCTAACATTGCCATCTTCTTTTAATTGGTAGTTTGCATTCGTGCCAGAAAGGCATTTGCGCTGAAACCAATTAGGAAATTTAGCAATTTCATACCAAGTGCCTAGATAACGGGCTACATCAATTGACGGTATGGTTTTAACGGCTTGTAACTCGGCAGCGGGAGTAGCTTGCGCGTTCACTGACGCAGTAATCTGTAGCAAAGCAAGACAAATTAAGAGTTGGCTTAGCGGAGCACTTATTTTAAATTTTATCAACATCTATTCATCACCTACAATGCTTGATTAATAGAACTAGTGTACAAGTAAAATCAGCTATGAGTAAAAAGCCCGTCAAGATCAGTAGCATTCGCCGCTGGCTCAAAGACTATCAAGTGATTCGCCAATATCGTTTGCAATGGATTTTAGCCATTACCTTTGTGTTTGTTGCTGCGGGCGCTACCCTAGCTGTGCCGATAGCCTTTCGGCAATTAATTGACACTGGCTTAACTAGCCAAGCAGTCCACCGTGAATTTATTTACCTCCTGATCATCGCGGTAGTCTTAGCGCTTGGTACAGCCTCGCGCTTCTACTTTATGTCGTGGCTTGGCGAACGCGTTGTGGCCGACATGCGTGACCGAGTTTTTCAAAATGTCTTACGGCAAAGCCCAAGTTATTTTGAAACCTTGCAAAGTGGTGAAGTGTTATCACGTCTAACGAGTGACACCACCTTAATTCAAACTTTAGTTGGTACGAGTATTTCCTTAGCCTTACGAAGTTCAGTCATGGCAATTGGTGGAATTGGCATGATGCTAGCGACCAGCCCTTGGTTGGCGGGAATGATGGTCGGTCTTTTATTGTTTACGGTTTTGCCACTCTGGGCATTTGGGCGGCGCGTACGTAAGATGTCGCGGGCCAGTCAAGATAAAGTTGCTGATGCTAGTGCGATTGCCGGCGAAATCTTAAGTGCGATGCCTACTGTGCAAGCCTTTGTACGCGAACCGTATGAACAAAAACGCTATCGCACAGCAGTTGAGCTGGCTTTCACGGTGGCCAAAGAGCGCATCAAAGTGCGTTCAATGCTAACTGCCTTAGCGATTACGCTCGCCTTTTCAGTCATCGTTTTTGTCTTATGGGTTGGGGCCTTACAAGTTGGTACGGGACAAATTACGATTGGTCAATTAACCCAATTTGTTTTATATGCAGCCTTAGTGTCAGGCTCAATTGGTGCTTTGTCAGAAGTTTGGGGCGACTTACAACGTGCATCTGGTGCTACTGAGCGGCTCGTTGAATTAATCCAAGCGAAACCCGCAATCGCCTTTGATCACCATGGTATTGATGATTCGCCCAATCAATTGCAGCAGCAAATGGAAGCGATTGGGGCTTTAGCAGCTACGCAAACTGAGGCCATACAGTTTGCCAACGTATCTTTTTCTTATCCATCGCGCCCCACATTTTTAGCCTTAGATCATTTAAACCTCATCATTCCCAAGGGCCAAAGCTATGCCTTAGTAGGGCCATCGGGTGCAGGCAAAAGTACTATTTTCTCCTTGCTGTTACGTTTTTATGAGCCGCAGAGTGGCGCGATCAATATTTTTGGTCGCACACTAGAGCAGTGGCCCATCGACGAGTTACGCCATCTAATTGGTATTGTTCCGCAAGAGCCCTTAATTTTTGCGAATAGCGCACTCGAAAATATTCGCTATGGTCGGCTAAATGCTACCGATGATGAAGTGATTGCGGCTGCCAAAATGGCGTATGCCGATGAATTTATTTCTGCACTCCCGGAGGGTTATCACAGCTTTTTAGGTGAACGCGGCGTACGCTTATCGGGCGGACAGAAACAGCGTATTTCAATTGCCCGTGCGATTTTAAAAAATCCTTTCATCCTCTTATTAGATGAAGCTACCGCCTCACTCGATGCTGAATCGGAACGTGCTGTTCAAAAAGCCCTGAATGCACTCCTACCCGGAAAAACTGCTTTAATTATTGCGCATCGCTTAGCTACCGTATTACGTGCCGATCGAATTATTGTTTTGGATGAAGGCCGTATTGTTGAGGAAGGCACCCATGCCGAGTTGCTTGAAAAAAATGGCCTCTATGCGCGCCTCGCAAAATTACAATTTACTGCTTAAGTTTGGCTTCTATTAAAATAGCGCTTTGCATCCCATGAAAAAATCCCGCCTATCCCCGCCTACACTGCTCTTGCTTGCCCTTACTACAAGCGTACTTTTGTCTGCCTGCGCTACCTCAAAAAGTAATTTCAGAGCAGTACAAACGTCTGATGGACGAGTCGGTGTTCAAACAGTAACTACTGCAAAAGATGAAGAGGTCATGGCGGTAGCCATTGAGGAATGTAAAAAATTAGGTAAAAAGGGTGCAACTATTTCAGAGGTACGCCCAACTTTAAATGACCGCTTTCCCGTCATGCATACCTATACCTGCACCACATATTAGAAACCTAAAACAAAACAGAATTTGTTGGGTGCGCTTTATTCAAGCTTAATATTGGTTTTTTCCATGACTTGCTTCCAACGCGCAATTTCGGAAAAATACAGCTCGCTAAATTGCACTTGATTCATTGGGGCAATTTGCACTCCGGCTTTATTTAGTCGTGCTTTAGTTTCAGGATCTTCGAGCAACTTTAAGATCGTAGTGCTCAGTAAATTGATGATTTCTTTGGGCGTGCCTGCAGGGACAAAAACACCCTGCCATAAAGTCATGTCATACCCCTTCACTCCTGCTTCATTCATCGTTGGCAACTCAGGCGCACCGCTAAAGCGCTGTTTACTTGTTACCGCTAAGGCCCGCAACTTATCGCCTTTATATAAGGGCAGGCCAACGGGCATCCCAGCAAAATAAAAATCAATTTGACCGCCTAAAACATCGGTAGCCGCAGGCGACCCTCCTTTGTAGGGCACATGAATAGCCTGTAAGCCAGTCATGGCTAAAAATAATTCACCCGCCATGTGATCCGAGTTGCCAATACCCGATGAAGCAAAGCTCAGTTTGCCAGGCTTGCTTTTAAGTAGCACTAATAACTCAGCCACATTTTTTGCTTGAAATTCTTTATTCACTACTAAGATGTGGGGAGTTGCTGTAACGCCAACTACCGGAATTAAATCTTTCATGCCATTAAAGGCGAGTTTGGGATTAGCAGCGACGTTAATTGCTAAACCATTCTGAGCAAATAAAATCGTGTATCCATCAGGCGCACTTTTGGCTACTGCATCCGCAGCCAAACTGCCCCCAGCACCACCGCGGTTTTCAATCAGCACAGGTTGCTTTAAGACCATACTTAGATCTTGGGCAATAATGCGGCCAATAATATCGGTCGAACTGCCTGGCGCATAACCCACAAATACTTTAATCGCTTTATCAGGATACGCAGCAAATACAGCTTGTGATAGCCCAGTTAATAACAAAAAGCTGCCAAATAAAATAGCTTGTACGCCGAATGGAATCCTGCGCCATAGTTGAATTTTCATGATGCTCCTAAAGTAAAAGTGGTACGCCATGCTCTATGGCCAATGCATCTAAAGTTTTAAATAATTCTAATGGTAAAGGAATGCCTTCACGCTGGCGTTGTTCACTAGTTCGTGCAGCGCCCTCCCCTGGTACACGAATTCCTGATCCGCCAGGAATGGGAGTCGATTGCTGTATATCACGAACAACTTGATTGACTCGCTCAATAAATGCTTCACGATCACCAAAAGCAGAGGGATCGAGCGCTATAACAGCTTGACCCGTATTAGTAGCACTACCTTGCTGGGCATTAAAATCAATCGTCTCTTTACCAACCGCGGCACCGTTTAAGCTACCTGCTAACAAACTAATCATCAGTGCTAAACCGTAGCCTTTGTATTCCCCAATTGGTAAAAGCGAGCCTTCGCTAGCGCGCTTTGGATCGGTAATCGGCTTACCACTGCGATCAATCATCCAAGTATTGGGCATCAACTCGCCCCGTTGCGCGGCTAATTTGACCTTGCCATAGGCGGCTATCGTGGTTGCCATATCTAATAATACAATTGGCTGCTTTCCCGCAGGAATAGCTATTGCGAGGGGATTGGTGGATAGTAATAAATCAATACCACCCCACGGGGCCATATGATTCGCATTGCCAACCGCCATATAAATCCCGATTAAGCCCTGCTCAGCCAGCATACGCACATATACTGCTGCTGCACCAGCGTGGTTACCATGATGACTGCCAATCCAAGCTACACCAAACTGCTGAGCTTTTGCTTGGGCTAACTCAACCGCCCGTGCCATTACCAAATGACCCAGCGCATTATCGCCATTCAACAGTGCAGTGGCGCCGAAATCTTTTTCAACTTGCATCTGGGGATGTAAATTAACGCCGCCCGCTTGAATTCGTTTCACATAGGAGGGCAAACGAAATAAGCCGTGACCATCGGCGCCCGCTAAATCAGACTGCAGCATGAGATGCGCTACTCTTGCTGCATCATCATGCGGTACGCCAACCGCCACAAAAATATCGGTAATGAAATCTTGTGCAGTGGCTAAGGAAATGTACTGCATCTTCAGTGGCGTCAAATTCAATAAAACTAAGTAAGGCCAAACATTTTTTTACCAGCTACTGGAAGGCGGGCTTTTAGGATATCGCCTGAGAGTGATTCGGTAATGTAAACATCTTTACCGTCACCACCAAAACATAAATTGGCTAAATGGTGATGATGGGGATTTTCAGAATAAATTAAATGGGTTGGCAACATATTACTATCAAAGCGCCACACGCCAATGCCTAGATGACATACCAACAGGCCATTCTCGGCATCCATTTCGATGCCATCAGGGCCAGCAACCCCGCCAGTTAATTGGATCGCAACGCCGGTTTTTGATACTGAACCATCTGCCATTAAGGGTAAGCGCCAAATTTGCTGGGACCGAGTGGCGGCAACAAAAACATGTTTTTCTTGCGTATTTAAAGTGATCCCATTCGGGCTCGGTACATTTAAGGCTAAGCGATCAAGCTGCCCATTTGCGCGCAAACGGAAGACCCGCCCAGTAGGATCGGCAATGCCGGTTTGCCCTTGATCGGTAAAATATAAATCGCCATTTGAAGCAAAGTGCAAGTCATTCAAGCCTTTAAAGTTTTCGCTATACATCGAACCTAAAATGGTTTCTAACTTGCCCGTTTTCGGATCTAATGCCAGTAAGCCCGCTTTGTAATCACAAATGAATGCGCGGCCATCTTGATGAAACTTCAAGCCATTTGGCCAGCCATCGTATTGAGTAACTAACTCCCAATCGCCTTTAGGTGTAATGCGGAAAATGCGACCAAAGGGAATGTCAACAAACCATAAATTACCTTCACGATCAAAAGAAGGCCCTTCTAAAAAACACTCGACTTCGGCATTTTGACGATTTGGGTCTGACCAACCAGTGCGAGATTTTTTTTTAAACTTCGCTGGCATCGACATAAAAACTTCGGCTTTAATTTTTTCTACTGGCTGAAACGGGTTATGCATGGACATTACAAATTTTCCTTAAATGGCGCGAATTGAGGTGACTATTTAAACATAATTATGGCTCTACCCACCAAGCTAGCTAGTTGGTGACGGCCGTTCTGAGTCTTACCCAGTTATTCAGCCTTAATCCAACTTCGACTTAAAATTGACCCTTACCCATCTTGGATGAATACGTCATGACTTATATTGCAGTAATTGGTAGTGGCACGATGGCCGCAGGAATTGCTGCTGGCTTTATTGCGGAGCAATACCCGGTTTTAGTCTTGGGTCGCAATCAAGCTAAGGTATCGCAATGTCTGCAAAAAGCGGTGACTTTAGCGCAAACTATTTCGACCCAAGCTGCTATTCGTGAGCAAAGTCCCAGCGCACTACTGGCACAACAACGGGGTGGCGACCTCGATACTTGGGCTGATTGGCAAGATTGTATTTGGGTCATTGAAACGGTTGCTGAAGATCTCGCACTGAAGCAAGCAATTTTCCAGTCGCTTGATCAGCGTGTTCCGCCGCATATTCCGATTGGCAGCAATAGCTCTGGTTTTCCAATTTCAAAAATTGGCCATAATTTACTTACTGCCAATCGCATGATTGGCGCGCATTACTTTATGCCCGCAGAAATCGTGCCTTTAGTTGAGATTGTGCTTGGAGAAAAATCGGCTCTAGCGATTGCGGAACAAGTATGTGCACTGTATCGTCAAATTCATAAAAAACCTGTCTTAGTGAAACGCGATATTCCGGGGTTTTTAGCTAACCGAATACAACATGCGCTGATGCGCGAAGCTTTAGCTCTAGTGGATGCTGGTATCGCGACTCCCGCCGATATAGATGATGCAGTTCGCTATAGTTTTGGCTTTCGCTATGCGGCGATTGGCCCAATGACGCAAAAAGAAATTTCTGGTTGGGATGGAATGGCCAATGCTGCAAAAGAAATTTACCCTTCGCTTGCGAATAGTCAAACCATTCCCCCAAGCTTGGCGCAATTAATGGCGGAAGGCAAAACAGGGATGAAGGCGGGTGCTGGCTATCGTAGTTGGACGCCGGAAGAAATTAAAGCGACCACTGCGCTTTATTCCAAACGATTAAAAGCGGCTTTTGATGTACTGAATATGGAGTAATGGCTTTGCTCAAACAAAAGCCATTCAATGCGATTGAACAATTAAGAAAAGTTCAGGCTACCTAAAAATACAATCGTCAAAATAATGCCTGAAAAGATCACGATGCCTGCCAAATAAATCTTAGCGGATCTATTTTTTACATACTGCGGATAGCTTTCTTTCATACCGATCTTTCAATATGGGATTAATTGAGTGGTTCAATAATCTTAAATCAATAGTGGGTAAACAAACCGCCTCTAGGGGAAAACCCCTAAATGCTGACACCATTTTGTAAATTTGTTTAGCTTAGGCATAATGTTTCGCGTAATTAAATCTTTTTAATGAATGGCAGAATGCCTTGCTAAACCAACCGTCCCACTCCATTGCTAGTTCTTTTTGCGCCTTAGTGAAGGCAAAGAAAAGTAACTTTGTGCTATCCCTTTTAAATAGTCTGGTGTATTTGCTTTTTCCGGCCATCGTGGCGCTGAGTATCGCGCCCGCGCTTGCCCAAAAGACTGTGGCACCAATCGCCACACCCCAAACGCAATTACAAAAAGGCGAGTACCTAGCCCGCGCGGGAGATTGTATTTCTTGCCACCAAGCGCCTGGCGGTAAGCCATTTGCTGGCGGCCTACGAATCGATACTCCCTTTGGCTACATGCTTTCGCCCAACATCACCCCAGACGTAAAAACTGGCATTGGCTCTTGGTCGGCGAATGATTTTTATCGTGCGCTGCACGATGGCATTAATAAAAAGCATCAAGAACTCTACCCCACCATGCCTTACGATTTTTATACCAAGGCTACGCGCGAAGATATTGATGCAATTTATGCTTATTTACGCACTGTGCCAGCTGTAAGCAATCAAGTGGAGGTAAATCACCTTGATTTTCCCTTCAATATTCGGCTGTCAATGATTGGTTGGCGGGAACTCTTTTTTAAAGAAGGCACGTATCAACCCAATCCTAGTAAATCTGCCTCATGGAATCGTGGTGCCTATCTCGTTGAAGGCTTTGGCCACTGTAGCGATTGTCATTCGCCACGAGATATCGCCGGCGGTATCGAGAAGAAAAAAGCGTATACCGGAGCAGTAATTGATGGCTGGTTTGCCCTCAACCTAACTTCCAATATCACTACCGGCCTGGGCGCTTGGACGGCTGAAGATATTGCTAAATACTTAAAAACCGGCTCTTACAAAGGCAAGACAGCAGTGTTAGGCCCCATGGGAGAAGTCGTGCATAACAGCATGCAATACATGACCGACGCTGATTTAAATGCCATGGCCGAGTACCTAAAATCCTTGCCACCCAACTCCTCTTTGTACACCGGTAGGGCTGGACCAGACCCAAGCAAAATTATCGGCGCCAAACTCTATATCGATAACTGTAGTGGCTGTCACCTCTCAAAAGGGGCTGGGGTTTCCGGGGTTATTCCACCGCTTGCCGGCAATCCTGTGGTGAATGCTCCAGACCCTGCAAATATTATTAAGGTTGTGCTTAGCGGCATACATCCCCGAGCTAATTACATTGCGATGCCTGCGTTTAAGGCCCGCCTAAACGATCAAGAAATTGCCGAAATCGCGAATTATGGGCGTACTAGTTGGGGTAATACTGCCCCTGCCAACGCCACCCCTGAGATGGTAGCCAAGATTCGTAAAAATTTGGGTAATTAAGCAGGAGCGTTGCGGCGCAAGAAGTTTCTGGGTGCTTGCGCCCCAAGTCAGGGCGCCGTCTAGGGTAATACTGGGGAAAACCAGATTATTTTGCCCTTAAACTACTATATTATGAAAAGTCACTTAATTGGCAAATTGATGACCTTTTTACTTTTTACCCCCTTAATTTAGCCCGCTTTCTTGATCTCTTTTACTCTTTTTAATTATTTGGATTGTTCATCATGCTGAAGAACTTTGAAAAACTAGCCCTCCGCACCAAACTGATCATCGGTTTTACTATCGTGCTCATATTGATGGTAGTCATTAGTGCCACCTCCTTTTGGTCTATGTCGAACCTAGTTGATACCACTCAAAAAATCTATGAGAAAGATTTAATCGGTATTTCCTTATTAAGGCAGTTAAATCGTGATGTCAATGGGATTGGTCGTGCAGCCAATCGTTACGCTCTGGCAATGAATGCCGGCGATATTGAAGGTGCCAAAAAAGCGCAAGAAACCATTGAAAAAACGAAAGCAGATTTACTCAGCAATTATGAAAAGGCCAGGGCAACGATCATTAGGCCGGCCTTAAGAGAAAAAATGGATCTTGTTAAACCCACCATCATGAATTTTTATATGGGGGTGGATTCTGTCTTAGCTGCAGCGCAAGGTAAAGACCCCGCTTTATCTGCATACAAGGTGATTAACTCCAAGCAATATCAGGACACAATCGCTACTGTCACTGCCTCAATTAGGGAAATAAGTGAACTAAAAACGAAGGGTGCAGAGGAAATTTTTAAAGGTGCGATGGAGCAAGGAAATTCTGCCAAAATACTTCTCGCCGTTTTACTTGGTTTGAGCATATTACTTGCGATTGTCATTATTTATTTAGTCAACCAATCGATTAATAAGCCCTTAAGTAGTCTACAAACCTCGGTGCTTGATTTGGCTGAAGGCAAACTGAATAACAAAATTGAAAACACCGACTACCCCAATGAAATTGGTGAAATGGCTAAAGCCGTTGGTGTACTACAAGTAGGCCTACAGAAAGCCGATCAGTTACAACAAGCTGAACGCGAAAACAATATTCGCGCCAAAGAAACTACCGAACAAATTGGCTCGATAATTTCAGCTGCAGCAGGTGGTGACTTTACCGCCCAGGTTCCGATGGCTGGTAAGGAAGGTTTCTTTAAGGATATTAGTGAGCAGGTTAACCGCTTAATCGATACTTCACGCCAAGCTTTTATCGCCATTATGCGCAATGCTACTGCCGTTGCTAGCTCTTCGGAAGAGTTATCAGCCGTGAGTATGCAAATGAGTTCGAACGCTGAAGAAACGTCGGCTCAAGCTAAGGTAGTTTCAAATTCAGCAGTCCAAGTTAGCGCTAATACACAAACGGTTGCAGCAGGCGTCGAAGAAATGAGCGCCAGCATTCGTGAAATCTCGATTAATACCGTGGAAGCGTCAACCGTAGCCCACAAGGCGGTTGAGTTGGCCCAAAAAACCAACGCCACCATGGCCAAATTAAGCACGAGTAGTTTGGAAATTGGCAATGTCTTAAAAGTCATTTCAAGTATTGCTGAACAAACGAATCTCTTAGCCTTAAATGCGACGATTGAAGCAGCCCGTGCTGGCGAGTTAGGCAAAGGTTTTGCAGTGGTAGCGAATGAAGTTAAAGAGTTAGCGCGTCAAACCGCTAAAGCCACGGAAGAAATTGGTGGCAACATTACGGCGATTCAATCCGATACTCAAGGCGCTTTAGTGTCGATTGAAGAAATTTCCGCCATTATTAATAAGATTAATGATATTTCCGGCTTAATTGCCAGCGCAGTTGAAGAGCAAGCTGCAACCACAGGTGAAATGGGTCGGAGCGTCTCAGAAGCTGCCACGAGTAGCGCCGATATTGCCTCTAACATTAATAGTGTTGCAACGACTGCGCAAAGCACCTCTGAAGGTGCGGCAAATTCGCAGCAAGCCGCTTCACAGTTAGCGCAAATTGCTGGGGAATTACAAAGTCTTGTAATGAAATTTAAAGTTTAATAGGCAAGCTAAGCTTTATCCATGGACAATAACGACGACATTCTGGCCGAATTTATCATCGAGGCAAGAGAAATTCTTGACCAACTCGATTTAGATTTTGTCCAGCTTGAAGAAACGCCTGACGATAAAAAACTCGTTGGTAATATCTTCCGCGCCATGCATACGCTAAAAGGAAGTAGCGGATTTTTTGCCTTTAAGCGTCTTGAAAAAGTATCGCATGCAGGAGAAAGCCTGTTAGGGAAAATTCGGGATGGGCACTTAGCACTCGATACCCAAAAAACCAGCACCCTACTCATGGCGCTTGATGCTTTGCGAGAAATTATTAGTGGCATTGAAGTCGCCAATACAGAGCCGGCCGGCGACGATGCCCTCCTGATCGCCGACTTGCTGAGTCTTGCGAATGGGGGCGAGGTAAGCAGTAATAACAATCGTGACGCCATCCCCACGTCACAGCCCTCGATACCCCCTTTAGACACTGCTCAAACGACTGAAGACATAGTCCTTGACGCAATTGAATCAGAAGATATAGAGGCTACAGATGAAGCCTTAATGGGCGATAGCCTAGTTGCAACTGATACTGAAATGGTGGTAGATGCTGCGGCACCAACTGGTAATGCACGCACCACTGAAGTAGCGGCCCCAGTAAAAGTTAACTTAGAGTTGCTCGACAAGTTAATGAATTTAGTCAGTGAAATGGTACTAGCACGCAACCGTTTACTACCCTTTACTGCCGAATTTGGTGATCACAATTTTTCCAATACCGTCAGATCGATTGATTTACTCACCTTAGAGCTGCAAGAGCGCATGATGAAAACGCGCATGCAGCCTATCTCACAGGTTTGGGCAAAATTTCCCCGCTTAGTCCGTGATATCGCTAATGATTGCCATAAAAAGGTCACCCTCATTCAAGAAGGTGCAGAAACCGAACTCGATCGCACCTTACTTGATGGCATTCGTGATCCGCTTATTCATATTATTCGCAATAGCGTTGACCATGGTATTGAGCTCCCCGCCGAGCGCTTAGCTAAAGGCAAACCTGAAAATGGCAAGGTCTTACTCCGCGCGATTCATGAGAATGGCATGGTAGTGATCGAAATTGCTGATGACGGCGGTGGTATTAAATTTGACGCGGTACGCCAAAAAGCGATTGATAAGAAATTAGTCAGTTTTGAGGATGCTAAAAAACTGAGTGATATGCAGTTGCTGGAATTTATTTTCCTGCCTGGTTTTTCTACCAACCAAGTTGTCACCAACCTCTCTGGCCGTGGTGTTGGCATGGATGTAGTGAAAAATAATATTTCGGCCATTGGCGGTTCAATTGAAATTGATAGCCATCGCGGCAAAGGCACCAATATTCGTTTAAAAATTCCGCTCACTTTAGCGATCATGCCAGCGCTATTCGTGCGCTGCGAAAGCGAGCGCTATGCAATTCCGCAAAATAGCATTTCCGAAATGGTGCGCATTGATCCTACAAATTCAACCGGCTTGGAAGATTTTTATGGCACTCCTGTCTTTCGCTTACGTGGCAAACTCGTACCACTACTTTTTTTAAATCAACAACTAAAATTGAGTGAACATGGTCCCGATAGCACAAAAGCGATTAATGTCGCAATCTTACAATCCTCGGGCATCTCTTTTGGTCTCGTAGTTGATGAAGTACTGAACATGCAAGAAGTCGTCGTTAAGCCACTAGGCGCCCTCCTCAAGGGGATTCCGGATTTTGCTGGCGCGACTATTTTGGGAGATGGCCGTGTAGCCTTGATTTTGGATGTTGATGGCATGGCCATTCATTCTGGCTTAGTGGCGAAAATTCAAGCGCGCCCACTCAACCCCGATACCGTCTTCGATCAAGTGCGCGAAGAAGAAGTCGCGATGTTATTGTTTGAATTAGCTGGTTTAGAACGCATTGCCATTCCCCTTGATAATGTCGAGCGCTTAGAGAATTTTGCACTCAGTCGGGTGCAGCGCAATGGGAGTCGCGAGGTGGTGCAGTACGGTGACCACATCATGCATTTAATCCGCATGAATGACTATATTGAAGGTGGTCAACCCTCGGTTGATTCAACTACTCAACCGTTATCTGTCATCGTTCATTATGTTAACCAAATGCCGATTGGCTTAGTCGTCAGTCAAGTACACGACATTATTCATGTACCCAAGAAATTGCAAGCAGCTAACCCACCTCAGCGTGGCTTAGCGGGCTGCGTACTCATGGGTGAAAAAGTGATTAATGTCATCGATCTACAAGAAATCTTGATGATGCGTAATTTGCAAGAACATCAAAAGACCTACCCCGAAGTCATTGATATGGATGTCTTACGATGAGCTCCACTACTGACTTTGCGACCTTCTATTTAGGTGGCCTGTATTTTGGTATTACTGCCACCGATGTGCTTGAATTGAACAAAAACTTGGACGTAACGCGCGTCCCGAAGAGCCCCAAAACAGTTCGCGGCATTATGAATTTGCGCGGCCAACTGGTGCCTGCAATTGATATGTATGAACGCTTAGGGCTTGAAAATACCTCTCATCAACAAGAGACAATTAGTATTATTTTGCAATGTGAAGGCATGTTAATTGCCTTGTTGGTAGATAACGTGGGGGAAATTATTCCTTTAGAGCAGGATACCTTTGAGACCCCACCGAATAATTTTCCTAAAATGTCGCGCGAGCTGGTCTTAGGGGTACATAAATTACCAGAAAAATTACTGTTAATTTTAGACCCCAAACAACTCATTAAGGGTATTGCCTTTTCAGGAAAGCCTGCACTATTAAGCGTTTAACTTGCTTGGATAAAGGTAATTCAAGCTCGCAGGCCTATAATTCCGCTTTCATTCCACCCTTATGAATCAAATGATTTCTCCAAAAGATAAAATTCGCGTGCTGATTGTCGATGACTCGGCTGTTATGCGCCGCATCATCATGACGACCCTGCTGCGCCATGCTGATATTGAGGTGGTTGGCACCGCTGAAGATGGTCTGGAAGCCATTGAAATGATTGGGCGCATTAAGCCTGATTTAATCACCCTCGATGTTGAGATGCCAAAAATGGATGGCTTAACAGCGCTCAAGGAAATTCGTAAACTGGATCGCGAGTTACCGATCATTATGTTTAGCTCGCTAACCCAGCGTGGCGGTGAAGCCACCATTACCGCATTAACCAATGGAGCGAGTGATTATGTTGGTAAGCCAAGCGATAAAACCAATATGGCTGAAGCCATGCGGGTACTAGAAGATGAATTAATCCCCAAGATTCGAGAGTTATGTAAACCCACCCCAGTCAAGCCTAGCAAAATCATTCCGCCAAAAGAACTCATTGCTGAAGTGAAGCAACAAATCTTTGCTAAACCAAGCGGACTTCCCGCAAGCCGCATTGAAGCCCTTTGTATCGGTGTATCTACTGGGGGACCAGCCGCCTTAATGGAAATATTTGAGGCCTGGAAAGCGCCATTAAGTGTGCCTATTTTTATCGTCCAACACATGCCGCCCAAATTTACTGAACTCTTAGCCTCGAGGTTAACCAGTGTTGGCGTTATTCCGGTTGTAGAGGCGCAGCACGGCCAAGAAGCATTTCCGGGTAAGGCGTACATTGCTCCCGGCGGTAAACACCTAGAATTGCGAAAATCAGGCGCCAAAGTGGTGATGATGCTCAATGAAGACCCGCCTGAAAACTCGTGTCGTCCCGCAGTCGATGTACTCTTTAGAAGTGCAGCAAAAATTTATGGCAGTCATCTATTAGCCTTAGTGTTAACTGGTATGGGTTACGACGGGCTGAAAGGCGCGGTTGATATCGTCAATGCGCATGGCAGTGTGCTAGTGCAAGATGAAAAAACGAGCGTCATCTGGGGCATGCCTGGTGCGATTGCCAACGCCAATTTAGCTGAAAAGATTTTGCCCCTGGGTGATATTCCGAACGAAATTATCTTTCGGACGCAAAGAAAATAATGGCTCAAGCGCTCACCATTCTGCAAAATAATATTCAATTATTTTTCCAAATGCTAGAAGAGCACTTAGGAATTGCCCTAGATCAAAGCAAAGAATACTTAGTGGCCTCGCGTTTAGCGGTCATTGCCAGGGCAAATAACTTCAAAGATCATCATGCCTTGATTGCCCATCTCTTATCTAATCCACTCAGTGTGTTGCACCATCAATCGTTTCATGCCATGACCACGAATGAAACGATGTTCTTTCGGGATAAATATCCTTTTGAAACACTGCGAACCACGATTATTCCTGCGTTAATTGCTAAGCGCCGCGAGACGAAAACCCTGGCAATTTGGTGTGCAGCTGCCTCTACCGGCCAAGAGCCATTTAGTTTAGCCATTCTTTTGCGTGAACATTTTCCCGAACTCTATTTTTGGAAAATTCAATTTATTGCCACCGATATTTCAGAGCCAGCCTTAACTCAAGCTCGTAATGGTATCTATTCGGAAACCGAAGTCAAACGGGGCTTAAGCGAAGAACAAATTAAGCGGCACTTTAAGCGTCTGCCAAGTGGTCAGTATGAGATCAGCAGTGAGCTCAAGCAAATGATTCGCTTTGAGAGCCTGAATCTCGTTAAAGAGTGGCCCATCATGCCCAAATTTGATTTAATCTTAATTCGTAATGTGCTGATTTACTTCAACGCTGAAACGAAAGCAAAAGTATTTCGGAAGTTGCGTTCTCAGCTGGCAGATGATGGTGGTTGTCTATTGCTTGGCTCATCGGAATCGATTCTCTATGATCAATCCTTCAAAGTACAACAGGAAGATCGTGTTTCATATTACTGCAAAGACCTTAACAAGGAGACGCAAAACTAATGAGTACCGATCTGATGTTTAAGAATATTTCGCCCGAGGTACTTGAGCAAACTAAGCTCATGAAAGTATTGGTGGTGGACGACAGTCGTACCCTCAGACGTCTGTTAATAAGGGAACTAAATAATGTTGGCATTACCAATATTACCGAAGCTGGCGATGGTAACGAGGCCTTAGAAAAAGTGCGGGCTGAATCATTTGATCTCATGCTACTGGATATGGAAATGCCTGAATTAGACGGCTTAGGCGTATTAAATATCGTCAAGTCTGATCCAGCCCTCAGTTATCTACCCGTCATTGTGGTGTCTGGTGCTGAGCAGTTTGAAAAAACGGTGGAGTGTATTCAAATTGGTGCGGAAGATTATTTACCTAAACCATTCGATCCTGTTTTATTGCGCGCGCGGGTTTTTTCTTCCTTAGAAAAAAAACGTTTACGTGATTTAGATCGGGAACACATTGCCCTTTTGCAACATGAAAAAGAATTACTCAATATTGAGCAAATGAAAACTGAAAAACTCATGCTCAATATATTGCCTAAGCCAATTGCTGAGCGCCTCAAAAAGGGTGAGAAAAATATTTCCGGCTCTTACCCAGAAGTAACTATTTTATTTAGTGACTTGGTTGGCTTTACGAAAATGTCTTCGACTAAGTCACCTGCCGATCTCGTGAAATTATTGAATGATTTATTTACACGCTTTGATAAACGGGCAGAAGAATTGGGTTTAGAGAAAATTAAAACGATTGGCGATGCTTATATGGCAGTAGGTGGCTTGCCCATTCCACGCTCAGATCATGCAATCATTGCGGCCGATATGGCACTGGGGATGTATCAGGATTTAACGGAGTTTAATCAAGCTAATGGTGGTGAGCTACAGATGCGTATTGGCCTCAATACGGGTCCAGTAGTTGCAGGCGTAATCGGCTTTACCAAGTTCTCTTATGATCTTTGGGGTAATACCGTCAATACCGCAAGCCGGATGGAGTCAACCTCAGCTGTCGGACGAGTCCAAATAACCCCAGCTACCGCAGAAGCCTTGACCGGTCACTTTATTTTGGAAGAACGCGAGCTAATTGAGTGCAAAGGGCTTGGCCCAATCCTCACCTCATTTTTAGTTAGTAGAATATAAGCAATTATTGGTATAAATTCTTAGCATTAAGATAAACCCTTTAACCTTTAGCAAATATCATGAGCGTACCTAATTCCCGCGTCTTTTTACTTCCCAAAGTCCTTCTTTGGATCGTCATCGCCCTTAATTTTGGCCTCATGATTTGGCTAGATCAATTAGCCGATAGTCCTTGGGGTTGGAATGCTAGCGACCTTGAAAAGGGCTCGATGGATATGCTGGTTGATGGCCTGGCCATTTTCCAATTTGTGTTGCTCGGTTTTACGCTCGATCAAATCATGCGCTTTGGTGTGGTCCGCTACAACACGCTCTCGCAAAAAGTGCATGTTCCAGCAATTATTATTCAACTGAACAGCGTACTCATTTATTCAGTAGTTGCTTTAGTTGGCTATGTAGTTCTCTATGACCATGCTTTTAGTCATATATTAGCTACGTTAGGCGCCCTAAGCGTTGGTATCGCTTATATCTTTAGGGATCTCATCGCTGAAGTTGTCAGTAGTATTACCATTCAAGCCGACCGCCTAGTATCAATTAATGATTGGCTTGAAGTAAGTCATGATGGCTCTAAAGAATATTTACAGGTGATTGAAATTGATCACCGTATGGTAGTGCTGAAAAATATTTTTGGCCTCACTAAGCGCATGTATAACCAAAGATTTTTAGGCATGTCATTCATTAACTTATCCAAGCAAGAAGAAGGAGTTTGGTCGCGGCGCCGCTTTGAGTATCAACTCACGGCACGCAATAATCCCGAGCGCATTTTAGCGATTATGGATTTAGCAATGGCTCACGTTATTGCAACGAATCCTGAATTTAAGCCTTGGCATTCCACCTCACTTGGCGGTATTCAAGAAGGGGCAATTTCTTATTTAGTGAAATATGAATGCCTGCCTGAAGTCGGCCCCTATCGAGCCCAAAGCATCATTTTGCTAAGCTTTATTCGTTTCTTTAAGGCCGCTGGAGTCAATCTCAATCGCCTTGAAGCGCAGCATCCCTTGGAAAATTTTACCGATACCCAAAATCGCCTGTTAGATTCCTATGAATTAGGTATCTTAAGACTCCTCAGCAATGACGAAATTGCGACCCTCTCTAATGCAATTAAAACGAAGTATTGCTACGCCGGTCAGCCAGTGATCAAAAAGGGTGCAGAAGAAGATTGGATGTACATCATTTCTGAAGGCTCTCTAGAAGTGAAAATTCCGGATAAAACGGGTGAACTTAAAGTCGTGGCCACCCTCTGGCCCGGTGATTTTGTTGGTGAAATGTCGATGCTTACTGGCGCAGTTCGCTCGGCCGATGTATTTGCTAAAACCAATGCGATTCTGCTTGAAGTGTCAAAAGAAGATATTGCGCCTTTGTTAGATTCCAATCCTGACTTAGTGAAACAATTTTCTGATGTCCTAGCGCAACGTCAAGCACAAAATGAACATTTTGCAACACAGGATGGTAAAGATAATGCGATTTCCACTGCATCGAAAAGTATCACTGCCAAAATTCTACAATTCTTCCTTAAGAAGAAATAGGCTTACTTTTTTGCAGTTGCTCGATAAGCTCAATGCGGTTGGAATTGAGGCCCAGACGTTGAGCATGTGGGCCTAAAAAAGCAATGTGCTGTAAAAATTTCAGGCGCCCATCAGGGTTGATCAGAATCTGGGCTTTATCGGGGTAATGGGCTTGCCATTCTTTAGCGAGCGCCTCTGTTAGTACGACGCCACGTGCTGGCAAGGCACTAGCCAATAAGTCCGCTTCCACCATCAACATACTCAGATAATTTAATTTTGTCGGTGGTGGACTGGTGCTCTGGATGATCTTGAGTAAGGCATTTAAATACATCGGGTCTGTAGCCAAAATAATGGTCTGGACCTTAGTCATCAGTTCATCAATAAAATCACTAGATAAATTCTGCAAACGTAACCAGAGATGAATTTGTTCAATTGATTTTTTCTCAATCTCAAACGGTACCGCATTCATCATTCCAGTATGACCAAAATCATGCCCAATCGCACTAAACAGCAAAAGCCACGCGTCCTCTGCGGACAAATGCCATTGATTGCTAGCGCTGATTGGAGTGGGTGAATTTTGTTGAGCAACCAGCAGGGTAATACCTAAACATACTTCCTTAAAATGACTACGTGAATGATAGGCTGGCTCGGCTTGTAAGGCTTGGTTATAAGCCTCAATTGCATTACTTAATTGCAAACAAAGTGCTTTATACGGGTTATTGTCATAATCGAAATCTTGCCAGATGGGCGATTCAATTAAGCGTTTTACCAAAGCAGAAAAAGATAACTGCAGCAATTCAGGGTTAGTAAAAAGTAAATCGAGGTCAGCAGCTATTTGCGCTGGAGTTAAATTAGGCTTTGCCACTAACTGTGCTTGAAATTGCTCGAGCCAAACTAAATCTTCTTTCATTTGGTCGTTTCCGTAGCTGGAGTCATTTTTTTATGAAGCCGTATTCATTTTTTGTACATTTTTTTGTACCCGTTGCCACTCAGCTAACACATGATCACGTACTGCTTCGCCTGCTTTTCGCGCACAGATAATATCTTGCTCATTAACCCGCTGATCCTGCAAACGTTGCAAACGCAAGACATCACCGCCCCGCTCAAAATTGGGTAGCCAAGCAGCCCAGAAAAAACCCAGCTGTTCTAAGGCTTCAATTTCTTGGGCAGCCAATGGATTATGCAATGGAATATCTAAATAAATTACTGGTGGCGCAAGGGGTTGGAGTTTTTCCACTTCCTTAGCAAGCTGCTGCACTAGATCATCACCCAAGACCGCGATGCGTAAATGCGCTGGAGCGCCTAGATGAGCAATCGCCGTGCTTAACTGCGAAGGCTTTTTTGTTTTTACTGCACTTGCAGTACTAATTACTGTCCGCTGCAGATTCAGGGGTTTCATTAAAGAAGTAAAAAATGCGTGATGATAGGACGGCAAATAAACTTGCGGGTTTTGCTCGCTGGCTTGGTTTGGCAATGTGTCTGGCGTAGGCTTTGACTGAATGGAGATATAGAAAGGTAAGAGCGAGTGACGCACGCCACTGACATTACTTAATCCCGCCATCTGTACGTCACCTGGCTGGCCGTTAATCAGTAGGCCCATTTCCCCACCACCGGAAGAAATAACCTCATCTTGGCTAAAAGGATGATTACTAACGCAGGCAGCCCAGTAACCCGCAATGCCCAGCTCCTGCGCATAGCCCTGCCGTACCTTAGCTATGCGATCTGAAATATGATGACCCCGATAGCGTGGGTCAACAACAAGCTTAGCGGCTTCTGGTATGGGGTCGGTTGCATCTTCAAAGCTCAATGCACAGTGCCCCACCACTTCACCCTGCGGTGTTAGCGCAACAATCGAAAACATCGAGCCGTCGCGCAAAGCGGCGGCGATTAATTGCGGCTGATACATCATGGGGTTTGGGTAACTAGGCCCATAACAACGGTAAATACATTGGGCTAGGCCTAAGGCATCGCTAGTCTCCATTTTGCGTACTTCAAGTTGAGCTGCCTCTGCCTCTGAAACTTGAGTAGAATCATGCGCTAACACTGGAGTATTGCCGAATAGCTCTGTCAATAATGGGGAATGATCTGGCATACGTTTAAAGCTCAACGGTATTAATAAATGATAGGAAATACTATTATCAGCCAACTTGATAACAGACGTAAGAAGTCCTCCTTATGCCAAACTCTACGAGATACCCAGCTATGACGCCAAATCATCTGAGTCTGATTGATGCCTGCCAACAAATACAAGCAGGTGAGCTTGATCCAAAACAATATCTTCGTGCCTGCTTTGATTATGCCGCTACGCTTGAGCCAGAATTACATGCTTTTGTAAATCGAGCCTCACTGGAAACGCTCTTACAGAATGTAGGTGAAAAGAATAGTGGCCCGCTCTGGGGCATTCCCGTGGCGGTGAAAGACATTATTAATACCGTCGACTTCCCTACTACTAATGGTTCACCAATCTATGTAAACCACCAGCCCACCAGCGACGCTGAAATTATTGGCCTGATTAAGCAGTTGGGCGGCTTAATTTTTGGCAAAACAGTCACCACCGAATTTGCTTGGCGCAATCCCGGACCAACCGTAAACCCCTGGAATCCTTTACATACGCCGGGTGGTTCATCGAGTGGGTCAGCCGCCGTTGTTGCCAAAGGTATTGTGCCGTTAAGCCTTGGTAGCCAAACCTTAGGCTCGATCATTCGCCCTGCTGCCTACTGTGGTGTGGTTGGTTTTAAAGCGAGTTATGGCTTGATCCCCAATAGCGGGGTCTTTCCTTTCTCGCATTCTTTAGATCATCTGGGTTTATTTACCCGCTCGGTTGCTGATATGGCCTTTGCGTTTAATTTAATCATGGCGCGTCCGCTTCAGTCAGCCGCCAAGAATGCTCCCCGCATTGGCATTCTGAAAACCCCTTACGATGCAAAAATGAGTGACGAGCAAGCACGCACCTTAGAGCTAACGGTAATAAAGCTAGTAAAAGCCGGTATAAACGTGCAAGAGGTGGTGCTGCCGAGTAGCTATGCTGCAGCATTTGACGCAATCTTTTGTGTGATTGAATCTGAAGCTGCAGTCGTTCATCAAAATCACATTGAACATCATGGCGATAAAATCAGCGAGCATATTCAAGCGCTTGCCGAAAAAGGTGCAACCTACACGGCCCCCCAATATATTGCAGCACTTCAATTACAAAAGCAGTTACAGCAAGACATAAAGCAGTATTTTAAAACGGTGGATGTTTTGCTCACGGCACCCGCTACTGGTGAAGCGCCCTTTGGACTTCAGGCGACTGGCGATCCCATTTTTTGCTCACTCTGGAGTTTTCTAGGCTTGCCTGCTATTACCATACCCGTAGCCCGCTCGAGAAACGATTTGCCCTTAGGGCTGCAATTGGTGGGGCAATTTCAACATGATGATGAAGTATTGCAGATCGCTAAATTAGTTGAGGACGCACTCAGTGTGCAGCGCAGTCAATAACTGAATTGCTTAATAGTAAGTCAAGGGCTGTGCCTTGCCCCAGAAGATCCAATACGAATAAATCGTGTACAGGATGATGGTGGGCAGCACAATCACCGCACCCCAGAAAATAAACCACAAGGATTCGGTGGCTGCAGCTGCTTGCCAAATAGTCATTTGATCGATAATCAAATAAGGAAATAAGCTATAAGCAATGCCGAGGAAGGCGAGTAAAAATACCACGATGGTGAGTACAAAGGGGTGCCACTGCAAATGCAACTTACCAGTATCCAAATGATTTAAAGAACGATGTATCAAAAAGAAGCACATTAAGGTTAAGAGTGGCAACGGTGACAACCAAATCATATTTGGCAAGACAAACCACTTTTGCATAATGCTGGCGCTGAAATAAGGTGTGGCTAAGGAGATCAGTCCAACGCCAGCAGCTGTCAGCCAGAGACTTTTACGCGCCCAGCCTACAGCCTTAGCCTGCAGTTCATCGGTGGTTTTCATAATCAGCCAAGTCGATCCCAATAGCATATAACCCATCGGTAAACAGATTGCTACCAAGGCGGCAAATAACCAACCCAAGAGACCTGATTCAAAGCCCACAATATAGCGACCAATCATTAGGCCTTGCGCCATCGCCGCAACGAGGCTACCGAAGTGAAATAAATAATTCCAAATGGGTTTATGGTGGGCTTGCGCCTTTACGCGGAAGTCAAATGAGACGCCTCGTAAAATTAAACCGGCCAACATGGCGGCTACTGGAAGATATAGATTAGTCAAAATAATGCCGTGGGCAATGGGAAAAGCCACTAATAAAATCCCCACACCAAGTACTAACCAGGTTTCATTCGCATCCCAGAAAGGCCCAATGGAAGAAATCATGGCATCTTTTTGAGCATTATTTGCACTATTTAATAAGATGCCAACACCCAAGTCGTAGCCGTCTAGCACTACATAAGCAACCATGGCCACACCCATTGCACCAAGAAAGAAAATGGGCAGCCAACCAACGGCTTGGGCAAGATCGGGCCACACTAATGAGCCCACTTCAGGCCCCCTGCGAGGTAATTGGGGTCGAGCCTAATTGATTGGCGCTGGGATTGCTTCCCACCTCGGCGTTTGCCTGACGCTTTTCGCTAGCTGGCAAATCGGCTTGGCGCGCCAAATGAAAAACGACCGCGATGTAGCTAATAATTAAACCAATATATAAAGCTAAGTACATTAATAGGCTGCTGAAGACCATTCCAGTAGGTAGTTTGGTGACGGCCTGTGCGGTGGTCAATACCCCCGTAACCAAATAGGGCTGCCGGCCAATTTCAGTGACATACCAGCCTGCTAATACCGCAATCCATCCTGAAAATGTCATCCACAATAAAGCCTTTAGCATCCACTGCGGCAAAGCCCGTTGACCTCTTGAAAGCCAAACAGCGGTCCAAGAGACCAACATCATTAACACGCCTACGCCGACCATAATTCGAAAAGCAAAAAAGACGGGGGCTACTGGTGGAATTTTGTCTGGAAATGCCTTTAAGCCTTGTACTTCACCAGTAAAGGAATGGGTGAGATATAAGGAAGCTAATTTAGGAATACTGATTTCAAAATCATTTTTTTGCTCTTTACTATTCGGAATTGCAAAGATCACTGCGGGTGCACCCTTTTCTGTATTCCAAATACCTTCCATCGCCGCAACTTTAGCGGGCTGATATTGCAAGGTATTTAAACCGTGTGAATCACCCACGACCATTTGCAATGGAATTAAGATGGCAGCAGTGATGATGGCCATTCTGAGCACGGCAGCATTCGCAGTCGATTTACTGCCTCTGAGCGCCCGATACGCAGAGATACCTGCTAATAAAAATGCCACTGTTAAGAAGGAGGCAATTAGCATATGGGTAAAACGATATGGCATCGAGGGATTAAAAATAACCTCAAGCCAATTACTAATGTGGGCTTTGCCATCGATCATTTTGAAACCCTGTGGCGTTTGCATCCATGAATTTAAAACGATGATCCAAAAGGCAGAAAGGGTCGTACCAAAAGCAACTAGAAATGTTGCCAGGGTATGCACGCCTTGTGACACGCGTTTAGCACCAAATAACATGATGCCCAAAAAGGTTGCCTCTAAAAAGAAGGCCGTTAAAACCTCATAAGCCAATAATGGCCCAGCAATATTACCGACGGTTTCCATATAACCTGGCCAATTGGTACCAAATTGAAAACTCATCGTAATGCCGCTAACTACACCCAAGGCAAAAGTTAAGGCAAAAATTTTGACCCAAAATTGATAGGCCTGAGCCCAATATTGCTCGCCAGTACGATTACCCTGTATTTTGAGATACAAAAGAAACCAACCCAGCGCGATGGTAATCGTGGGAAATAAAATATGAAAAGAAATATTCGCGCCAAACTGAATGCGACTTAAAAGCATCGTATCAATCATCTCAATTCCCTACCTGTATTAAATCCTAATAGACCCTATTTTGCGCTTGATTACAAAGTCTTGCTGAAGATGGGCTCGAACTACGCTGGGCAACCCTTGTGCATTCAAGGGGTCTTTTGAGTTAGCAGGTGTAGATCTTCGGGGGTATCGATATCGATTACAAAGTGCGCATTATCGGTCTTTAAAAAAGTAATCAGCTCAGGATGGAGATCGGCGTACTGACGGCAACTCAATTGCTCCGTCGAAGCCAAAATAGCGCGCATCACTGCACCGGAAAAAAGAGTTGGGTTGCCGCGTTGTCCAGCGACTTCTGGAATCAAAATAATTTCGGGCGCACTGGATAAGCCACCCTTGAGATGAGCAAGTTGACGAAATTCTGCCAGCAGTAAAGTAAGTTCAGCGCGCCCAATGAACGGTTGATCACACAACATCATGATGATGACATCGAACTCACCACCTAGGGCTTCAATTCCTAAACGAACCGAGCTTGCTTGCCCGAGTTCGGGTGTGGAATTACGCACTATCTGGACAGGAAATTGTTGGGCAATGGTTTCGACTGACTGATAGTAAAAGCCAGTAACGACGACGACTTGGCTTACTCCAACTGCATTTAAAGCGCCTAAATGATGCTCAAGAAATGAAAGGCCCTGCAGTTGCAGCAGGGCCTTTGGAGACCCCCCGATACGACTTCCTTGCCCGGCAGCCAATAAAACTGCACCAATGCGCATAAGGGGGAAACAAGCTTATTTTCGAATGTGGGCGTGGCGAGCCGCATCTTGCGACATACCGGCACCAGACTTTCCATCCATGGCTTCTTTTTCCGCTGTAATTTCTTTGCGGCGCTCTTTACAGGCAGTTGTAATATCCTGCAAAGCCTTACGGGCACGAGTTGCAGACGCTTTAATGCCCTTTTCTTTGAACTTTTCGTTCTCGGCTTGATAAGCCTCAAAACTGGCAATTATTTTTTCGTGATGTGACATTTTTTTCCTTTTAGATCAAAACAATTGGGGACTACCAAATCAGTATATCGCGCTGCTATGCCCTACTTTGGGGCATACAAAAAAGGGTGTAAGTCAGGTATAAAGAAGCCATGGCATTTACCCCCAACACCTCGGTCGATAACCCCTACCGAAATTTATGTACCGACTGCGGTATTTCCCGTAGTTCTGACCCCAAACGATGCGGTCGCGCATGTCAGTTTATTCAGCCCAAGTATCCTGAATTAGAAACCCAAGTTCACGGCCGTGCGCGCGATA
This sequence comes from Burkholderiaceae bacterium, assembly GCA_037139315.1. Taxonomy (GTDB): domain Bacteria; phylum Pseudomonadota; class Gammaproteobacteria; order Burkholderiales; family Burkholderiaceae; genus Polynucleobacter. The sequence goes on from JBAXGQ010000011.1 coordinate 32,471, forward strand.
TCTTGCGTCCAGATGAATTGCACTTTGGCCCTTTTTTGCGCATGTTACGAGCCAGCCTCAAGCAGCCTAGCGCTGGCGCACAATGGACTGGGATCACCACCCGCATTGCTGAACGCTTACTGGAAACCAAAGCAGTGGATGCGGTGCTCACCATGACTGCTGACCCCCTTGACAATTGGCGCCCAAAACCAATTTTGGTCGATAAGGCTGCCGATCTAGCGCAATGTCGGGGCATGCGGATGGGTTATGCCCCATTACTTTCTTTGCTAGAACCAGCAGCCGCTAAAGGTTATAAAAAATTGGCCGTCATTGGTATTCCGTGTCAGGTTTACGCGCTACGCGCTTTAGAAAAAGAATTGGGCTTTGAGAAGTTGTATGTCATCGGCACACCCTGCTCTGATAACACCACCACCGAAAACTTTCATGATTTTTTAGCCCTCGTTACCGACCAAGCTGAAAACGTCATTTATCTGGAATTTCGTGCTGACTACCATGTAGAAATTCGTTTTAAAGATGGCACCAAACGTGAAATTCCTTTTTTACAATTACCCCTATCAACTTTGCCGAATGATTTTTTTCCACTAACCTGTCGTACCTGCGTTGATTACACCAATGTGTTGTCTGACATCACCGTCGGTTATATGGGTGGTGAAGGTCAGCAGTGGTTATTAGTGCGCAATCAAACTGGGGAAGAATTACTCAAGTTATTGGGCGATGAGGTGACTCTTACAGTACCAGGTAGTGCAGGTAAACGCTTCTCTGCTGTAAATGGTTTTATGAAAAATGTGAAATTGGC
>JBAXGQ010000012.1:0-32905 GCA_037139315.1 Burkholderiaceae bacterium
GCCTCGCAACGCAATTATTGGCAGCCCGATTCTGCGATGTTGTCGGCTATGCAACAGGCCAATGATGAGTTAGAAGATCGGCTTGAAGGGGTGTACGAAGGAAGTGTTCGCGAAGCTGCTTAAAAAACCGCCCCCAGCTTTACGATTTTAAAAACTCCCATAGCACCTTAAGGCCCTCTTGCGGTTTTTCTTCTTGTGGAATGTGGCCAATGTTAGGCAGTGCAACTAATTTAGCTTTGGGCATCAGGCGTAAATAATCTTGCGCATTGGTAATCGGAATAAAGCCATCACGCTCGCCCCAGAGCAGTAAGGTGGGCGCTTGAATTCGTCCCAAGAGTGGACGGGGATCTTCTAAGATATGTTGCTTCATGAGTTCGATTAGACTTGCGCGCACGCCGGGCGCAAGCATCAAATCATAATAGCGTTGGGCTAGCGCCTCATCCATAGTTGCGGGGTTGGCATAAGCAGGTTTTAAATTCATTGCTAAAACCGATTGGGGCAAAAAATAGCGCATCGCATGCAGAATGGGTGAGATAGAAGGTTTTTCTCCATATTGAAAGCCCTTGCTGGCAAAACCATCGGGTGAAATTAAGACCAATTTATCTACGCGCTGTGGATGCGCGACGGCCATTTCCCAGGCATAGCGGCCGCCCATCGAGTTACCAATCCATACTGCGCTTTGAATGCCTAGTTGATCGGCAAAAGCACTTAAAAGTTGCAATACAAATGCATCGGAATAGTCACCACTCGGATTTGCGCCCGTGAGGCCAAAGCCAGGTAAGTCAAGGCTGACGACCCGATAATTTTCCGCTAAGGAAGGGGCCCAAGCATCCCAGGTGTGAAGGCTTGAGCCAAAACCATGCAAAAAGATTAAGGTTTGCGGTGCTGTCTTAGTGGCAACTGGCGGCCCAAGATCACGATAATGAACGCGCATATCCAGTACTTTAATAAAGGCACTTGGTGCTGGCGCATAGATTTTTTCTAAGTCGGCACGATTTTTGTCAGGTGCCCACGCCCAAATCAGAATGGCAGTGATGAGAACCCCCCCAACTCCTGCAAGCCACAACACAACTGATTTAAACTGATTCATCATCTTATACAAATTTTAACTGACAAAAGATACAAATCATTAATGGACTCTAGCGCATCTCGCCCCTTAGTAATCATTACTGGCGCTTCCTCTGGAGTTGGCTTGTATGCGGCAAAAGCATTATTACGGCGCAATTGGCAATTAATCTTAGCGGTGCGTGATAGTGAGAAAATGAATGCAGTAGCAAGCAGCCATCAATTTTTGCCTGATCAATTTACAATTTGGCCGATCGATTTAGGTGATCTTGATTCAGTGAATCAATTTGTGCAGCGTTTTCAAGCGACGCATCAATCCTTGAATGCACTGGTATGTAATGCCGCCACGTACTTACCTTTACTCAAAGCGCCTCAACGCTCCCCCCAGGGCTATGAAATTAGTGTGGCGACTAATTACTTTGGCCACTACGTATTGAGCCGTTTATTAATTTCTCATCTACAAGTTGCTGCAGATGCTAAACAAGTTGCACGCCTCATCACCTTGGGTACAGTGACGGCGAACTCAGCAGAGTTTGGTGGTAAGGTGCCTATTCCAGCGCCAGCAGACTTAGGTAATCTAGAGGGCTTAGCGGCCGGCTTTAAGGCTCCCATTGCAATGATTAATGGCAAAGCATTTAAGCCTGGGAAAGCTTATAAAGATAGTAAGTTATGCAATATGGTGATGAATCTTGAAATGCAAAAGCGGTATCACGCCAATACGGGCATTATTTTTAATACCTTGTATCCAGGGTGTGTTGCAGAAACGGCATTATTTCGTGATACGCCGCCCCTCTTTCAGAAGATTTTTCCTTGGTTTCAAAAAAATATAACCAAAGGCTATGTAACCCAGGAATTAGCAGGCGAGCGGGTTGCCCAAGTAGTAGCCGATGCGCAGTTTAGTCAATCAGGGGTACATTGGAGTTGGGGAAATCGTAATTCAGCCATTCGACAGCCATTTGCCCAAGCACTTTCCATGAAAGCCAATAGTGAATCACTGGCGAAAAAATTGTGGGAATACACGGCAAAATTAGTTAGTTTAGAGGCGACTTAATCAAGTTTGATTTTTAGGAGAAGCAGTATGGCGCGATACTATCCGTTTTCAGCGATCGTTGGACAAGAAGACATGAAGCGTGCTATTTTGGTCGCGGCCCTCGAGCCAGCAATTGGTGGTGTTTTAGTGATGGGCGATCGGGGTACGGGCAAGTCAACTGCAGTCCGCGCTTTAGCTGCATTATTGCCGCCGATGGATGCAGTTGCTGACTGTCCATATGGCTGCGATCCCTTGGCACCAGCAGGCCTCTGTTTTTATTGTGATAGCTTGCGCGCTAATCTGCAGGCCCTTAATGCGAGTCAAATCGCCGCGGGAAAAAAAGGCAAGCCAGTTAAATTAAAAACCATTAAACGTAATGTTCCAGTGGTCGATTTACCCTTAGGCGCTACCGAAGATCGGGTCATAGGCGCTTTAGATATTGAGAAAGCACTAACTTTAGGAGAAAAAGCCTTTGATCCCGGTTTATTAGCGCGCGCCAATCGCGGCTTTCTGTATATCGATGAAGTTAATTTACTCGATGACCATTTAGTTGATTTACTAATCGACGTGGCAGCCTCAGGCGAAAACGTAGTTGAGCGAGAGGGCTTAAGTATTCGTCATCCTGCTAAATTCGTTTTGGTTGGCAGCGGCAATCCAGAGGAAGGCGAATTAAGACCTCAGCTACTAGATCGCTTTGGTCTGGCAGTTGAAGTGAAAACGCCCACTAGCATGCAAGAACGGGTCACCATTATTAAACGCCGCGATGCCTTTGAGCGCAATTCAATTGCTTTCCTTGCCGAATGGGAAGAACAAGAAGAGGCTATTCGCAAAGCGCTCGAACTAGCACGCAAGAAATTACCGCATATTAAAGTTGCCGATAAATTGTTAGAGCAGGCTGCAACTTTATGCAGTCATCTCGGCACTGATGGCTTACGTGGCGAACTCACTTTATTGCGTGCCGCACGTGCAGTGGCAGCGTTAGCTGGTAAAAATAAAGCGACTCTGGAAGATTTGCGGGCGATTGCAATTCCTGCCTTGCAGCACCGTTTAAGACGCAACCCTTTAGATGATTCCAGTTCAGCAGTTCGAATTGAGCGCGCTTTAGCTGAAGTATTCCCTACATGAGTCTTGCGCTGTGGTTGCGTGCACTTTTAGTGGCACACATTCTCGTTAGCAATCCCCACGGCTTTGGGGGCATTATTTTGCGTGCGCGAGCTGGCCCCGTTAGAGAGCGCTGGCTCCATTATTTACAAACCTTGGCTCAGCAAGCGGGCCTCAAGACTCCCTTACGTCGAATTCCCTTGGGTATTAGTGATGAAAATTTATTGGGCGGACTCGATTTAGAGGCCACTATTCATACTGGTAAGCCCGTGTTTAGAAGCGGTGTGTTGGCCAATAGCGATGGTCAGATTCTGTTATTGCCGATGGCCGAACGGGTTGACGTAAATGTGGCATCGCGCATTAGTATGGCCTTAGATCAAGGACAGTTGCGCCTTGAGCGTGATGGTCAAAGCCACCTATTACCTTGTCATTTCGGAATTGTTGCCTTAGATGAAGGCATTGAAGCAGAAGAGCGAGCCAATATTAAATTGCAGGACCGACTGGCTTTTCATTTGAGTTTAGATGAAATTCATTGGCATGACTTGCCAGAAAATGAGGATGGGTTAATTGATGTAGACGCTAGCCTGCCAATATCAACTCAACTAGGGGATGTAGCTAGTTACATCCTTACCGATGAGCAGTGGTTAGCAATCGCCGAGACCGCTATGCATTTAGGGGTTCACTCGGTTCGGGCTTTGCACTATACGGCAAAAACAGCTGCGTATTTAGCAGCGATGCAGGGCGCAGATCGCATTAGTGATAGCCACCTTAGTGAAGCCATCGCTTTAGTCATTTCACCCCGGGCAACTCAATTACCTAGTGCTGAATCACCACCCGCTGAAACCGATCTAGAAGATGATGCAGAGCACGATGAGCCCCCCGATCAAAATGATGCTCCTGAAAATAAAGTAGAGGAGCCGCAAGCACCTGCAGAAACTCCACCACCAGAAAATCAGCAGGATGCAGTTGAGGAAATTGAAGAGAGCATATTAGAAGCTGCAAAAGCGGCTATTCCTGCTGATTTATTAAGTGAGTTATTAAAGGGGCCGTTAATACAGAATCAAAAAGCCTTTGGTGGGAAAACCGGCGCTCGAAAAATAGGTCGTTTGCGTGGGCGTCCAATGGGTTCCATTGCCGGCAATCCACAAGCGTGCGCATCACTCTCTCTAATCGATACCTTGCGAACAGCCGCGCCATGGCAAGCGATTCGTAAAAAACAAAATGCATCGTTGGCTGTGCCGCGAACCAGTAAAACCATTCACATCACTAAAAGTGACTTTCGGGTGCGAAGATATCAAGAGCGGACCCAAACGCTCACCATCTTTGCGGTAGATGCTTCAGGTTCAGCAGCAATGCACCGCTTAGCAGAAGCAAAGGGCGCAGTAGAACTTTTGTTAGCAGAGTGCTATGTCAGACGCGATCAAGTGGCAGTAATTTCATTTCGGGGTACAGGTGCAGAAATCTTATTGCCATCTACTCGCTCACTGGTTCGCGCTAAACGGAGTTTGGCTGAAATGCCGGGCGGTGGCGGCACGCCATTAGCTGACGCAATTTATATTGCCACGGAGCTTGCGCAAAATGCCCAGCGCCAAGGCTTATCACCAGCAATTGTTTTTCTTACAGATGGTCGGGCTAATATTGGGCGCAATGGAGTGCCGGGTCGTGCCCAAGCTCAATTGGATGCGGAACAAGCAGCGCGTTATTTGGGGCGGGCGGCAATTAAATCCTTGTGGATTGACACCTCGCCACAGCCCCGCATTGAGGGTGAACAGATCGCCAAGCTAGTTGGTTCGATTTATTTACCTTTACCGCATGCCGGTGCAAAGGAAGTTTCACAAGCGGTCTTGCGCACCTTGCAATAGTAATAACTCTTGCAAAATGAGATCGACAGCCTTTTGCGGCTCTAATTCATGCATTAGATGACCCCCGGGCCACTCGATAACAGTTGCCTGCGGGAAATAGCTTCCAATCGTTTGCTTTAATTGTTCTGCAGGAATCCAAACATCATTTTTGCCTAAGACCCAAATTAATTTAGCGCGACATGCTTTGGCCTTGTTTAGGACGGCGGTAATATCCGCTGCTGCCATAAAATTCATCGCGCCGAGCACATGTTTTGGATTCGAGAATAAGTCACGATAAAAAATTCTGCGCGCTTCAGGCAGGATGGTGTTAGTTGAGTCCAGCAATCGATCAATCATCGAGCTTACGCCCGCAAACTTTGCCAAGGCAAAAGAAATAAGTGATGAGCGAGTAAATGGACTTAAAAGCGGGCCAAAAAATTGGGTGTAACTAACAGGCGGCGGAACTAAGGATGGATTTAAGCCAATAATGCATTTGATTTCAGGATTAATTTCTGCATAACTTAAGGCCAACAGAGCCCCAGCAGAATGACCAACCACTAAATGAGGTCCCGGCAAAGCAAGTGCATGCATTAATTTTTTTAGCTCGCTCGCTATTTTGTGTAAACGCAGTGAGTCAACTGGCGCATTTAAAGTAAAGGCATGACCTGGTAAGTCGGGCACTACTATGCGAGCATGTCCCGCTAGTTGAGGAATAATTTCTGACCAAGAGTGGGCTGAAGCACCGGTACCATGTAAGAGCAAAATTGTTGGGCCTGTCTCACCAGTAATTTGTACATGCCAACGTAGATTGCCAACATCGATAGAGCGACTCAGCGTGCGATGTGGCCAATAGTTGGGGATGCGATTAAGCGAATTCACTAGGGGTTTTTACTGATTCATTAATGATTGACCTCAAAGTATAGATGTATATATCCTAAGGGCTTGTCAGTTATGAACAATTTTTTACAGTCATAATCCCTGGCTGAGAATGCGTAAACGAGGCTTGTATGTCAGAAAATATTTCGGTAATCCAAAGTATCGAGCTAAAGCTCCATGAGTCCTTGGCATTAACCGATTCAAAATTTGCACCGCCAACCTTAGTGCAGGCATTGCATCATGCCGTTTTTCCAGGTGGCGCACGCATTCGTCCGCAATTGTGTTTAGCGGTGGCCGCCGCCTGCGGTAACGATGACCCGGCGCTGTCACTGGCAGCAGCAGCGGCAATTGAACTATTGCATTGTGCTTCTTTAGTCCATGATGATTTACCGTGCTTTGATGATGCCGCAACTCGTCGCGGACAGCCTTCGGTGCATGCTGCTTATGGCGAACGATTAGCCGTATTGTCTGGTGATGCTTTAATTGTTTTAGCTTTTGAGGTGATCGCTCGTGCAGGTAACCGCTCGCCCTTGCGTTTAGCACCACTCATTACCACGGTTGCCACCAGCGTTGGTAGTCCCAATGGCATAGCAGCTGGCCAAGCGTGGGAGTGTGAAAACAAAGTTTCTTTAAGCCGTTACCAAAAAACCAAAACGGGCGCCTTATTTGAGGCGGCCACTGCTGCTGGTGCTCAGGCTGCAGGCTCTGATGCGGAAACTTGGCGTCCCCTTGGCGAGTGGTTGGGCGAAGCCTATCAAGTAGCTGATGACATTCGTGATGTTATGGCCGATCAAAGTATGACTGGTAAGCCGGCTGGACAAGATATTGCTCATGACCGCCCTAACTCAACTAAAGAATTGGGAGTAATTGGCGCAATTCAACATTTTGATCAACTGGTAATGAAAGCAATTAAGTCAATTCCTAGTTGCAAAGGTGAAAAGTTATTACGTAGCTTAGTTGCCAAAGAGGCCGCACGATTAATTCCCGATGATTGGTTCTTAGAAGAGCAAAGGCCGATACATAGCCAATATATTGCAAGCTGATTTTGAAACAGCTACGCGATTATTTTCTTGATTGGCGCAATCAAACTATTGCTTCACCGCGTTTTCAGCGTTGGAGCGCCCGCTTCCCATTAACCCGTGGCATTGTTCGCAAACAGGCGACTGCATTATTTGATTTAATGGCGGGTTTTGTCTATTCGCAAGTGCTACTAGCTTGTGTGCAATTAAATATTTTTCAGATCCTAAGTCACGGCGCCAAATCCTTTAGTGAATTGGGCTTATTAATACCCCTTCCTGAAGCTGGCTTACGTCGCCTGCTAAATGCGGCAGTAGCAATTAATTTATTAGAGGCGCGTAGTGAAGATCGCTACGGACTCGGTATGCTTGGTGCACCCTTGGTAGGTAATGAGGCATTACTAAATATGATTCAGCATCACATTGATTTATACCAAGATCTAGCTGACCCCTTGGCTTTATTGCGTGGCGACAATAGTACTGGCGCAATGGCGCAATATTGGCCCTATGTGTCTAAGGACAAAGCCTTGGCCCCCGAAAATCTGCAGGCCGAGCAAGTACAGGCTTATTCAACTTTGATGTCACAAACACAACCTTTGGTTAGCGCCGAAGTGCTTGAGGCCTATTCCTTTGCGCAGCACCGGACCTTGCTTGATATTGGCGGGGGAGAGGGTAAGTTTGTCATTGCTTTAGCCGAGCAATTACCGAATTTACAGATTCAATTATTCGATATCCCTGCAGTAGCTGCCTTAGCTAGCGCGCAATTTCAGCAAGCGCAATTAGGTGCTCGAGCCCAAGCAATAGGGGGCAATTTTTTTCTGGACCCCTTACCCCGTGGCGCAGACATTGCTACTTTAATTCGGGTCCTATTTGACCACGATGATGCGCGCGTAAAACAGCTACTTGCCAATATTTACCAAGCCTTGGAACCCGGGGGCACCTTACTCTTGGCTGAGCCAATGGCAGGTACTCCCGGCCAATTAAAGATGGGGGACGCGTATTTTGGTTTCTATTTGTTAGCGATGGGCCGCGGGCGCCCCAGAACCCAAGCTGAAATCGAAAAAATGTTAGCCGAGGCTGGATTTATAGAGATTCGGCTATTACCCAGTGCGATTCCACTAAATGCCCAAATGCTGCGTTGCACAAAACCGCTTAAGCCGTAAAACTAGTGAAAACACCTAGTGAACAAAGCTAGCGTTTTATTAGGAAAGTTGGTTAATATGTAAATAAATATTTACATATTTAATTGTCAACTTGGCTTACAAAATTAATCAATGAACTCGCTTCTTAAAACCAAAGCAGTAGTGCTTGAAAAGCCAGAAGAGATTCTTTTGCGTGATATAGAGCTAATGCCAGCAAGCGAAAACGACATTATTGTTGAGATTGAATGGAGCGGCATCAGCACTGGTACAGAAAAATTGCTTTGGACTGGCCAAATGCCGAGCTTCCCAGGAATGGGTTATCCACTGGTACCTGGTTATGAGTCAGTGGGTCGCGTGATCCAAGCCGATGCCCAACAACGCTATACAGTCGGCCAGCGGGTTTTTGTCCCAGGATCAACTTGCTTCGTCGATGTGCGGGGTTTGTTTGGCGGTGCCGCATCCCGGTTAATCGTGCCAGCTACGCGTGCTGTGGCAGTAGCAGAAAATTTAGGTGAAGAAGTTATTTTGTATGCACTAGCGGCCACTGCTTATCACGTGACGTCTGGTCTTGGTAATGAGCAGCCTGATTTAATTGTTGGTCATGGCGTGCTTGGCAGATTGCTGGCGCGAATTGCTGTACTGGCTGGTAAACAACCCGTGGTTTGGGAAATCGATCCCAAGCGTCGCGAAGGTGCAGTTGGCTATGAAGTGGTTGATCCCAAGACTTGTGCCGCCGCGAAATATAAAACCATTATTGATGTAAGTGGGGACGCCAAACTACTTGATACCTTAGTAAGTCACTTGGCCCCGGGTGGAGAAATTGTTTTAGCCGGTTTTTATGACGCGATTTCTTTTGCTTTTGCTCCCGCCTTTATGCGTGAAGCTCGCATTCGCATTGCTGCACAGTGGCAACCCACTGACTTAACTGCAGTTCACCGTTTAGTTGAGTCCGGCAGCTTATCGCTCGCAGGCCTGATTACGCATCGTGCTACACCCCAAGACGCAGATGAAGCTTATCGCACTGCATTTCATAACAAAGACTGTTTAAAAATGGTTTTAGATTGGAGATCACTGTAATGGACGCACCTACAAAAGTGAAAATCGACGGGATTCCAAGCGAGGCCACGATTCAGTTTATGAACCTGAAAAAAGAGGCCGCAATCGAGCCCGATGCAGTTGCTACTGGACCCATCACCAAAGAAACACAAATTATTGCCATCTATGGCAAAGGCGGAATTGGCAAAAGTTTTACCTTAGCGAATTTATCCTACATGATGGCTCAACAAGGCAAAAAAGTGTTGTTAATTGGTTGTGATCCAAAGAGTGATACCACCTCCCTTTTATTTGGCGGTAAAGCTTGTCCAACTATTATTGAAACTTCATCGAAAAAGAAATTATCGGGCGACGCTGTTGCCATTGGTGACGTTTGTTTTAAGCGTGATGGTGTCTATGCGATGGAATTAGGTGGCCCAGAGGTAGGACGAGGTTGCGGCGGGCGCGGAATTATTCATGGCTTTGAGACTTTAGAAAAATTAGGTTTCCACGACTGGGGCTTTGATTTCGTCTTGCTTGATTTTCTGGGTGATGTGGTTTGCGGCGGTTTTGGCTTACCCATTGCACGCGATATGTGTCAAAAAGTCATCGTTGTCGCCAGCAATGATTTGCAATCCCTTTATGTGGCTAACAATGTCTGTTCAGCAGTGGAATATTTCCGCAAACTTGGCGGCAATGTCGGTGTGGCAGGTATGGTTATTAATAAAGATGATCACACTGGAGAAGCGCAAGCCTTTGCAGAAAGAGCCGGAATTCCGGTATTGGCAGCCATTCCAGCGGATGATGATATTCGGCGTAAAAGTGCTAGCTATGAAATTATTGGCCGCCCAGGTACTCAGTGGGGACCACTGTTTGAGGAGCTCGCCAGTAATGTTGCTACAGCACCCCCAGTTCGCCCCAAGCCATTAAGTCAGGATGATTTACTCGGACTCTTCTCAGCAGACATTACCGGGCGCGATTTTGTTTTAGAGCCAGCGACAGTGAAAGACATGATGGGTAAAGATGCGGTAGTGAAGGAATCACTTGAAGTGATTTACGACCAGGCCTAATTGCTTATTAAGTATGACTACTACTATTCCAATCGTGCTAGAAAAACTGATTGTTGATCCAGTTTTAGGCGATGGTATTGGCTGTCATGCTGGCAAAGAACAAATGAATTTGGCTGCACGCGCAGCAGGCAAAACGGCAATTTTGCAGCAGTATGAAAAAGATTATCCCAAGGGGCCACACGACCAGCCCCAAAGTATGTGCCCTGCATTTGGCTCTTTAAGAGTGGGCCTAAGAATGCGGAGAACTGCCACTATCTTGTCAGGATCTGCTTGCTGCGTATATGGCCTCACGTTTACTTCCCATTTTTATGGGGCGCGCCGTAGCGTAGGTTATGTACCTTTTAATTCCGAATCATTGGTCACGGGAAAGTTATTCGAAGATATTCGTGAAGCAGTTTACAAAGAAGCCGATCCAGAAAAGTATGATGCAATCGTCATCATTAATTTATGTGTACCTACTGCAAGTGGCGTGCCCTTGCAATTATTACCAAAAGAAATTAATGGCGTACGAATTATTGGTATCGATGTTCCTGGCTTTGGTGTGCCAACCCACGCCGAAGCAAAAGATGTTTTAGCTGGCGCGATGTTGCAATATGCCCGTAATGAAATTCTTGCTGGACCAGTGCAAGCACCGCGTGCGGGTAAGCAGTCAAAACCCACTGTGACCTTATTAGGTGAAATGTTTCCTGCTGATCCAGCAGTGATTGGAATGTTGCTTGACCCAATGGATTTAGCAGTGGGTGCAACCGTACCTACTCGCGAATGGCGCGAACTGTATCAAGCCCTCGATTGTGCAGTAGTTGGTGCTATTCATCCTTTCTACACCGCGAGTATTCGTGAATTTCAAGCGGCAGGCAGACCAATTGTGGGCTCTGCACCAGTGGGTTATGAAGGGACTGCTAATTGGTTGGCTGCAATTGGTGCGGCTACCAATACGAGCGCAGATAAAATTGCTGCGGCCCAAAATAAATTTTTACCTGCTATTAAAGGTGTACTCAGCGCAGCGCCAATCAAAGGACGGATTAATGTCAGCGGTTATGAGGGCTCCGAGTTATTGGTCGCGCGCTTACTAATCGAGAGTGGTGCCGAAGTGCGCTATGTTGGTTCGGCTTGCCCGCGCACCGAGTGGAGCCAAGCAGACCAGGATTGGCTTGAATCAAAAGGGGTACAAGTCGTATTTCGCGCGTCGCTTGAGCAAGATTTAGCAGCGATGGATGAATACAAGCCTGACTTAGCAATTGGTACAACTCCCGTTGTGCAAGCCGCTAAACAAGCCTCTATTCCAGCTTTATATTTCACTAATTTAATTTCTGCGCGCCCCTTAATGGGGCCAGCTGGTGCTGGTTCATTAGCGCAGGTGATTAATGCAGCTTTAAAGAATCAAGCACGCTTTGATGAGATGAAAGCCTTTTTTGGCAATGTTGGTTCTGGTCATACAGCAGGGGTTTGGGAAGATATCCCGGTCGATCGTCCTGAGTTCAAAGCAGAAACCCGGCGTAAGTTGGAGAAAAAAATGAAGAAACGCAAAGCTGAGGAGATGATGTAATGTTTGTCATTGATCACGATCGTGCGGGCGGATATTGGGGCGCAGTTTATGTGTTTACCTCAATTAAAGGTTTGCAAGTAGTGATTGATGGCCCAGTTGGTTGTGAAAATTTACCAGTTACTTCGGTATTACATTACACCGATGCCTTACCCCCCCATGAGCTGCCAATTGTGGTGACCGGATTGGCTGAAGAACAATTGGGGCGCGAGGGAACAGAAGGCGCAATGAAACGGGCCCACGCCACTTTAGATCCCGATCTACCTTCAGTCGTTGTTACTGGCTCAATTGCAGAAATGATTGGCGGCGGTGTGACACCAGAAGGCACCAATATCCAACGCTTTTTACCGCGCACAATTGATGAAGATCAATGGCAATGTGCGAATCGCGCGATGTTTTGGTTATGGAGTGAGTACGGTATGAAGACTGTACCCGCTCGCCCACCTAAAAAACCGGGTGAAAAACCCCGGGTGAATATTATTGGCCCTTGCTACGGTACATTCAATATGCCGAGTGACTTGGCTGAAATTCGTCGCTTAGTGCAAGGCATTGGCGCTGAAATTAATTTGGTTTTTCCGTTGGGCGGACATCTGGCTGATGTTGCGCGCTTAGTTGAGGCTGATGTGAACATTTGTATGTACCGTGAGTTTGGCCGGATGTTATGTGAAGCCTTAGAGCGCCCATATTTACAAGCCCCGATTGGTTTGCATAGTACAACCCAATTTTTACGTACTCTGGGCGAGCATCTTGGCTTAGACCCCGAGCCTTTTATTGAGCGCGAGAAGCACACGACGATTAAGCCGATTTGGGATTTATGGCGCTCAGTTACGCAAGATTTTTTTGGCACCGCCAGTTTTGCAGTCGTGGCTAATGAAACCTATTCGCGGGGTATTCGCCATTTCTTTGAAGATGAAATGGGCATGCCCTGTAATTTTGCGGTGGCACGTAAACCAGGTGAAAAAACCAACAATGAAGAAGTACGGAAACTAACCAAAGAAAAAACACCTCTCATTATGTATGGCAGCTACAACGAGCGCATGTACTTAAGTGAAATTGGTTCTAAAGCGACATTTATTCCAGCATCCTACCCTGGCGCTTTAATCCGCCGCCACACGGGAACGCCATTTATGGGTTATGCCGGGGCTACCTATTTAATTCAAGAATTTTGTAACGGTTTATTTGACGCTTTATTCCACATTATTCCCTTGGGAACAGAGATGGATAAGGTTGACGCAACCTTGGTTCGGCAGAAGCTACTGGCAAATTTGCAATGGGAAGTGGATGCGCAAAAAGCGGTAGCTGATTATGTGCAGTCTCAGCCTGTATTAGTGCAAATTTCAGTGGCGAAATTATTGCGTGATCGGGTTGAACGGGCCGCCGAAACAGCTGGCGAAGAATTAATTACTTTAGAACGGGTGCGGATCTCTTGCCCTGAAATTTTGGCAGGAGAAACAGTATGAAACAGAACTTAAGCAGTTTGACAGAATTTGGCAGTAGTACGCCACATGCCCCTAGCGCGCGGGCTTTGCGCGGTAACGGCCGGAAGGCCTTTTTAAGGAGTGATCTCGTATGAGTGATAACAGAACAGACTCAATCTCTGGTCTCACCGACGATGAAGCTAAGGAGTTTAACCAGTTTTATGTCCAAGGCTTAGTCGGATTTGTAGCGATTGCAGTAGTAGCACATATTTTGGTGTGGGCTTGGCGTCCTTGGTTCCATTAAGTAGAAACTAGCGGGAGGTATACGTATGAAAAATATCACTTTAGAGAATGTAGATGCAGATTTTCTGGAAAAGAATTCTTTGCAATTTAAAGCAATTTTTCTCTCGGGATTTATGGTGTTTTTTATCATTTGCCTATCAGCAAAATTTTTACCTAAACAATGGAGCTCTTGGCTACCAATTGAAGAAGGTAAGCATTCAGTAGCTCGGGATGCTAGTACAGCGGTATATAGCTTTATGTCGTATTTAACTTAGGAGAAAAGTATGTGGAGAATATGGAAACTATATGACCCATTGCGCGCTATGGTAATTCAGGGAATTTTCCTGTTTGGATTAGCGGCCATGATTCATTTAATCCTGCTCAGCACCGTGCGCTACAACTGGTTGGATGGTTTGAGCCAGGCGCAGTTCAAGGCGGCTGAAACAGCAGGTTCTGCAACACCACCAGCTGTACCTGCTGGTAAGTAATAGCTGTATGAGAACGAAGACAGATAAGACAAGAGGCTTAAGCCTTGTCTTATCTGTATTCCAGCGAGGGGAGAAGTAAAAATGGCAATGTTGAGTTTTGAAAGAAAATATCGGGTCCGCGGCGGCACACTGATTGGCGGCGATTTGTTCGATTTTTGGGTCGGCCCTTTTTATGTCGGTTTTTTTGGCGTTACTACCGCCTTTTTTGCCTTTCTTGGTACGGCAATGATTTTATGGGGTGCTTCACAAGGAAACACCTGGAACTTGTGGCAAATTAATATTGCCCCACCTGATCTGAAATATGGCTTACATTTTGCCCCTTTGATGGAGGGCGGTCTGTGGCAATTAATTACGATTTGTGCGCTTGGCGCATTTGGTTCGTGGGCTTTACGCGAAATTGAGATTTGTCGCAAATTAGGCATGGGCCTACATGTGCCATTTGCTTTTCTCATGGCTGTATTTGCTTACTTTACTTTAGTTGTTATTCGCCCAGTCTTGATGGGTGCGTGGGGTCATGGTTTTCCGTATGGCATTTTAAGTCATCTAGATTGGGTATCTAATACAGGTTATCAGTATCTGCATTTTCATTACAACCCAGCACACATGATCGCTGTGACATTATTTTTTACGACCACCTTAGCCTTATGTATGCACGGTGGCTTAGTACTTTCTTCAACCAATCCGCAAAAAGGGCAGCCAGTTAAAACGCCAGAGCACGAAGATACCTTTTTTAGAGATTTTATTGGTTACTCAGTTGGTACTTTAGGAATTCACCGCTTAGGTTTGTTCTTGGCCTTGGCTGCAGTATTTTGGAGTGCCGTTTGCATTGTGATTAGCGGCCCATTTTGGACTCGTGGTTGGCCAGAATGGTGGGGCTGGTGGTTGAACTTACCAATTTGGCGATAGGCCTAAGGGAAAAATAAAATGGAATATCAAAATCTCTTTACCCAAGTTCAGGTCGTTGGACCCATTCATGAAGGCATCCCTTTAGATCGGTATGAGCGACGTAATCGGATCGGTAAGCCCTTCTTGTTTCATTTAATGGGGCGCATTGGTAATGCCCAAATTGGCCCGATTTATTTGGGCTGGCTGGGAATAGCTTCCTTATTTTTTGGCACCATTGCAATTCAAATCATGGGCTGGAATATGCTGGCTTCGGTGAACTGGAGTCCGATTCAATTTGTAAAGCAATTTTTTTGGTTATCACTTGATCCGCCTAATCCTAAATATGGCTTGAAATTATTTATGCCTTTAGCTGAAGGTGGCTGGTGGATGATGGCTGGCTTCTTCTTAACTGTCGCAATTCTTTTGTGGTGGTTACGTACCTATCGGCGCGCAGTCGCACTAGGTTTGGGAACGCATGTAGCTTGGGGATTTTTAGCCGCTATTTGGCTCTATTTAGTTTTAGGATTTTTACGTCCTCTCCTAATGGGTAGCTGGAGCGAGGGCGTGCCATTTGGTATTTTCTCGCACCTCGATTGGACAGCTGCTTTTTCTTTGCGTTATGGTAATTTATTTTACAACCCGTTCCACATGCTTTCAATTGCCTTCCTCTATGGCTCAGTGCTCTTATTTGCGATGCACGCCGGCACAATTTTGGCAGTCTCGCGTTTTGGCGGTGAGCGTGAAATAGAGCAGATCGTCGATCGTGGAACTGCCTCAGAGCGGGCCGCTTTATTTTGGCGTTGGACAATGGGATTTAACGCTACCATGGAATCAATACATCGATGGGCTTGGTGGTTTGCTGTCCTCACACCATTAGTTGGCGGCATCGGCATTCTATTAACTGGTACCGTGGTTGACAATTGGTATCTGTGGGCTGTTAAGCACCATGTTGCACCAACTTACCCGAATGTATTCGGCGGCATTACGGTTGATCCTGCCGCTACTTTTGTGGCTCCACCACCACCAGTTCCACAGATTCCAATGCAGGGGATGAAACCATGAAGACTATTTTTGCCAAATTTAGTCTACTGTCCATTCTGTTCAGTATGCTATTACTCGCAGGTTGTGAACGCCCGCCTATTGAAGCTGTTCAGCATGGTTATCGCGGCACCGCGATGGATCTCATATATAACCCGCGTACCTTAGCTGCCCAAGCCCCCGATAACGTAGTGCCTGCTTCTTATCCGGTGCCTGCCGATGGGCCAAAGGCGGCCACTGTATATAAAAATGTCAAAGTTTTAGGTAACTTAAGCACCGCGCAATTTACCGCCTTTATGGTTTCGATGACTAGTTGGGTTTCACCGCAACAAGGTTGTGCGTACTGCCATAATGTTGAAAATTTTGCCGATGATAGTAAGTACACTAAGACAGTTTCACGGCGCATGATTCAAATGAACCAGCGTATTAATAGCAACTGGCAAACCCATGTTAAGCAAACTGGCGTGACATGCTATACCTGTCACCGGGGGAATAATATTCCCCAGCAAGTGTGGTTTACTGCCCCGGAACAAAAGCAGGGTAATGGTTGGTTGGGTAATAAAAATGGTCAAAATACCCCTAGTCAATCAGTTGGGTTGTCCAGTTTGCCCTATGATCCATTTACACCTTTTTTATTAAAAGACAGCATGATTGAGGTTAATGGTGATACTGCTTTACGTACTGATAACAAGCGCAATATTAAAGATACAGAAAAGACTTTTGGCCTAATGATTCATATGTCGAAATCATTGGGCGTAAATTGCTCTTATTGTCACAACACACGGGCTATTGCCAGTTGGAAGGAGAGTCCCCCCCAGCGTGCTACGGCTTGGTATGGCATCCGCATGGCGCAAGATATTAATAATAATTTTATGGTGCCATTAACGTCGGTATTTCCAGCGCACCGTTTAGGGCCAACCGGCGATGTAGCTAAGGCAAATTGTGCAACTTGCCATCAAGGCGCTTACAAGCCGCTATATGGCGTATCAATGCTAGCCAATTTTCCTTATTTGCGAGGCGCTGACACAACTACTGCAGCGTCGACTAGCGGTGCAGCCAATGCCGCGGTGAAATAGTTTTACGCTATATCGTAAAACTGCCCACACGTATGTTGAAAAAGACAGTTGTTCATGATGGCGACAGACCCGTTGCCATCGTGATTGGTAGCGGTTTTGGTGGTTTAGCTGCAGCAATTCGTTTAACACATCATGGTTATCAAGTGCGGGTTATTGAGAAACTCGATGCACCTGGTGGCAGGGCATCCGTCTTTAAAAAAGATGGATTTACTTTTGATGCTGGCCCGACGATTATTACAGCCCCATTTTTATTAGAAGAGCTTTGGGAGCTATGCGGCGAAAAATTCAGTGACGATGTTGATTTACGTCTCATGGATCCGTTTTATCGGATTCGTTTTGATGATGGCACGCACTTTGACTATACCGGTAACTTAACGCAAATGCGTCAAGAGGTAGCCAAGTTTGCTCCCGAAGATTTAGTGGGCTTTGACCAGTTTCTTCAAGAGGCAGAGAGGTGCTACAAATTAGGCTTTGAAGATTTAAGTTCGGTTGCTTTCGATTCACTGAAGGATTTGCTTGCTGCCATACCATCGATGATTCGTATGAAAGCATGGGAAAGTATTCATACACTAGTTGCGAGGTATTTTAAAAATCCGAAGTTACGGCAAGTGATGAGTTTTCACCCTTTATTAATTGGTGGCAATCCATTTTCTGTAACAGCGGTGTATGCCTTGATTAATTCACTTGAAAGAAGGCATGGGGTCTTTTCTGCGATGGGTGGCACTGGTGCGATTATTCAGGGCTTAGTAGGACTGTTGCGCGGTCAAGGCGTGGAAATTGAATGCAATACTGAAGTGAAGAAAATTGTCGTTAAAAATAAGCAAGTGACTGGCATTACTACGGCTGATGGGAGCTTCATTGCAGCTGATATTGTGGTTTCTAATGCTGATGCAGCTTGGACTTATCAAAAATTAATTGACCCTGAACATCGGCGCGTATGGACTGATAAAAAAGTGATGAATAGTAAATATTCGATGAGTTTATTCGTTTGGTATTTTGGTATTGATCGACAGTATCACGAAATTCCGCATCATATGATTTTATTGGGCAAGCGTTATAAAGAGTTATTAACAGATATTTTTAAACGCAAAATATTAGCTGACGACTTTAGTCTTTATTTGCATCGGCCTACTGCTACCGATGCTTCTTTGGGCCCGATGGGTTGTGATACCTTTTATGTTTTAGCGCCAGTACCTAATTTAGATAGTGGTACGGATTGGCAGACCTTTGGGGAAACCTATCGTCAAAAAATTGCTGATTATTTAGACGCGACAGTTATGCCCGGCTTTCAGTCGCACCTCAAAACCTCTTTTTGTATGACCCCCCAAGATTTTCAAGATCGCTTACTGTCAGTGAAAGGTGCAGCCTTTGGTTTTGAACCGCTCTTATTGCAAAGTGCCTGGTTTAGACCTCACAATCGCAGCGAAGATGTGCGGGGACTTTTTATGGTCGGTGCTGGCACACACCCGGGAGCAGGTATTCCTGGGGTTTTATCTTCTGCCAAGGCCTTGATGTCAGTTGTTCCAAAAGCGGTATATCAACAGCCCAAAGCGATACAGTCCTTAAGGGAGAGTTTGGTATGAGTCAATTTAGTAAAGATGTGGCCCAGTGCACTGAAACGATGCGGGTTGGCTCAAAATCTTTTTTTGCTGCATCACGTCTTTTACCCAAACGCGTGCGTGATCCTGCCATCGCACTCTATGCCTTTTGTCGTCTGACTGATGATATTGCCGATGCTATTGATGCAAAACCGGATGCCATCGTGGAATTATTTAGTCGCTTAGAACGAATTTATCAAGGTAAGCCTGATTATCAACCTGCTGATCGGGCCTTAGCTGAAGTAGTGCGTTATTACGATATTCCCCATGAATTATTGCGCGCACTAATTGAGGGTTATGAATGGGACAGTCAGCATCGCCAGTACGTGACTTTAGATGCCTTATTAGATTATTGCGCGCGTGTTGCTGGTTCAGTCGGTGCAATGATGTGTCTGATGATGGGCAAGCGTGACCCAGCAACTTTAGCCCGAGCTTGTGATCTTGGTTTGGCAATGCAACTCACAAATATTGCGCGCGATGTAGGTGAGGATGCGCTGAATGGCCGCTTATATTTGCCGCGTAGTTGGCTAGTGGAGGAGGGTATTGATCCCGACCAGTGGTTGAAAGATCCTCACTTTAATCCAGCAATTGCTCGCGTAGTCGAGCGCTTATTAAAGCAAGCCGATGCGCTGTACGATCAAGCTGAAGTTGGTATTACCGATCTACCCTGGGATTGCCGTCCAGCAATTCAAGCAGCGCGTTTAATTTATGCTGAAATTGGCCGTCAAATTGAACAAAATCAGCTGAATTCAATCGCTGTACGTGCGGTTGTTTCTAGTCAAAAGAAAATTCACTTATTAAGTCGTGCGATGCTAGTAACCGCTAAACGGAATTGGAGCAAACGCTTAATTCCATCGCATCCATCAATTCAATATTTAATCCAAGCAGTTGTTCAGGCGCCACATCAACCCCATTATGGTGGTTCAATTCATGCCCGTATCGTTTGGGTGGTGAATTTATTAGAGCGGGTTGAAATGCGCCGCCGCGAGCAAGCTAAAGCGCCTGTCGAAGCACAAAAAATTGCTGCCTAGTTTTTAACGCACCCGTGGCATTCGCCAAGCTAGCATCCATTGCACAATTGGGGAGGCGAAGCGAGGCACGTTGAGGGTTTCATGAAATGAAATCACTGACTCGCCTAATAGCTCTGAAGATAAAATCGAGCGCGCATAAAACGGCGTGTCTTCTAGGGTTTGGATTAATTTTAATGAAGGCTGATCGGCATTACGCATCTGCCGTTGAATTCGCCAAGCGGTTTGGGGTAGATTTTGCCGTGGGGGTGGATTAAAGGGTTCGATACTGCCGTCCGGGTGGAATAGCAGAGCGTGTAATTTTTCAAGCCCATTTTTTTGGCGTACATCATAAATGACAGCAGTGCGTTTGTTACTTAATTCAGCACGCGACCAATCCCACTCATGAAAATCTGGCGCTATAGGGCCATCTCCCTCATTGGAATCTAAATACCCATTGCCTTGCCAATGCAAGTCAGGCTTACTCAGATCAACCTGAACGCGTGCTCTTGGGGCCAGTGGGCCCCAGCGATGACGCCCTTGATCATCAAGGGCAGTTGAAAAATTAAATAGTTGCTCTGGATATACTCGTACTGTGCCACGAACAGCTTGACCAAATGGCACTGCCCGCTCTTTGATTTCAATGGTAAGGCAATCTTTTTCCCAGCGCAATGAGCTTGGACCAATGACAAACTCATTAGCGCTACGGTGTGAACTGCGCGCACTTCTTTCAGTCATAGTCCAGCGGTTTTTCCCTGGCGAATAAATGGCAACATTCAACGTACAGTGATTTTCAGGATCACCATTCCCCGACTTTTGATGGGCTTTCGCATAGTAGGGTGAAAAAACACTACCTACAAAAGCAATAATGACAATGCCATGTTGCCGATCATCGCTCAGGGCATCGAGGTACCACCAGAGATAAGCTCCTTTCCCGAGGGCTTGATCAAACCGAGGTGACCCATCAGCGTTGCGGCCGCCATGCGTCCCGATAGAGCGGCCATGGGAACTCCCGCCCCCGGATGTATGCTGCCCCCCGTTAGGTAAAGACCGGGAATAGTACTCTGTGCCCCTGGTCGTTTGAAGATTCCCATCCAGCCATGGCTGGCTGATCCATAGAGTGCTCCGCCCGTTGCGGGAAATAACTGACTGAAGGCATGCGGCGACGTACGCGTAACCGTATTCAAATTGGGATTGAGTTCGAGACCACATTGTTTTAATAAAGCGAATGCCTGACTTTCGCATGCTTCAATCTCCTCGGTAGTAAGTTCGGGTCGCGGGCTTATTTGCGCTGGCGCATTGACTAAGCAAAAAATACCTTGTTCATGGGGTCGATCAAGATGGACATCGGTTTGATCTTGCGCACATATATACACAGTTGGATGTTTAGGTAATTGCTGGCGAATAAAAATGTCATCAAATTCAGCTTGATAGTTAGCATTAAAAAAGACAGTATGCCGCAGAAGCGGAAATCCTTGAGGCTTAGCTAACATCGACCAAGTTAAGGCCGAGAGCGAGGGAATTGCTTGGCGATCAATTGCGCTGGCATTTTTAAGTCCTGTACCTAATAAGCCAACTTGCAGAGCCCGCGCATCACCATTAAAAATAATCGAATGGGCATGATGCACATCATCATTATCGAGACGTACCCCGCATGCGCGTTCATTCTTGAGCAAAATTTCTTTACATTGATGACCCGTAATGAAGCGCACCCCTTTTTGTTCTGCAAGGCGCTGCAATGTCTTGACTAAGGCAGACATTCCTCCAGCGACGCTCCACACGCCTTGCATTTCTACTTCAGCGATGAGCATTAAGGTAGCGGGAGCTTGAAAAGGAGACGATCCACAGTAGGTTGCGTAACGCCCAAAGAGCTGCCGTAAACGCGGATCATGAAAGTAGTGCCCTAAGGTTTTCCAAAGGTTGCTAAATAAACCAATATCAAATAATGCTTTTGAACCAGAAGCGCCTAAGCTAGTCATCATGCTACCCATACTTGGCCTGCCAGACAGCATGTAAGGTTTTTTTAACGCTTGATAAAGATGACTAGCTTGCTGACAAAAATCAAGAAAGCGGTTCGCTTCAGCCCGCGAAGAAAATTCTGCAATGGCTTCAGCAGACTGTAGCCGGTCGGCAAATAAATCAAGCCTTTCATCTTTGCTCCAAGCATGGCGAGCCAAAATGGCTAAAGGAGAAATTTGCATTTCATCTTCTAGACGTGTACCCGCTTGACGAAAAAGCTCGTCAAAAACCCAGCGCATGGTGAAAACAGTGGGCCCAGAATCGATTGCTTGGTCACCAGCTTGAATCTGCCGAATTTTCCCGCCTAAGGAAGATTCCTTTTCAATTACAGTCACTTCAAGACCAGCGCAAGCTAGGGCAAGTGCGCCCGCTAGCCCACCGATACCACCACCAATCACAATCACCGTTGACTTATCCAAACGAGCGACCGTCCCAGTTACCTTGTAGGTTTATCGGTTTAAAGCGAGCAAACATCGATTCCGAAAAATAATGCTGGCTATGGGCCGCTTGAATTGCTTTTAAGTGACTGCCCGATCGGGCATAGTGATTCATCGCATCTTCCGATTCCCAAATCGTAAAGGTGGCCTGTCTTAAGAGTGGCGCCTCACCCACGCCAGCCGCAAGAAGACAGCCTGAAGTTTGGCGGAGTTCCGTTTCAGCTGGGGGTGCTTTACTCCAAAATTGTTGCGCATACCAAGGTTTAATCGAAGCTCGGGTAAGTGAGGCGATTGCCCCACTTGGAATTTGGGCATCATAAATTGGTAGCGACTTACCACTCCAACTACCCTTACAAGAATAGGTCTGTAATTGCGCGGTAAAAAAATCATCTGCATGATCGCGATACCAGCCTAATAAAGCGGATTCTTGTAAAAACTGCGTTGCTTCGCCTTGACTATTAAAAGCGGCAAAAAGGCCCTGATGAATAGCGCTTGGTTTAACAGAGAAACCTCCATTTACACCCGATCCTAGGTGTTTAATTAGTTGTAAGCCGGGCACAGAGCCAAGTTGATAGCGACCAAACATCAGCTTGGCAATGCCACGCAATTTTGCATTTTGAGCGATTTTGACTAAGGCAACGATCACCACAGGTGCACCCATTAAATTGGGCATTTATTGCTCCAAATCATTCTCTTTGGAGGGATCATTGAGTCCAAATTTTCTCAGCTTGATATAAAGACTTTGGCGGGATAAACCCAGCATTTCCGAAGCGGCTACGCGATTGCCTCGGGATAAATCGAGGGCCGCTTTAATGCATAACTCTTCGATTAAATCGGTAGTTTCATTCAAAATTTCTTTTAAGGGCAAGCGACCCACCAGTTGGGTTAATTCTTCATTCGAGCGGGAGATACCTTGGCCAACTTGATATTGGGGCCGAATACGAGAGCCGATTTCGCGAATCGAAAAGCCGATACAGGGTTTTGGGTTAGTCATCGCGGATGCAGATATTTCAACCGGATGAAAAGTTCCAAAAGCATCGCGAATTGTGGTCGCAAATAATTTAATACTTCCCTCTGCCTGTAAATTCGATAGCATCACTTTTAAATCAATGCTGGCGCGCTCTAGCCAAATCTCCAGCGATTCATGGAGCAATTGCTCCGGCTTTTCGACCATGATCATTTTACGAAAGGCATGATTAGTGCTCAAAATCTTGCCTTGTAAATTAGTCACTACAAAGGCATCGGCTGAATTTTCTAAGGCAAACAAAGCAAGGGCCTGACTACTGTTAACCCCAGTAATTTCTGTATCTTGGACCACCTTCATGGAAATCAAAATTAAGGCTTGATTTGCACTGCGAAAAGGGGCTGCGATTAAAAACATATTAGTGCTATTAAAGGTGGCAGTGCATTCAATTTTTTCGCTGCCATAGCGGGCTTTGGTTAAGGCTTCCCGAACGGTATTGAGATCTTTTTTGGCCAGATAATCTAGAAAAGATTTACCAATGATTTTTTTTATGGGCTCCCCGACAATTTCAACAAACCGTGCATTTGCTTCTAAAATTTTAAAATGAGTACTATCAATGATGATATTTTCACTTGAGGCAATTTCAAATAAAATCCGATTGCGCGTTTCCATATCTCGCAAACGCGCATAGTCGAGCTCGATCGTTTGCTGGGCATCAATTAAGCGTTGTTGTAATAAAGATACCTCGCGCAAATCTCGATATAGAGCGACAACGCGTTTGCTATTTGGTAAATAAATCGCAGCACACAGAAAAGGTAGATCAGCTGCCCCAGGAATAGCAACATTAATTTGCCGAAGTCGAGAGGCGCCTGATTCCTTTGCGTCTTTAAGAAGGGTTTGAACTTTAATGCGGCTTTCCAGTGAAACAGTCTCTTCCCAATTTTTTCCTACCAAGGCTTGGAGATTTTTACTATATAGCTCAGAATTTCCGAAGGCTAAACCGAGAATGACGGACTGTTCATCCATCACAATAGCTAGATCGGATCCAGCCTGAATGACCATCGCCACCTCTGGGGGTGCGAGCGAGCCAATCTGCAGGAGGGGATTTAGGGTTGACGACGACAAGAGATACCTTGGATGTTGGACGTACTATTTGAGTAAGCTTGTCGCCGTTTTAATGGCTGCCTCAAGATCACTTGTGCAGCTATCAGCACTCGATTGCTCAAGTAATTTGGGGTACGCTGTAAATAGAGCGCCCCCAACCATAATATGTAATTGGGGATTTAAAGATGCTTTACGAATGAGTGGAATCATTTTTTCTAGTTCATCCCAATGTTGAATGGAGGAAATAGAAATGGCAGCAAAATGGAAGAAGGTATCTTTAACGGTCCTGAGAATTTCTACTTTGCTCGTTTTGTGGGCCGCTAAAACATTCCAGCCATGTTGAATAAGATTTTCAGTTAACAGAAAAACGCCAAGTGTATGCTGCGAATTAGGCATTGCAAAGGCAAAGGCATGCCCTTTAGTTTGATAGTGCAGATCTGCTTGAGTGTGAAAAAGCGGATTAAGCTCACGCAAAATAGCTTGTAAATGACCAATCGCGATGGTTGTTGCGCCAAATGTACAAGCGTCAACTTCCCACAAGTACTCTAAATTTCTTGCCGCATTAACTGCTAAGCTATAGTAAATTTCATTAATCGAGCAACCCGCATGACATAAGCGCAAAGCATAATCGCGACACTCGGCATAGGATGCCGTTAGTAGTAAGACAGAAAATGCGCTAATTTCCTGCGCAGAAATTTGCAAAGGTAAATGGGTAATATTTTCTAGCTTTAACTGCTTAATATTTCCCTGATCTGCCAATAAGCGAGGTAATACCTTTTGTTCAACCACCTTAGCAAGATAACTGGAGTTAGCAGATTTACTCTTTTGACGTGCATTTTGCGCAAGATCGGAAGCCAATGTAGAAATTTCACATGTTGATAAGGGTTGATTTAGTACATTCACAAAAACTCCAGTCAAAAAGGTAAAAATATTGCACTGCAACAATATTTAAGCCCGAGACCATCCAAGACTTCTATGTAAGGCCTCTAGATTACTCAATTTAGGAGCAAACTGTCAATTTCAATTTACATAATCTAGGGGTAGATACCTAGTGGGCTAAAAAATAGAAAAAGCGTAAACTTTTGTTTACACATTGAGCAACTGGAACCCTTGGTTAAGAGTAATGGCAAGAACATATGAACCCCTATATACGCCTGCTGAACGGCTAAGGCGGGATCAAACCAAATGGACTTTAGTGCAAGGTTTATTAGCACCTGTGCAGTTCGTAGTTTTTCTAGTCAGCCTCTATTTAGTAGTGCGCTTTTTAATGACGGGTGATGGCGAAAATGCAGCCAATATTTCGGTGCTGATTAAAACCTTTTGCCTTTACACCATTATGGTCACTGGGTGCATTTGGGAAAAAGTAGTCTTTGGTAAATACCTCTTTGCCAAAGCCTTTTATTGGGAAGATGTATTTAGTATGCTCGTCATTGCACTTCATACTGGCTATGTCGTGTGCTTACTGATGGGATTATTAACCGAGCAAGAATTAATGTATTTAGCTTTGGCGGCTTATTTCACGTATGTTATTAATGCCGGTCAATTTATTCTGAAACTGAGAGCCGCACGCCTGCAAGAAAAACGCCAAATGAGCCCAGGGCTGCCAGCATGAGCACAGTCATTTCTCCGCAAGTTGCGCGACAAGTTTTGCCGATTATTAAAGAGCGTGGGCAACGCGAAGTCTTTTGTGGCTTGACTGGAATCATTTGGCTGCATCGCAAAATACAAGATGCATTCTTTTTAGTGGTAGGTTCAAGAACTTGTGCCCACTTAATACAGTCGGCGGCTGGCGTGATGATTTTTGCAGAACCCCGTTTTGCCACTGCCATTATTGATGATCGTGATTTAGCTGGCTTAGCAGATGCAAATGAAGAGCTCGATCGGGTGGTGTCGCAGTTATTAGAGCGCCGCCCCGATATAAAACTCCTTTTTTTAGTTGGCTCTTGTCCCTCCGAAGTAATTAAATTAGATCTAGCAACGGCTGCACAACGCCTGAGTAGAAATTTTATGCCTCAAGTACGCATTCTTAATTACTCTGGTAGCGGGATAGAAACGACTTTTACACAAGGCGAGGATGCCTGTTTAGCTGCCTTGGCTAAAGATATTCCACCGCCTACTGCCGATCACTCGAAGACGCCAGCGGAGTTGCTAGTTGTAGGATGTTTAGCTGATGTCGTCGAGGATCAATTTATCCGCATCTTTAATGATTTGGGCATTCATCAGGTCCGTTTTTTCCCGCCCCGCAACTCAAGTAATGTGCCAGTAGTTGGCCCACATACCCGTTTTTTATTAGCACAACCTTTTTTAGCCGATACTGCGCGAGTACTAGAAGAGAAAGGCGCGCGGCGTCTTGAAGCGCCATTTCCACTCGGGGTTGAAGGCACAGAAAAATGGTTTGCTGCTGCTGCCTTAGCTTGGCAGGTTCCAGCTGATCAATTTGAACAAGTTATTGCTCCCAAAAGACAGCGTGCTACTACGGCCTTAGCCCGTTTTAAAACACAATTAGCCGGCCAAAGTATTTTTTTCTTTCCTGATTCGCAATTAGAAATTCCATTAGCGCGTTTTTTACACCGCGAGTTAGATATGGTTTTGACCGAAGTTGGGGTACCGTATTTACATCGACAGCATATGGCTAGTGAATTAGCGCTATTACCTGAGGGCGTGCAATTATCTGAGGGACAAGACGTTGAGCGCCAACTGGATCGGTGTCGCGCGATTAAACCAGATTTAGTCGTTTGTGGTTTGGGTTTAGCTAATCCGCTAGAGGCTGAAGGTATTACTAGCAAGTGGTCAATTGAATTGGTATTTACGCCCATCCAAGGTTTTGATCAGGCCGCCGACTTGGCCGAATTGTTTGCTCGTCCGCTCTTGCGGCATTTGAAATTGGCTGCCTAATATGCAATTAACCTTATGGACCTACGAAGGACCTCCACATGTAGGAGCAATGCGGATTGCAACCGGCATGGAGGGTGTGCACTATGTACTGCATGCACCCCAAGGCGATACCTATGCTGATTTATTGTTCACCATGATCGAACGTAATAATCGTCGGCCACCAGTTACCTATACTACTTTTCAAGCCCGTGATTTGGGTAGCGACACGGCAGAATTATTTAAAGAGGCAGCGCGTAATGCCTACGAACGCTTTAAGCCAGAATTGCTCATGGTGGGATCTTCATGTACCGCTGAATTAATTCAAGATGATCCTGGTGGTTTGGCTGCCGCACTGAATTTACCTTTACCCGTTTTACCCTTAGAACTGCCTGCCTATCAAAAGAAAGAAAATTGGGGCGCTGCCGAAACGTTCTACCAAATGGTGCGTTTGTTAGGCACAGAACATGCCTTGGCACCAGGTGTGAAAAGAGCGCCGCGACCCCCTGGTCAAAAGCCACGGTGTAATATTTTAGGGCCTACAGCTTTGGGTTTTCGGCATCGCGATGATGTGACCGAGATTACTCGCTTACTAAACCAGATTGGTGTTGAAGTAAATGTTGTGGCGCCCTTAGGAGCAACCCCGCGCGATGTTGCGCGCTTGCATGAGGCTGATTTCAATGTGGTGCTCTATCCAGAAATCGCGAATTCTGCAGTGCAATGGCTAGCACGTAATTTTAATCAAGCTCATACGAAAACTATTCCGATTGGTTTTAAGGCTACGCGTCAATTTATTGAAGAAGTGTGCACTTTAGCCGAAATTGAATGTGATGTAGATGCGCTAGTCAATAATTCACGAGCACGTTGGTATGCACTTTCAGTTGATTCAACCTATTTAACCAATAAACGGGTTTTCATTTTTGGCGATGCCACCCATGCCATTGCTGCTGCTAAAGTCGCCCACGAAGAAATGGGCTTTCAAGTTGTCGGTTTGGGTACTTATAGTCGTGAATTAGCCCGTGAAGTTCGTGAGGCAGCTGCTCTATACGGCATTGAAGCGTTAATAACAGATGACTATTTGGCGGTAGAGAGCGCGATTACAGAACTTCAGCCAGAATTAATTTTGGGCTCGCAAATGGAGCGGCACATCGCTAAACGTCTCAAGATTCCTTGCGCAGTTATTTCTGCGCCAGTGCATGTACAAGATTTCCCCGCACGTTACTCGCCACAAATGGGCTTTGAGGGTGCGAATGTATTGTTTGATACCTGGGTTCATCCACTAATGATGGGTTTAGAAGAACATCTTATTGGGATGTTTAGGGGCGATAGTGAATTTCATGAAGAAGCGATGCCTTCTCATTTGGGCCATGGCTCGGCACCAGAGCGGAAGCCTGAGACAGAATCTCGTACGACCGCAAATAAGCAAGATGTGATTTCGATTTGGGATGACGAGGCGCAATCAGAGTTAAAAAAGATTCCATTTTTTGTGCGCGGTAAAGCCAAGCGGAATACCGAACGTTTTGCTTTGGAGCAGGGCGTACAAAAAATTTCGATTGAAACACTTTACGATGCAAAAGCGTATTACAGCCGCTAGTTCGCGGATAACCTAGGGGAATTACCATGGAAGTTACGAATATACCGATTAGCCAAACTGGCCGTATGCGGCCACCAGATGGTGAGGGAAGCGTGCAAGTCGAGCTTGACCCGAGCGTCAAAATCGGTAAAGCAAAAGTATTTGCCGTTTACGGTAAGGGCGGCATTGGTAAAAGCACCACTTCCTCAAATTTATCCGTAGCGTTCTCAAAATTAGGTAAGCGCGTTATTCAAATTGGGTGCGATCCTAAACATGACTCGACGTTTACGCTCACTAAAAAATTAATGCCGACGGTAATTGACGTTTTAGAAAGGGTCGATTTTCACTCGGAAGAGTTACGGGTGGAAGACTTTGTCTATGAAGGTTATAACGGTGTCATGTGCGTGGAAGCAGGCGGTCCACCTGCCGGTACTGGCTGTGGTGGCTATGTCGTTGGCCAAACCGTCAAATTGCTGAAAGAACATCACTTACTAGACGATACCGATGTAGTGATTTTTGATGTTCTGGGCGATGTCGTTTGCGGTGGGTTTGCTGCGCCCTTGCAACATGCTGATCGCGCTTTAATTGTGACTGCCAATGATTTTGATTCTATTTTTGCCATGAATCGGATTGTGCAAGCGATTGGCGCTAAGGCTAAAAATTACAATGTACGTTTAGGCGGCGTGATTGCCAATCGTAGTAATGCGACTGATCAAATCGATAAGTTTAATGAACGGGTTGGTTTGAAAACGATGGCCCATTTTCCTGATTTAGATGTGATTCGGCGTAGTCGCTTGAAAAAATCGACCTTATTTGAAATGGAAGATTCACCCGAACTAGAAGCAGTACGAAAAGAATATATGCGTTTGGCTGCAGCACTTTGGGTTGGCACGGCACCATTGCCAGCTGAGGCAATGAAGGACCGCGATATTTTTGATTTACTCGGTTTTGATTAATGAAAGCTTAGCCATGCAGCATCGCTCTTATGTCGATAAACGCAATCAGCTGGAGCAGTATTTTGATCGTACTGCGGTTGAAGCGTGGGCAAGATTAACTTCATCGGCTCCAGTAAGTGGCATTCGGGCAACGGTGCGAGCTGGTCGGGACGAGATGCGTAAGACAATCTTGGCCTACTTACCGCTTGATTTGACCGGTAAACGGGTACTTGATGCCGGCTGCGGTACTGGTTTGCTAGCAGTCGATTTAGCGCGCCGGGGTGCCCACGTGATAGCGATTGATATTTCTCCAACCTTGGTTCAATTAGGCCGAGATCGCGTACCAACTGATTTGGCTGGCGGTTCAATTGAGTTTATTGCAGGCGATATGTTAGACCCGGCCTTAGGGGAATTTGATTACGTGGTGTGTATGGATTCGATGATTCATTACAACCGTTCAGACATCACTAAGGCCTTAGGCTTGCTGGCAGCACGCACCCGTCAAACAATTGTTTTCACCTTTGCTCCAAAAACCCTATTTTTAGCAGCACTAATTAGTGTTGGTCGGTTATTTCCCCGTGGCGATCGCGCGCCGTTCATCGAGCCGGTAGCGGAAAAGAAACTTTCCCAGCTGATTGAGAAGGGTGAAGATTTAGGCGCATGGCGAATTATTGGTAGTAAAAAAATTTCGCGTGGCTTTTATAAATCACAAGCTATGGCTTTAGGACGACAGTAAACCAGATCATGCAATTTAAGCCCCGCTTCCCCCGTCTGAGCTCGCGCTTTATGCCGTTTGCGGATGTCGCCACTGCGGAACTCCCCTTAGGGCGCCTCTTACGTTTATCCCTGTTTCAGTTCTCGGTAGGTTTAGCAGCTGCGTTGCTCATTGGCACACTCAACCGCATCATGATTATCGAGTTAAATGTTAGCGCGGGCTTAGTGGCTTTAATGGTGGCATTGCCTTTATTATTTGCCCCTTTTAGAGCTTTGATTGGCCATCGTAGTGATCGGCATAAATCCGTTTTAGGCTGGCGACGGGTGCCTTATATTTGGATTGGGACTTGGCTACAGTTTGGTGGTTTAGCGATCATGCCCTTTGCCTTGATTTTACTTTCAGGAGATACCCATTGGCCCATGTGGTTTGGCGAGGGTGCATGTGCTTTAGCCTTTTTGTTGGTTGGGGCAGGAATGCAAACCACGCAAACTGCTGGGCTCGCTTTAGCTTCCGATTTAAGTACCCCTGCCTTACGCCCGCGAGTGGTGGCTTTAATGTATTTAATGCTGTTAGTAGGTATGGCAGCGAGTAGTTTAGTGTTGGGATTTCTGTTGATTGATTTCACGCCTGTGCTATTAATTCGGGTGATTCAAGGTGCCGCTAGCCTTACCCTTATCTTGAATTTAATTGCTTTATGGAAACAAGAGGCACGGCAGCCGCATTTAACTGCCCCGCATTTACCGCGTAAAAGTTTCAGCGAGTCATGGAAAATATTTTCTGCGCAAAAAAAAGTAATGCGATTTTTATTGGCTCTAGGTATTGGTACGGCTGCATTTAGTATGCAGGATATTATTTTGGAACCTTACGGCGCTGAAGTACTTCAGTTATCCGTCAGCTCTACCACCGTACTGACTTTTATTACTGCTGTTGGCGCAATTTGCGCTTTTGCCTTAGCTGCTAAATTCCTTAATCGCAGTATTGAGGCTTATCGCTTAGCTGCGGTTGGCGCACTATTAGGAATTCTTGCGTTTACTTGCGTCATTTTTTCCGAGCCTCTGCAGTCACCTTTGCTGTTTCGTTGCGGTGCTTTCCTGATTGGTTTTGGCGGCGGTTTATTTTCTGTCAGCACGTTAACGGCAGCAATGTCTTTTGAAACCGATGATATGAATGGACTGGTATTGGGAGCGTGGGGAGCGGTACAAGCGACTGCGGCAGGCCTGG
Organism: Burkholderiaceae bacterium; assembly: GCA_037139315.1. Classification (GTDB taxonomy): domain Bacteria; phylum Pseudomonadota; class Gammaproteobacteria; order Burkholderiales; family Burkholderiaceae; genus Polynucleobacter. The sequence continues at coordinate 31,348 of JBAXGQ010000012.1, forward strand.
CAATTGCTTTAGGCGGCCTGATTCGCGATTTGATTTCAAGCTTAGCCCAATCGGGTATTTTAGGTTCTGCCCTCGACTCGAGCGCAACTGGCTATAGCTTTGTTTACCACATCGAGTTTTATTTACTATTTGCTACTTTAGTTGTTCTCGGGCCATTAGTTGCATATCGGCCGCCGAAGACGACAGTAGAAAGTGCAGTTGAAAAAAAATTTGGTTTGGCAGAATTACCAGGGTAGTTGATGTTTGTAAGTTTGTTTAATTAAAAGGAAATTGATTATGGGAACTGGAGCAATTACACAATACGTTGATTTAGCGCAGCTAATTCTTTATGTATTTTGGGCATTCTTTTTCGGCTTAATTTATTACCTCACACTTGAAAGTAAGCGCGAAGGCTTTCCTTTAGAGTATGACCAAGCCGGCAAGGTAAGGCGTGATCCAGGTTTAATTGGCATGCCCGCCCCTAAAATCTATAAAACCCAATTTCATGGCGATATCGTCAATCCGCGCCCAGAGCCACTAGACGTGATTCGCAACGCGCGTCCCGCGCATCGGTTTAATGGTGCTCCACTGGAGCCTATTGGTAACCCCATGTTAGCCGCTGTTGGTCCTGGTTCATATGCCAATCGCCCTGACTATCCCGATCTTACCTTTGAGGGGCAGCCAGTCATTGTGCCCATGCGAATTTTGCCTGGTTTTGCGGTAGCAAAACCCGATATCGATCCACGTGGCTTGCCTGTTGTTGGTGCTGATGGTGCACGCGGCGGCGTGATTAAAGAGATTTGGGTTGACCGTGCTGAGATGGTAATCCGTTACCTTGAATTAGAAACTACCCCCGAAAATGGGAGTCGCAAGGTGATGCTGCCAATGAATTTTGCGCGGGTGCAGAGCAAGAAAATTGCAGTCCAGTCCATCTTAGGGAATCAGTTTGCAGAAGTTCCAGCAATAAAAAGTCAGGATCAAATTACCATGCTTGAAGAAGAGCGGGTGATGGCCTATTACGGCGCCGGAACCTTGTATGCGACCCCTGAACGGAGAGAGCCCTTAATATGAATTTGCTTCACCGCTCGCCGGAGCATGAATTCGAGTCTAGTTATGGTTTGCCAGAAGCCTTGCCAGTGGGTGAGAAAATTTTATGGCAGGGAAGCCCTAATTGGCTTTCATTAGCGCGTCATGCTTTCCATCTACCGGCTTTAAGTGCCTATTTTAGTTTGATTATTGCGGCTAAATTAATTTCAGTGGCGCTCGGGGATGTTGCTTGGGTGGCTGAAATGGGAAGCATTGCTTTAGTGATAGTTTTATCTTTTCTAGGCTTGGGTTTAGTCGTGTATTTGGCGTATTTATCAGCGCAAACGACGGTTTACACCATCACTACGCAGCGCGTAGTGATGCGAGTTGGCATTGTGCTTACCGTTACTTTTAATTTACCTTTCAAGCGCATTGTCCGTGCTGATATACATGCGTTTTCGGATGGTACTGGCAATATTCCATTGCAATTAGCGGCCAGCGACAAAATTGCCTATTTTCATTTATGGCCGCACGCGCGTCCATGGTATTTTGC
>JBAXGQ010000013.1:0-30887 GCA_037139315.1 Burkholderiaceae bacterium
GCCATCACAATATCGCCCATAAAAGCAAAGCTGGCTGAAATACCGCCCATGGTTGGGTCAGTTAACACACTAATAAATGGCAAGCCTTGGTGCGCTAACTTAGTCAGCATTGAATTGGTTTTGGCCATTTGTAAAAGTGATAACAAACTTTCTTGCATACGAGCACCACCGGTTGCCGTAATACAAATAAAAGCACATTTTTGTTTAATCGCTTCTGCAACACCACGCACAAAACGCTCACCTACCACCGAGCCCATCGAGCCGCCCATAAACTGAAATTCAAAACTGGCGATCACTACGGGAATGCCGGCCATTTTTCCACCCATCACAATTAATGCTTCGCTTTCACCAGAAACATCTTTGGCTTCCTTGAGGCGATCGGGATATTTTTTAGAGTCATGGAACTTTAACGGATCAAGCGGAAAAATAGTGGCGCCAATTTCATATTGCGGCTTAGGATCCAATAATGCATTGAGGCGTTGACGTGCGCCAATGCGCATATGATGCGCACATTTAGGGCAAACCGATAAATTAGCTTCAATATCAGTACTATATAAAACTGTCTCACATGCTGGACACTTTACCCACAAACCTTCGGGAATCGACTTGCGATTAGCCGGATCGGTTTGCTGAATTTGCGGGGGTAATAGTTTATCGATCCAACTCATTAATGATGAACTCTAAGTGTTTTATTTCGCATCGAGGGCCACGCGAATTTCACGCATAAAATTTTCTAGCGATTGTACTGCGGCAGATCTATCGCCACCCTGAGATGACTCTTCCAGTAATTGAATAATGCGACTACCAATTACTACTGCATCCGCTAAATGCGATACAGCTCGCGCACTAGCAGCATCACGAATACCAAAACCGACCGCAATTGGAATTGCCGTAGTCGCCCGAATCGCGGGAATAATACTTGCCACATCTTGCGTGCTTAAGTGCGCAGCACCGGTTACACCACGTAAGGAAACATAGTAAAGATAGCCAGAAGCCGCTTTAGCAGCTGCATCGATGCGCTCCTGTGCAGAAGTTGGCGCCAACAAGAAAATAGGATCAATTCCCGCTACCCGCATGAGTGCAGCAAAATCAATGCATTCCTCAGGCGGATAATCAACAATCAGCACGCCATCTACTCCTGCATCCTTAGCTTGCTGCGCGAAATGGTCTGCGCCCATTTGTTCAACCGGATTGGCATAACCCATTAAGACAACTGGAGTAGTGCTATCGGCCTGCCGAAATTGCTGCACCATGGCCAAACATTGTCGCAAGGTGACCCCTTTTGCCAAGGCGCGCTCGGAAGAGCGCTGAATTACCGGACCATCGGCCATTGGGTCAGAAAAAGGTATACCCAGTTCCAATATATTGGCTCCACCCCGCACCAAGGCATGCATAAACTCAACTGTCGAGGCAGGGTCAGGATCACCAGCAGTAATAAAAGGAATCAGCCCTTTCTTGCCGGTCTTTTTTAAGTCCGCAAATACGGCTTGAATTTTTGACATGAATTAGCCTTCCGAGCCTGTTGCTAAAGCTACGGTATGCATATCTTTATCACCACGTCCGGAGAGATTAATCAAAATCGTTTTATCTTTAGCTAAAGTTGGCGCCATTTTGCATGCATAGGCAATCGCATGTGCCGACTCAAGCGCCGGAATGATACCCTCAATTTGGCAGCAGTCATGAAAGGCTTTGAGTGCTTCAGCATCGGTAATGGCCACATAACCAGCACGCCCAGAATCTTTTAACCAGGAATGTTCAGGCCCTACCCCTGGATAATCCATGCCGGCAGAAACTGAATGGGTTTCAGCAATTTGACCATTTTCATCTTGCAGTAAATAGGTTCGATTACCATGCAAAACGCCTGGTTTGCCAGCGCATAGTGCCGCCGAATGTGCGCCACTAGCAATACCACGGCCAGCAGCTTCAACGCCAATGAGTTGTACTTCTGGGTATTCAATATAGGGATAAAAAATACCCATTGCATTTGAGCCACCGCCAACACAAGCCAATACATAATCGGGTTGACGGCCAATCATTTCAGGCATTTGTACTTTGCATTCTTCACCAATCACACTTTGAAAATCACGCACCATCATCGGGTATGGGTGAGGTCCTGCCACGGTACCAATAATATAAAAAGTATCTTCAACATTCGTCACCCAATCACGCATGGCTTCGTTTAAAGCATCTTTAAGCGTTTTCGTACCCGATTCAACGGGTACTACTTTAGCGCCGAGTAACTTCATGCGATAAACATTTTGCGCTTGCCGCTCCACATCAACCGAGCCTTGGTAAACAGTGCAATCAAGGCCATAACGCGCGCAGATGGTAGCTGTCGCTACACCATGTTGCCCAGCGCCAGTTTCGGCAATGATGCGTGGCTTACCCATGCGCTTAGCTAGCATTGCTTGCCCAATAACGTTATTAATTTTATGTGCACCAGTGTGATTTAAATCCTCACGCTTTAAGTAAATTTGCGCACCGCCGAGCATGTCACTCCAACGTTTTGCGTGATATACCGGCGAAGGTCGACCCACAAAATGTTTGAGTTCACTATGAAACTCAGCTAAAAATTCAGGATCGTGTTGATAGCGAGCATAGGCCTGCTTCAGTTCTTCCAAGGCAAACATCAGCGTTTCAGAAACAAAGACGCCGCCATAAGGGCCAAAGTGGCCACGGGAATCGGGTTTATCGTACATACATACCTCTTCTAATTAATCAGCAACCGCTATAAACGGTTAACTTGGTGTATCGGTAGCGCGTACCGCTTCAATAAATGCACGGATTAGCGCTGGATCTTTTACGCCTTTGGTAATTTCAACGCCGCTCGAAATATCCACTGCGCAAGGTCGCAAGCGAGCAATTGCCTCGCCGACGTTGCGTACGTTCAACCCACCACTCAAAACGACCCGATGCGCGTTTGCGCTTAGCCATAACTGTGGAATCCCTTGCCAATTAAAAGGTAGCCCGCCGCCTCCATACCCATCAACCAATGCATCGAGGAGAAAACCGCTGGCTAAGTCATATTGTAGGGAAAAATTAGCAAAGGCGAAATTATCCCCAATTCTGGCTGCTTTAAGCCAAGGTTGCCCTGCTGCTAGTCTAATGCAATCAGCTGGCGACTCATCCCCATGAAATTGCCATAGGGTAATAGGTAGATTGGCTCGAATCTCCGCAACTTCGGCCTCGCTGGGGTTCACTAGCAAGGCGACCGCATCGACCCCAGCGGGTATGCCCTTCATGAGTTCCGCTGCTAATGCGGTAGAAACGGCCCGGGGGCTAGGCGGATAAAAAACCAAGCCGATCGCATCTGCGCCAGCCTCAACGGCCGTATTCACTGCTGCCGCATCCCTTAAGCCGCAAATTTTAATCCTGGTTTTCCCAGGAGAGTATTGAAGTAAGCCCATAGGTTAAGGATAAGCCTCTTGTGCTTTTGTAGCGGGAAACGCTAAAGCCTCCAGCATCCCATAAGGTAACCAAGAATGGCTCAGCCAAGGCTGAGGAATAGCAAATTCCTGGGGATATTTGACTTCCATTAAATATAATCCATCGGCAGAAAATGTAGGTGCGGCAATCTGCCGATTTTGCGAAGCGAGAACGGTAGCCAACCAAGCACTTGATTGCTTACCCAAACCCACTGCAAGCAAACTACCCACGAGGTTACGAACCATATGATGCAAAAAGGCATTGGCGCGGATTTTAAAAAATAACCACGGCTCCTGATCGAGTATGGTAATTTCATACAGGTGCTTAACGGGCGTTTTACTTTGGCACTCAGCTGCTCGAAAAGCCGAAAAATCATGCTCGCCAATTAAGCTGGCGGCAGCGGCTTGCATCGCAGCGACATCAAACCATTCCTGCGCTGGCAGCATTAAATAACCCGCCCGCTGCGCCACGGTGGGGGCCCGGCACGGGCCAGCATGCAAGGCATAAAGGTAGGTGCGCTCATAGGCAGAAAAACGCGCATCAAACGTATTCGCTACCTGCTGAGCCCAATTCACCACAATAGCTTGGGGTAAGTAGCGATTTAACCCCCGCACCCATGACCAAGCATCGCGCTCAACTGTGACATCAAAATGAACTACCTGACCTAAGGCGTGTACACCTGCATCCGTGCGTCCGGCAGCAGTAACGCGCAAGGGTATAGCGGCATTATCCGCAGCGATAAAACGCGTCAGGGCTTGTTCTAAATGATCTTGGACTGTATTGCCGCTAAGCTGAGATTGCCAGCCGGAAAATGAACTACCATCGTATTGCAAGCCAAGGGCAATACGTTTGCTTAGCACCTTAAACGCCGCGCTCATTTAATGACTGCAATAGGTTTTCGGCTGCATTAATAAGCGCAAGATTAGCAGGGAAGTCGGTGGCTAATTCAGCGCACATAATCTCCTCTAGACAAGCACGGGCAGCCGTAAAATCTTCGATGGTGATGTAAGCGCGCGCTAAATTTAATTTAACTTGTAAGGCCTCAGGCGCTAGCGGTGCGGAGACAGCTTTCAACTGTGGATCAAGCCGCTCAAACTGAGGCGGGGATCCCAAATCAAGATTAAGGCCTGCAAATAGTGCTTTAGCGCGGGGCGGGATTTCTGCTGATGTATTGCCTGACTTCGTGCGCTTCACTGCAGGCTTAGCCAACTCCCCTGTATCGTCAATTTGTACCGCTTGTACTCGCTCTGCTTGCCGGGTATACCGCGCTAAAAACCAAAATAAAATGCCGGTTACCAGCAATATTCCACCCACTAACATCACCGGACCCCAAGCAAACGATGGGGGTGATTTAACCCCCTGCTGTACAGCCTTCTGCTGGTTTAATAAAACTTGTAAATCAGCGATATTTTTTTCCAATTCCGCCGCTCGAGCCCGCGCCTGCGATAGAGCCTGCTCTTGTACTACCAGCTCTTCTTGAAAACGCCGTTGATCAGCATCTGCACCAATGCCAGGGCCAATTTTTAAGCGGTCAAGGGCTAATTGATCTTGGTTATTTTCTTTATCTTTCAATGGTTTAGAAGTATTACTTACTTTAGAATCTGGGTCTTTAGGTGCACTACTTTCACCTGATTTCTTTAGCTCTGACCAATTTTCATTACTTTTAGCCACAAAGGTTTTGGCGGCTGCTGGCGTAATCGATTGCAGCAGGGCTTGACTTGGCTTGTACAGTTCAGCGCCTGCATTTAGCCGATGAATACTACCCCCAGCAAAGGCATCGGGGTTGGCTTTGTAGAGGGCTAGTAAAGTTTCATCTAAGCTCGCTCCGCCTAGTTGAGGTGCCATTTGCAGAGCAATTTCACTTAACGTTTGACCTGGTTGCACCACCACTTTTTGCGCATCGGCCACTAGTAAGGTATAGACTTTCGTGAGACTGCCAGCAGGCCAAGTCAATTGCACCAGAAGATCTAAGAAAGGGTCTTGTTGTGCGGTTAAAACGCTATCAGATTGAATCAATAACTGGTATTGATTTTGTCCTGCCGCCGATTTGCCCTGCCGCAAATTAACTTGGGGTTTTAATTCTAAAATCCGTTTTGAAATACTAAAGCGGTCGAACGTCGCTGCACTTGGCACTTCAACGGTTATTTGCTCAACTAGCGGCAACTCATCTGGCGAGAGCAGCAAAGGAATTTCCGCGCGAAAGGCTTCGCCAGGCCTTGAAGTGACTTGAGGTGAGCCTAAGGAAACTGCTGTTGCAGGCTGTAACCATCCAGTAGTGATAAGGCAAAGAAGTACAGCAAAAAAACTGAACCGCTGCTGTCTCAAGCCCAGATTAAGTTTCAGCATGGAGCAAAATGCGCAGCATGCGCCGTAAGGGTTCTGCTGCTCCCCAAGTGAGTTGGTCGCCGACGGTGAAAGCCCCAAGATACTCTGGCCCCATCGCCAGCTTATGCAAACGTCCAACAGCAACAGTAAGCGTACCGCTGATTGCAGCTGGCGATAACTCGCGTTCAGTCGCTACCCGTTCATTCGGCACCACTTTTACCCAGGCGCTATCGGCCGCCAAGAGTGCCTCAATTTCTGCTATGGGTATGTCCCGCTTCAGTTTTACCGTTAAGCCCTGCGAGTGACAGCGCATCGCCCCAACCCGCACGCAAATACCGTCAACCGCAATACTGCCAGGCGCCCGAAATGGCGGCTTACCCAATATCTTATTAAGCTCTGCACCACCCTTCCACTCTTCTCGGGTTTGGCCAAACTCGACTGGCTCGTCAATCCAAGGAATCACACTACCCGCTAAAGCAGTGTCACGGAAATGGGTTTTGGGGAAATCGGTAGAGCGCATTTGCGCACTGACTTTACGATCGATCGCTAAAATTTCTACCGCTGGATCAGCTAAATCACTTTGTGCGGCAGCATGTAAAGCCCCCATTTGTAGCAATAACTCACGCATATTTTGTGCGCCTGCGCCTGAGGCGGCCTGATAAGTCATGGCACTCACCCACTCGACTAAATTGGCTTTTAATAAACCACCGATGGCCATCATCATTAAGCTCACGGTGCAATTAGCACCAATCCAATTCCGATTGCCCGCAGCTAAGGCGGCGTCAATTACCGGGCGATTCACGGGATCTAAAACCAGTACGACATCATCCTGCATACGTAAGGCACTGGCAGCGTCAATCCAATGACCATTCCAGCCACTCGAGCGCAATTGGGGAAAAACTGCTTTGGTGTAATCGCCGCCCTGGCACGTCAGAATAATGTCGCAACGTCTGAGAGCCTCTAAATCATTAGCATCTTGTAGGGTGGCAACTTTTTTAGTTACTTTTTGCCCGCTGAATAAAGGCACTGGTGCCCCTGCATTGCTAGTGCTAAAAAAAACCGGGTCAATTAAATCGAAATCGTGCTCAGCCAACATGCGCTCCATCAGCACACTGCCAACCATACCGCGCCAACCCACGATACCGACTAAAGGTGGCTTACTGAATTGCTGCTCGACCGAAGAATTAACCATAAATCACTTAATAAAGATTACCTATTATCTCTAGGATAAAGCCTTCACGACTGCTTCACCCATTTCACGTGTACCCAGCTGCTGCGTACCAGGGGTATATATATCCACAGTACGGAAGCCTTGGCTCAAGACAGTTTGCACAGCCCGCTCAATCCGCTCGGCTTCGGCAGGTAAGCCCAAGGAATAGCGCAGCATCATGGCCGCTGAAAGTATAGTTGCCAGCGGATTAGCAATATTCTTACCAGCAATATCAGGCGCCGAACCATGGCTTGGCTCGTACAAACCTTTATTATTTTTATCCAAAGATGCCGATGGCAACATGCCAATCGAACCCGTTAACATCGCTGCCTCATCCGACAAAATATCACCAAATAAATTACCCGTTACCACCACATCAAACGCTTTTGGAGCTTTAACCAGTTGCATTGCGGCATTATCAACATACATATGACTTAATTCCACGTCACTATAGTCTTGGCTAAGGCGGGTCATTACATCACGCCAAAGTTGAGATGTTTCTAAAACATTGGCTTTATCCACGCTACAGACTTTTTTATTCCGCTTGCGCGCAGCCTCAAATGCGACACGACCAATACGCTCTACTTCTGGCTCGCTATAGTGCATGGTGTCAAAACCTTCACGCGCACCTAAAAAAAGTGGGTTACTTGATTCACGAATTCCCCGTGGCGCGCCAAAGTAAATATCGCCATTGAGTTCACGCACAATTAAGATATCAAGGCCGCCAATAATTTCTGGTTTTAAGCTCGATGCAGCGGTTAGTTCGGCATAACAAATCGCTGGACGAAAATTGGCGAACAAACCAAGGTGTTTACGCAAGCCCAGAATGGCTTGTTCAGGGCGAAATTCTCGTGCTAATGTATCGTATTTCCAGTCGCCCACTGCGCCAAATAATATTGCTGCGGCAGACTGCGCTAAAGCTAGGGTTGAGGGTGGCAAAGGGTGTCCAGCCAAATCATAAGCAGCACCACCAACCGGGGCAAACTCTAAATCAAATTTAGGTCCTAAAGCCTTTAGCACTGAAACTGCTGCGGCAATAATTTCTGGCCCAATACCATCACCAGGGAGAACCGCAATCTTCATAAAAACCTTTATACGCCCTTAGGGCAGTTGGACATCAAGCCAAGGCATCCGCAAGAGCCGTTCAGCTTCATAAGATTTTATTTTATCGGCACTCTGTAAAGTTAAGCCAATATCATCAAACCCATTCGTTAAACAATATTTTCGAAATGGCGTAATGTCGAATGAATAAACCGCATTATCGCCGGCAATCACCGTTTGTTGCTCCAAATTGACGGTTAACTCGTAACCTGGAAAGGCAAGCGTTGCATGAAAAAGATGGTCTATTTGTGACTCACTTAAAACAACAGGTAATAAGCCATTTTTATAACAATTATTAAAGAAAATATCTGCAAAACTTGGGGCTATCACAACCCGAAATCCATATTGCGCCAAGGCCCAGGGTGCATGTTCACGGGAGCTACCGCATCCAAAATTTTTACGCGCTAATAAAATACCTGCGCCCTTATAACGTGCTTGATTTAAAACAAAATCAGGATTCAATGGTCGTACGCTGCAATCTTGGCCAGGCTCACCATGATCTTTATAACGCCACTCATCGAATAAGTTTTGACCGAAGCCAGTTTTTTTAATCGACTTTAAAAATTGTTTTGGAATAATGGCATCGGTATCGACATTCTCGCGGTCAAGCGGTGCCACTAAACCTTTATAGACAGTAAATTTCTCCATTCAGTTATTTCCAATACGCTTTTTTGCTCAATTATTTTGCGGGCGCAACAACAACGGGCGTAACCACCACATCTTTACCCTGACTTAAGGAATCGTTAGGGTTCGCCTTATTTGCGGAACTAGGAGGACTACCTTTACTATTCATGGCTTGGCCCATGTTTTGAATATCTTTACCCATACCAGTAACGGTATTTGTGCAGCCTGAGCTCATCATCAAAAAGGCTGTAGCGAGAAAAGTGCCTTGGGCGAGTGCAATAAATCTCGACCCGAAGGTACTGCGGCTCTTTAACGTCATTGATCAACCCCTTTATTTTTTTTAATGACTCTTATTTACGCAATTTTACTAACATCGACGAAATGGCCTTCAATGGCGGCAGCTGCAGCCATTGCTGGACTAACTAAATGGGTTCTTCCACCAGCGCCTTGACGTCCTTCAAAATTACGATTGGATGTCGAAGCGCAACGCTCTCCTGGCTCTAGACGGTCGGCATTCATTGCTAAACACATCGAACAGCCAGGCTCGCGCCATTCAAAGCCAGCAGCTTTAAAAACCCGATCTAATCCTTCGCGTTCGGCTTGTGCTTTTACTAATCCCGAACCCGGCACAACCATTGCGATCTTAATATTGGTAGCCACTTTCTTGCCTAAGCGGTCAACCACTTTTGCGGCTGCACGTAAATCTTCAATCCGACTGTTGGTACATGAGCCAATAAACACCTTGTCGAGCTGAATGCTGGTTATCGGCATGCTCGGCGTCAGGCCCATATACTCTAAAGCGCGCTCCATCGCTAAGCGCTTATTTGGATCACGTTCTTTTTCCGGATCGGGTACACGCTCACCAACGGCCAAAACCATTTCTGGTGAAGTGCCCCAAGTTACTTGTGGTTGAATTTCTTCTGCGCGTAATTCAATCACTTGATCAAATACGGCATCCGCATCCGAATGCAGACTTCGCCAATATTGCAAAGCATGGCGTAACACTTCGCCCTTAGGGCTATACGGACGGCCTTGAATATAATCAATTGTAGTTTCATCCACAGCGATCAAACCTGCACGAGCGCCAGCTTCAATGGCCATATTACAAACGGTCATGCGCCCTTCCATCGATAAATTACGAATCGCTTCACCAGCAAATTCAAGCGTATAACCTGTGCCACCAGCGGTGCCAATGCGCCCAATCACAGCTAAAACAATATCTTTAGCGGTACTACCAGGCGGCAAACGACCCTCTACCCTCACCAACATATTCTTACTTTTTTTCATTAGCAAAGTTTGTGTAGCTAAGACATGCTCAACTTCTGAAGTGCCAATACCAAATGCCAGAGCACCAAAAGCACCATGAGTACTTGTATGTGAATCACCACAGACGACTGTCATACCAGGTAAAGTAGCACCCTGCTCAGGGCCGATGACATGAACAATGCCTTGACGCAAATCATTCATCTTAAATTGGGTAATACCCAAACGATCGCAATTTTGATCGAGCGTATCGACTTGTAATTTAGAAATGGGATCGGTAATACCCGAAGCCCGATCAGTAGTAGGTACGTTGTGATCAGAAACCGCTAAATTCGCTGACAGTCGCCAAACTGGGCGCTGCGCTAAAGCTAAGCCTTCAAATGCCTGTGGACTAGTTACTTCATGTAATAACTGCCGATCAATATAGAGCGTAGCTGTACCGTCATCTTCAGAATAGACGACATGGTCATCCCATAATTTGTCGTACAAGGTGCGGGCCATGCAAAATCCTTAAAGAGGCTTATTTTCGTTCAGCAACTGCCGGTACGAATCTTTCAGTCTCGCCAACAAATAATTGCCGCGGACGACCAATTTTATATTCTGAATCAGTAATCATTTCTTCCCATTGCGCAATCCAACCTACTGTGCGTGCTAAAGCAAACACACAAGTGAACATATCAGTAGGAATGCCTAAGGCGCGCTGAACGATACCCGAATAAAAATCGACGTTAGGATACAGTTTGCGGCCGACAAAATACTCGTCTTCAAGGGCAATTTTCTCAAGGGTCATCGCCAACTTAAAGAGAGGATCATTTTCTAAACCAAGCTCATTCAAGACTTCATAGCAAGTTTCACGCATCAATTTTGCTCGCGGGTCAAAGTTTTTATATACCCGGTGACCAAAGCCCATTAAACGTACACCTGAATTTTTATCTTTGACTTGAGCGATAAACTCACCAATTTTTTCAACGCCGCCATTATTTTGAATATTCGTCAGCATATCTAAACAAGCTTCATTTGCCCCGCCATGTGCTGGGCCCCATAAGCAAGCTATACCCGCAGAAATTGCTGCGAATGGATTAGTGCCAGAAGATCCACATAAACGTACAGTTGAAGTCGATGCATTTTGCTCGTGATCGGCATGCAAAATAAAAATTCGATCTAAGGCCTTGACCAATACCGGATTAATTATGTAAGGCTCACATGGCGTAGCAAACATCATGCGCATGAAATTAGCAGTGTAAGAAAGCGAATTATCAGGATAAATAAAAGGCTGTCCAATGGAATATTTATAAGACATTGCCACCAAGGTAGGCATTTTGGCAATCAACCGAATTTGGGCAATATGGCGCGCCATTGGTTCAGAGTAGTCGATTTGATCATGATAGAAAGCGGCCATTGCCCCAACTAGACCTGTTAATACCGCCATGGGATGAGCATCACGGCGAAAGCCGCGCAAGAAAAATTGCATTTGCTCATGCACCATGGTGTGATGCATAACCAATTCTTCAAAGCCGATCTTTTCAGTTTGATTCGGTAACTTACCCTTTAGCAGCAAATAACAAATTTCTAAGAAGTCACACTTGCCAGCTAATTCTTGAATTGGGTAACCGCGATAGAGTAACTCGCCTTTATCACCGTCAATAAATGTAATTTTCGAACTACATGAAGCCGTCGATAGAAAACCAGGGTCATAAGTGAATTTACCCGTTTGACCATAAAGTCGGCGTATATCAATAACCTCAGGGCCAACGGTACCCTTGTAAATAGGCAAATCAATATCGGGCGTGCCATCAGAAAAAGAAAGCTTTGCTTTGATGTCGGATTCAATCATGATTCATCCTCAAGGGTTCCAAATTAACAATAGGTATTGCAATTGTGTTACTTATTTTTCACGCAACATCAACAACAATTTCTGCATCACCGGTGATTCCATCGCATTGCCAAGGGCAACTACTGTATTACTACGACTTAATAACAGCTCGAGTAAGTCATTGTCATCTAAAGCCAATAATTGGCTCAGAGCCACACCTTGCTCTTGATCTAAAACTGCTTCATGACGCTTAAAAAAACGCTCCAAAATTAAATCGTTTTCTAATAACCCACGCCGTGCTGCGGCATGCAAACGATAGCGCTCAACTGAGGTTAATGTCATTTTACTGATTTCATATTGCCCTACGGACCATCAACTCCTTAATTTTGCCAATGGCCTTGGTAGGGTTCAGATGCTTAGGACAAACATCAACACAATTCATAATTGTATGGCAGCGAAATAAGCGATAAGGATCTTCGAGATTATCAAGTCGTAGTGCCGTAGCCTCATCGCGACTATCGGCAATAAACCGATAGGCTTGCAACAAGCCAGCAGGTCCAACAAATTTATCGGGGTTCCACCAAAATGAGGGGCAGGCAGTCGAACAAGATGCGCACAAAATACACTCGTACAAGCCATCGAGCTCTTCTCGTTCTTCGGGGCTTTGTAAACGCTCTTTTTCGGGTGGTGGTGTCTCGTTAATTAAATACGGCTTAATCGATAGATACTGTTTAAAGAACAGAGTCATATCGACAATTAAATCGCGTACCACCGGCAACCCTGGCAAGGGACGCAACACAATGGTTTTTGGCAAGCTACGCATATTCGTTAAGCAGGCGAGCCCATTTTTACCATTAATATTCATGGCATCAGAACCACAAACACCTTCGCGACAAGAGCGCCGAAAAGAAATGGTTTCATCCATCTTCTTCAAAGTAATTAAGGCATCTAGCAACATGCGCTCATCGCTTAATTCAATTTCATAACGCTGCATGCGAGGCGCATCATTGGTCTCGGGATCGTAACGGTAGATTTCAAAAATACGGGTATCGCTCATCTCAATTCTTTCGTCTACAAATAGGCGTTAAAAGGTGCGTTCTTTAGGGGGTACGGATTCTATAGTTAAGGGCTGCAATTGCACGGGCTTGTAATCCATGCGATTACCCTCGCTAAACCATAATGAATGCTTCAGCCAATGCACATCATCTCGTTTCGGATGATCATCATGCGAATGTGCGCCGCGACTTTCTTTGCGGGTAGCGGCAGAAATCATGGTGGCATTAGCAGTCTCAATTAAATTGGCAACTTCCAATGCCTCAATTCGTGCAGTATTAAAAATTTGCGACTTATCCTTAACCCATAAATGATTAGCTCGCTCAGTTAATAGCGCCATTTGGCGGACGCCCTCATCCATTAGTTCCTGATTACGAAATACCCCAGCATAGGTTTGCATGGTTTTGCGAATGTCGTTGGCCACATCTTGTGCATACTCACCACTAGTAGAAGCATCTAATTTAGCAATGCGCGCCATACTCTTGCTGCCTGCATCTGCGGGTAAGGCCTTATGCTCACGGTCTTTTAAATTGGCCGCAACAATATGATTGCCGGCAGCGCGTCCAAAGACTAATAAATCGAGCAAGGAATTCGTTCCCAAACGATTAGCTCCATGTACCGAAACACAGGAACATTCACCAATGGCATAGAGGCCCTGCACGATATGGTTCGGGTTGCCGTCTTTGGGCACCACGACTTGACCATGAATATTGGTGGGAATGCCACCCATTTGATAATGAATCGTCGGTACGACTGGTATCGGCTCTTTAGTGATATCAATATTGGCAAAATTCATCCCAATTTCGTATACCGAAGGCAGACGTTTCATAATGGTTTCTGCGCCAATATGCGTTAAGTCGAGCACCACATAATCGCCATTCGGACCACAACCCCGACCCTCTTTAATTTCTTGATCCATCGAGCGCGAGACAAAATCGCGGGGCGCTAAATCTTTAAGCGTAGGTGCATAACGTTCCATAAACCGTTCGCCATCTTTATTACGCAGTACGCCACCTTCGCCACGACAGCCCTCGGTAAGTAATACGCCAGCACCGGCAACCCCAGTGGGGTGAAACTGCCAAAATTCCATGTCCTCTAAAGGAATACCAGCGCGCGCAGCCATACCCATGCCATCGCCAGTATTAATATACGCGTTGGTTGAAGCAGACCAAATGCGCCCCGCTCCACCCGTAGCCAGAATCACAATTTTGGCCTCGAGAATATAGAGCTCACCCGTTTCCATTTCCAAGGCGGTTACACCAACGACATCACCCGCTGCATCGCGGATTAAATCGAGCGCCAACCACTCAACATAAAAATGGGTTTTAGCCATCACGTTACGTTGATACAAGGTATGCAACATTGCATGACCGGTTCGGTCAGCGGCAGCACAAGCACGTTGCACTGGCTTTTCACCATAATTTGCCGTGTGTCCGCCAAAGGGGCGCTGATAAATAGTGCCATCCGGATTGCGATCAAAGGGCATGCCAAAGTGTTCGAGTTCATACACGACCTTAGGCGCCTCGCGGCACATAAACTCAATCACATCTTGATCGCCTAACCAATCAGAACCCTTCACCGTATCGTAAAAGTGATAGTGCCAATTATCTTCGCTCATATTACCTAGGGCAGCGCCAATACCGCCTTGCGCAGCAACGGTATGTGAACGGGTTGGAAACACTTTGCTTAACACTGCCACATCAAGCCCAGCTTCAGCGAGTTGCAGTGAGGCACGCATACCAGAACCACCTGCGCCAACAATCACAGCGTCAAAACGACGTCGAGGTAAGGCTTTTTGAATCTCTGTCATCTCACACTTTCCACAAAATTTGAATAGCGTAAGCAGTGCAAGCAATCAACCACAGTGCGGTAAGGGCTTGTAAAGTTAAGCGCGTTCCCACGGGCTTGATGTAATCCATCCAAATATCACGCATACCGACCCACGCATGATAAAAAAGACTGAGAAAAGCCAGTAATGTCAGGAGCTTCATAAATTGGTTGCTGAATAAGCTAGCCCAGGCGGTGTAATTAGCACCGCCATTGAGGAGATAGTCACCCAATAAAATCAAGGTGAAGGCCACCATGATGACCGCAGTCACTCGCTGAATTAACCACTCTTTAAGACCATAGTGCGCACCAACAACAATGCGACGCGGACCAACGTTATAGATTGACATCCTGTTCCTTGTCTTAAATCAAACCAAATAATTTTGCGCCGAAAATCAGCGTAAGCGAAAGACTAATTATCAAAACCCCAATTGCCGAACGATTGGCAGGAACCTTATCAATTCCAATTTCGCGATCTAACAGTAGATAACGAATGCCGGCAAAGAAATGATGTAAAAAACTCCAAATCAAACCCAAGAGAACCAATTTCGCCAAAGGGTTAGCAACAATGGCTTGGAATTTTTTATAACTGAGCTCTGAAGCAAGACTCTGATCTAATAAATACAACAAGAACGGTAAGCATAGAAATAAAGCAGCGCCACTAATGCGATGCAGAATCGAAACCTTCCCTGCCCAAGGTAGGCGGTAATGAATTAACTGCGCTAAACCAATATTGCGATAGACCGGCTTAGGTCGCGAGTGGTGCAGATCCTGTTGGGCATCAGCCATGGTTTATCTCAATTCAATTGTGAAGAGTAAAAACAAAAATGTTGTATCGCAACATATTTTAGTTGAAAGCGGAAAGGCTTGGGTTTTTTTCAAAATTGGGCCTTAACTTAAGGTATTTTCATAGTGTTGAGAGCTTGTATCATAGCGGGCCAGGCGTATTTCAACCGGTTTGTTGCCATAGGTGTATGAAACCCGCTCAACCAATAAAATCGGTGCTCCTAAGCTCGTATTTAAGCGCTGAGCACAAATCGAGTCGCTCGAAACCGCTTTAATTTTCTCCGTTGCGCGTACCATATGGGTGGTAAAAGCAGATTCATACAGGGCATACAGTGGCCCATCCCAGGTCCGCAAGGTGGCGAGGTCAAGCCCTTTAAAACGCGAGCTTGGTAACCAAATTTGCTCAAAGACGATCGCTTTACCCGCAAAGGTTTGAACCCGCTCAATTTCAATGAGATTCTCACCTGTTTTGATTTTTAAAGCGCGCGCCATTAAGGCAGGGGCTTTCATTTTTTTACAGCTCAGAAAATGATTTTTTAACGCTATCGGCAGGCCACTATCGGGTGCTAAGCGCAAAAAGCGAAACTGATGCCGCTCCTCGAGGTGGGTCGCAACAAAGGTGCCCTTACCTTGCTTGCGAATTAACAAGTTTTGCGTGGTCAACTCATCAATCGCCTTGCGCACGGTGCCTTGACTCACCTCATAGCGAGCAGCCAACTCAAATTCACTAGGAATAACTTCCCCGGGTTGCCATTCTCCCGCTTGCAAACTGGCAAGCAACATCGCTTTAATTTGCTGATAAAGCGGGCTGAAAGTGGCTAAAGAAGTTAAATTGGCATTCAAGATGACTCCAACAAAAAACTATTTAAGGCTAGCAAACACCGAAAAAAAAACGGTTTTAAGGTCTTATAGAAGACAGAGTTGACAGTGTAATAGGGGAATCCCTAAACTTAAAGGGATAATAGAAGTAATTTTTAACCCTCATCTGGAGTTTTAGTAATGGCAAAAGCACCTATGCGCGTCGCAGTTACCGGCGCCGCCGGCCAAATTGGCTATTCCCTGTTATTTCGTATAGCCAATGGCGACTTGTTGGGTAAAGATCAACCTGTCATTTTGCAACTCCTTGAAATTCCTGATGAAAAAGCGCAAAAGGCACTAGCAGGCGTGATGATGGAGCTCGATGATTGCGCCTTTCCCCTGCTAGCAGGAATGAGCGCCCATAGCGATCCAATGACGGCGTTTAAAGATGTTGATATTGCCATGCTGGTGGGAGCCCGTCCACGGGGTCCAGGCATGGAACGCAAAGATTTGCTATCGGCTAACGCCCAAATTTTTACTGCTCAAGGGAAGGCGCTCGACGCTGTTGCCAAGCGCACAGTCAAAGTCTTGGTGGTGGGCAATCCCGCTAATACCAACGCCTATATTGCGATGAAATCAGCGCCTGGCTTACCCGCTAAAAACTTTACTGCGATGTTGCGCCTGGATCATAACCGCGCACTTTCTCAATTGGCCGCGAAAATGGGCAAGCCAGTCGCTGAAGTTGAAAAATTAATTGTCTGGGGAAATCACAGTCCCACGATGTATCCAGACTATCGCTTTGCCACGATTAACGGCGAGTCGGTAGAAAAATTAATTAATGATCCGGTTTGGAATAAGGATGTTTTCATTCCTACGGTTGGAAAACGCGGCGGCGCCATCATTGAAGCACGCGGCCTATCTTCTGCGGCCTCGGCTGCAAACGCAGCCATTGATCATATGCATGATTGGGTCCTTGGTACTAACGGCAAATGGACCACAATGGGTATTGCTTCAAAAGGAGACTATGGCATTCCAGCAGACGTAATTTATGGTTTCCCGGTTATTTGTACAAATGGGGAATATCAATTAGTTGAGGGTTTAGCAATTGATGAATTTTCACGTGAACACATGAACCATACCCTCAATGAATTACTTGAAGAACAAGCAGGCGTAAAGCACTTACTCAATTAAGGAAAACAACATGAAAAAAAACGCGCTGGTACTCCCCCTCAAAATGACACTGGCCAGTATCGCTTGCTTAGCTGCATTTACGAGTCAAGCACAAAGTCTGCGCAATTCCTCACCCTTCTCTTGGACCTGTAGCAATGGGATGGAATTAAAAACTTCAGGTACTGCAGAAAATCTGACCTTAGAGTGGAACTCAAGAAGCTTTGTGATGAATAAAGAGACTTCATTGCCCGGTAGCTTGCGCTATAAAAATATGGATACGGGTCTCGACCTGGTCGTACTGGGAAATAAAGCGATGCTCTTCAATATTAAGAGTGGTGTTCGCTTAGCTGACTTTTGCCAAACCGCTGAAATGAAAGGCGGCAAAGATCCCCATTTATTTACTAAAGTCGAATAAGGCTAATGAAATAAAGGTTGTTGGGTGGGTGAGTCTTCTGGCATTTCAGCATGTACTACCTCACCCTGACGATCTGGGAATAAGGGCGCTCCACAGTCGTCACACAATTCGGGCGCAAACAAGACTGCGTGTCGAAAGACGTCTTCAATGCCAGCATCCCGAAGTGCGTCACAAATTTCCTTAATTGGGCTTTCATCGTTTGAGACATCATTTAACGCGTCGTTAGCAACATGTTCGCGATCGTATAAAGGCCATATCACGCCATAAACTACGTCGGCTGAGCCTTTCACACTAAATGCCAAACGATATTCATCAGCCTGCTCTTCGCCAAAAGCCCCAACCACACACGATAAGCCTGCAGGAATGATGCTCAACGCTGATTCTAAAAAATTCACCGCAGCGCGAATACTCAAAGGTCTGACTTGCTTATCTGCGAGACGGCAATTAGTGAAATACGCTTCGGGCAAAAGCAAATCGAATTCGCAGCCAGGAAATAAACTGGCAATCGGCTCATGCATGGCCGCTTGCCACTCGACTAAACTCACCCCCCGCTCTTGTCGTGCAGGATTTTCAGCCTGCCAACAAAATAAGGGTTTGCCAGCAGGAGCAGCAATCACAGCAACAATAAAGCGTGGATCAGCCAATACCGCAATCGTTTCCGACATGCCGCGCATCTCTAATTTCATCTCGCTAGCAGAAACTGCTGCTGACGATAACGCTTCAAGCAAAATGCGGGTTTGACAATGCGAATGGGGCATTTGGTCAATGCTATATAACCAAGGCACAATTGCTAAGCGCGTATCGTTCGCAGCAATCGAACGTTGCAAGGCTAACGCAGTTGCCTCAATGATTTGCACAGGCAAAGCGCCCGATGGGATTTGATAGCGGGTGTGCGCCACAATCGGCATGGCAATTAACAGTGCATCCCAACTCTGATCTTCGTATTCAAGCGTCAGTGACTCAGCCAACGTTTCAGCGTTATCGGCTAAGACTTCAAAAGCAACTGTATTAATTTTAAATGTTTGATCTAATGCCGCATCAATGACATTTTGATTTTGACTTTTTAGTAGGCGTGCTAAACGTTCAAGTAGACGCACCTCCCAAAACTCATCCTCAATGCGACTGCCCGATGCCGCTAGGGAAATCGCATCAGCCACCAAGCGGTCTGCTTCGGGTGAAGAACGTTGTGAGGATTTGGAACGATAGACAGCCATAATAAAAAGCCTTAATTTTTTTCTGCGCGATAAAAAACCGGTTGTAATGGCTTTGATGCTGCTGCATTGTAGCGATATCCAGCCAAATTGAATTGTTTTAAATCAGCAGCGTCGGTAAGCCGATTTTCAACTACAAAACGCGTCATTAAACCGCGCGCCCGTTTTGCGTAAAAAGAAATAATTTTGTATTGCCCTGCTTTCGCATCCTTAAAAACCGGCGAGATAATGGGGCAGTCGAAGTCCGCAGCTTGTAATACCTTAAAGTACTCTGCAGATGCCAAGTTCAGTAAAAAAGGATTTTTTTGACTAGCGAGGCTTTTTTTCAGCTCCTTGGTAACTCGCTCACCCCAAAACTCATACAGATTTTTTCCCCGCACATTTTTTAAGGCAGTGCCCATTTCCAAGCGATAAGGCTGCATTAAATCAAAGGGTTTGAGCACGCCATAAAGCCCGGAAAGAATCCGCACGTGGTCTTGAGCAAAATCTAAGGCCTTGGCATTTAAGGTGCTTGCATCCAAACCGTCATATACGTCGCCTGCAAAGGCAAAAATGGCTTGCTTGCTATTTTCGGCGGTAAATTTACTCGACCATTCGCGATAGCGCCCGACATTTAAGGCCGCTAACTGGTCTGATAAGCCCATTAACTTGGCCAGTTGTTGGGGTGAGAGGATCTTTAAGTCGGCAATTAATTTTGCCGATTCAGGTACGAACTGAGGTAGCGTATGCTTTTTCAGCTTCACTGGGGTTTGGTAATCTAATGATTTAGCGGGAGAAAGAATGATCAGCATGGCACAATTTGGTTATGAAGATTCAAGATTCCCCCTAT
Source organism: Burkholderiaceae bacterium (assembly GCA_037139315.1). Lineage (GTDB taxonomy): Bacteria > Pseudomonadota > Gammaproteobacteria > Burkholderiales > Burkholderiaceae > Polynucleobacter. The sequence continues at coordinate 19,852 of JBAXGQ010000013.1, forward strand.
TCTAGCGACAGCGCCCCGCAGGCAGAAAATTCTGCCCGAATTGCGCCCTTTCCCTCACGCCTACCGCAAGTGGGGACAACCATTTTTACCATCATGTCGGCACTTGCCAGCGAATCAAAGGCGATTAATTTAGGCCAAGGTTTTCCCGACTTTCCTTGCGATACCGAACTGATCTCGGCAGTTAGCACTGCTATGTTGGCTGGTCACAATCAATATCCACCCATGGCAGGTATTCTTGAATTGCGCCAAGCGATTGCCGAGAAAATTCTCGCCTTGTATGGCAAAAGTTATCTTCCAGAAACAGAAATCACCATTACTGCGGGAGGAACGCAAGGTATTTTGACCGCGGTGCTCTGCTGTGTTCATCCTGGCGATGAGGTCATTTTGCTCGAGCCGGCCTACGATAGTTATCAACCGGCCATTGAACTAGCAGGTGGCAAGCCGATTGGCCTTGCTCTTCAAACGATCCGTGATCAGAACGGTCAAGTGACTTCTTATGAAATTCCCTGGGAGCAACTAAGTCAGGCTATCAATCAAAAAACCCGCCTCATCATGATTAACTCGCCGCATAATCCTACGGGCATGGTGTGGAGTAGTGCCGACTTAGATCGCCTAGCAACACTACTTGCAAATACCGATGTATTAGTTTGTAGCGACGAAGTATATGAACATATGGTTTACGATGGTCAAGCACACCAAAGTGTTGCCAGTCATCCGCAATTAGCTAAACGTAGCTTTCTAATTTCGAGCTTTGGCAAAACATATCATGTTACTGGCTGGAAAATTGGCTATGTAGCGGCGCCTGCCGAGCTTACGCATGAATTTCGTAAGGTTCATCAATTTAATGTCTTCACGGTTAATACGCCAGTGCAATATGGTATTGCCGAGTATCTAAAGACGCCCGCACACTACCAAAATTTACCCCGTTTTTATCAAGCTAAACGGGATTATTTTCGCGCGGGTTTAGCTCATACACGCTTTCAGCTCTTGCCTTGTCCTGGCACCTATTTTCAATGTGTCGATTATTCCGCCTTATCTGTGCCCGAAGCAAAATTGAATGAGAGTGATTTTTGCCGTTGGCTGACGACTGAAATTGGGGTTGCAGCCATTCCGGTTTCAGCGTTCTATGCCAAACCACTTGATTCAGGCGTCGTGCGTTTCTGCTTTGCTAAGCAGACCGAAACTTTAAAAAGCGCATTATTACGACTCCAGCAATTGTAAAATTAAGCAATCACTTTAAGGAATCAAGATGGTAAAGAAACACGCACCGATGGAAGTCTATAGTTGGCCAACCCCCAATGGGCACAAGATCCATGTGATGATGGAGGAATGCGGCTATCAATTAGGCCGCGACTGGGATGCTTATGCTGTTGATATTGGCAAAGGCGATCAATTTAATCCTGATTTTTTAACGATTAGCCCAAACAATAAAATTCCCGCTTTAGTCGATCCGCACGGACCCGATGGCAAGCCAATTCACCTCTTTGAATCGGGCGCCATTTTGCTCTATCTCGCTGGGAAAACAGGCCGCTTTCTGCCGAAATCAACTCGTGATAAATATGTCGTCATGGAATGGTTGATGTTTCAAATGGGAGGTGTTGGGCCAATGTTAGGACAAAACCACCACTTTCGTCTCTACGCACCTGAAAAAATTGACTACGCAGTGAACCGCTATACCAATGAAGCTAAACGTATTTATGGCGTAATGGATCGACAACTTGCCAAGCATCCATTTATTGCTGGCAAGGAATACACGATTGCCGATATTGCAACTTATCCTTGGACCCGTAATTGGAAAAACCAAGGGATTGAATTGGATGACTTCCCCCATTTTAAAAAATGGTATGAAAAAATTGGTGCTCGCCCTGCAGTTCAACGTGGCGTACAAGTGCTTGCAGAATTTCGTAAACCACTAACTAACGCTCCCGCGAAAGATCAGCTTTTTGGCATAAGCCCAAAGCAGAAAAGCTAAGCCAAGATAAACCAAGTTACACAACAATTAATGCCGTAATTATTTAATAGAAAGTATGCCGTGAAAATTCAATCAGTCGGGATTATCGGCGCAGGCACAATGGGTAATGGTATCGCTCAGGTTTGTGCAGTTGCAGGTCTTGATGTCGTGATGATCGATATGAATGATGCTGCAGTACAACGGGGTATAGAGCAAATCAATACCAGCTTAGATCGTCTCATCAAAAAAACCGTGCTTACCGTTGCAGCGAAAGAAATTGTCCAGCAAAAAATAAAAGGTAGCACTAGCTATAACGATCTTGCTGGGCTATCAATCATTATTGAAGCGGCCACCGAAAATCAGGCGATTAAAGAAAAAATTCTCCAGCAAATTGATGAGATTGTTAGCCCCGAAACGATTATTGCCACCAATACCTCTTCACTTTCGATTACTAAACTCGCAGCCTTAAATTCCAATCCAGCGCGTTTTATCGGCATGCATTTTTTTAATCCACCGCCCTTAATGGCTTTGGTTGAGGTAATTCGTGGTCTACAAACTAGCGATGCCACTCATGATGCGGTAATTGAAATGGCTAAATATATTGGCAAAGAACCGATCACCGTAAAAAATTCACCTGGCTTTGTGGTGAACCGCATTTTATTACCGATGATTAATGAAGCATTTTTTGTACTGGCAGAGGGTTTAGCGAGCCCTGAAGATATCGACGCAGGTATGAAATTGGGTTGCAATCAACCCATTGGGCCCTTGGCATTAGCCGACTTAATTGGCCTTGATACTTGTCTGGCTGTCATGCAGGTTTACTTTGAAAACTTTAGTGACTCAAAATATCGGCCCTGCCCCCTCCTCCAAGAGTTAGTGGCGGCCGGCTACTTGGGCCGTAAAACAGGTCGTGGCGTGTATCAATATGCCACTTAAAGCAGTACGCATTCTGGGTTACGCAGGCCTTTTACCGTTTATTGGCTTAGCCTTGATAACGCAACTGGGTTCAACGCCGAATAATTTTCTGGCTGCTGAATCATTAGCTGGGTATGGCGCAGTCATTGTGGCATTTTTAGGTGCAATCCATTGGGGCGCTAGCTTGCGCTCAATCAACACCACTCCCCCTGCTGCTACAAGATGGAGCGAACGCAATGCCTGGGTGTGGGGTGTGATTCCGGCATTAACCGCTTGGCTTGCCTTACATCTTTATATTCCGGTAGCGCTGCTCATTTTGGCAGCGCTATTACTGATTCAGTTAGTGATTGATAAAACCACTTACCCCCACTACTTCAGTAATGAAATTGCTTGCCGAGTATTCCTCCAGATGCGCACCCATCTCACTTTCGTAGCGATGGCTTGCTTGGCCTGGGGTGCTAACGTGATTCTGCTGAATTAAACGGTATGGGCGAGCTTTTTGATACGCAGCCACCGCCACCATTAGCTGAGGCTTTACGCCCTAAAACAATTGATGCCGTAATTGGTCAAACCCATTTGTTGGCAGCCGGCAAACCCCTGAATCTCGCCTTTGCTTCTGGTCAACCACACTCGATGATTTTATGGGGGCCGCCAGGTGTAGGTAAAACCACTTTAGCGCGGCTGTCTGCGCAAGCCTTTCAACGCGACTTCATTGCCATCTCTGCAGTTTTGGCAGGCGTGAAAGAAATTCGCGAAGCCATTGAACGCGCCCAGCAAACCATGGCGCAATTTGGACGCCAAACTATTTTATTTGTCGATGAAATTCACCGCTTTAATAAAAGTCAACAAGATGCGCTCTTACCTCATGTTGAATCGGGTCTCTTTACTTTTATTGGTGCGACTACCGAGAACCCTTCCTTCGAAGTCATTTCAGCACTGCTATCCCGTGCGCAAGTCTACGTACTCAAACCACTCAGCAGCGATGAGCTTAAGTTACTCTTAACCCGCGCTCGCGCTGCTGCACTCCCCGATATTGCCTTTGATAGTGCCGCCATTGAAGCTTTAGTAGCACATGCCGATGGTGATGCACGCCGCTTACTCAATTTAGTCGAACAAATTCGCAATGCCCTCTCGGCCCCAGGCTGTGAAGTCAAACAAATTGATCAAGCTTATGTACAAAATACCTTGGCGAGCAATATCCGGCGCTTTGATAAGGGTGGTGATCAGTTTTATGATCAAATTTCTGCCTTGCATAAATCCGTCCGCGGCTCACATCCCGATGCCGCGCTCTACTGGTTATGCCGCATGCTGGATGGCGGCGCCGACCCACGTTACTTAGCACGGCGAATTGTGCGCATGGCTTGGGAAGATATTGGCTTGGCCGATCCCCGCGCCATTCAATTGGCGAACGATGCAGCGCAAACCTATGAGCGACTAGGCTCACCCGAAGGTGAATTAGCCCTTGGTCAAGCAGTCGTGTATTTAGCGGTTGCAGCTAAAAGTAATGCGAGTTACAACGCCTATAACGCCGCGCGCGCCTTTGTCGCGGGCGACCAAAGTCGTGAGGTACCAATCCATTTACGAAATGCACCCACCAAGCTGATGAAAGAGCTCGGGTATGGGCATGCCTACCGTTATGCGCACGATGAGCCTCATGCTTATGCTGCGGGTGAAACCTATCTACCTACTGGGATGCCAGAGCCCCACTGGTATGAGCCAGTTGAGCGCGGCTTAGAAACCCAAATTGCCGAAAAAATGGCTTTTTTGCGCCAATTGGATGTAGACGTTAAGAAATAAGCAATTACCGAAAAACTCCCCTATACTGTATAAAAATACAGTATATGCAAAATTCATTTATTAGCCCCAAATACCCGCTGCAAGCGCGTCGTTTTCCGCTCTATGCTTGTCCAGCCCCCGCCGGCTTTCCCTCGCCCGCCGCCGATCATTACGACAAACGCCTTGATCTAAATGAACATCTGATTTTGCATCCCGAAGCGACTTTTTTTCTACGCGTTAAGGGCGACTCGATGATTGGTGCTGGCATTCACGATAATGATTTATTGGTGATTGATCGTTCAGTCGAGCCTACCCATGGCCGCGTTGTCATTGCCGTCATTGATGGCGAGCTTACGGTTAAGCGTCTCCATCGACAGCGCGGCAAAATTATTCTCCAAGCAGATAACCCCAAGTATCCAGACCTTGTCATCGCTGCTGACCAGGAATTACAAATTTGGGGCGTGGTATCGCACGTGATTCACAAACCATAACTCCGAGTACCCTCCTCGAAACTGTTTTCTACAAATTACTATCATTCATTCGCATTCATGTCACCACCATCTAGCAGCGCACCACCCATATTTGCGCTCATTGACGCTAATAATTTTTATGTTTCTTGCGAGCGGGTCTTTAATCCCCAACTAGAAAATAAACCCGTTGTCGTACTTTCAAATAATGATGGGTGTATCGTAGCGCGCAGTCAAGAAGCAAAAGATTTAGGTATTCGCATGGGTGAACCTTTTTTCCGCGCCAAACATCTGATTCAAAGTCATGGTCTTATTTGGTTTAGCTCTAACTACACACTCTATGGTGATATGAGTGCCCGCATGATGGCTTTACTCGGCAGCTTTGCACCACAACAAGAAATTTATTCCATTGATGAATGCTTTCTTGATCTTGCCGGCATCCAGCAAGACGCCGTTAGTTATGGCCAAACAATTCGTCGGCGTACACGGCGTTACTTAGGCTTGCCGACTAGTGTTGGTATTGGCAAAACCAAAACCTTGGCCAAATTAGCAAACTACCTAGCCAAAAAACGTCCACAGTATGGCGGCGTCTTCGATTGGCAAGCATGCGAACCCCTAATAGAAGATTACTTAATGGCCCAAATTGATGTTGGCGAGATTTGGGGTGTGGGGAGACGTTTACGCATGCAATTGCGAGCTATGGCCATTACTACCTGCCGCGATTTAAAATATGCACCAACGAGTTTAATCCGCCAACGTTTTGGTGTCGTGCTCGAGCGCACCATCGCCGAATTAAATGGCCTCGCTTGTCTCGCTTTAGAAGATACACAAACCAGCGGAGAAAAACGTAAACAGCAAATTATTTCGAGTAAAAGTTTTGGTCAGCCTATTACAGCATTGGCCGATTTAAGTGCGGCAGTCTTAAGCTACACAGCGCGTGCCGCAGAGAAACTACGCCAACAGGACTCCATCTGCTCGCATGTCGTCGTTTTTATTCAAACAAATTCTTTTTCGCGTCACCAAAAACAGTATGCCAATAGCATCACTTTGCCAGTCATTGTCGCGAGTAACGATACCCGTCGCTTATCAGCAGTTGCGATCATGGGCATCGAAAAAATCTATCGTGCGGGGTATTGTTATAAAAAAGCCGGAGTCATCCTACTTGGCTTACACCCCGCCGCGCAGCAACAAGGCAATCTATTGATGGCGGATCCAGATGCTCGGACTAGCAAAGTCATGCACGTCATGGACCACCTTAATCAAAAATATGGTGCCAATACCCTCAGCCTTGCTGGCGCTGGCCTGCAACCACACTGGCGCACGCAAGCAGCGCAACGTACCCCTAACTACACTACCGCCTGGGATGAAATAGCGCCAGCCTATGCCAACCGTTAGGGACATCAATAGCAATACTCAATACAATTAGCAATGTGTGTCTAGCAGCACGATTCGTTAACCCCTCTTTCAAGGAAATTTCAATGCGCAAAATTCTGGTTTTATTCGCAACTATCGTCAGCATGGCTTGCTTTGCACAATTCGCTTATGCGGGGCCCAAGGTTGAAATGAAAACTACTCTAGGTAGCTTTGTGGTCGAATTAGATGCCACTAAAGCCCCCAAATCAACTGCTAATTTTTTGAATTATGTCAAAAGCGGTTTTTATAATGGCACTATTTTTCATCGTGTCATTGATGGCTTTATGATTCAAGGTGGTGGCTTTACTGCTGAAATGGTACAAAAACCCACGCAAGCACCAATTCCTTCAGAAGCCCAAAATGGCCTCAAGAATCAAGCCTACACCATTGCAATGGCCCGTACCGCTGATCCCGATTCGGCCACTGCACAATTTTTTATTAACGTCAAAGACAATGAAGCGCTTAATTATCCTAATGCAGGAGGCAATGGCTATACCGTCTTTGGCAAAGTTATTTCTGGCATGCAAACCATTGATGCGATTAAAAAAGTGCAAACCACTACGGTGAATGTTTCTGGTGCAGGCCGCTTCGCCGATGTGCCAACCGTACCTGTTGTGATTCAGTCGGCTACGCTTTTGAATTCAGGTAACTGATAGCTACCATCGCCCCTTATGATCTTGCTTGACGATGTTGAAAGCACGGCGGCGCTACCAACCAGTCGTCTCTATCGCAACCCCAGCCAATACTGGGCTGCGAAAGAGATTACAGAAATTGCTAGCTGTCTCGCGGCGATTGAATCCGCAACCCAACAAGGTCTCTATGTAGTAGCTGCTTTTGCCTATGAATTAGGTCACTACTTGCAAGGCATGCCCTTGCGTGATGACCAGACACCAACATCCACTGCGATCATTACTGACAACCCATTAATTGAAGTCTGGGCTTTTCCAACTGTTAACAAGCTCAGTAAAGCAGAAGTAGATCAATGGCTATTCGCAGAGTTAGCGCAGTTGCCGGCAGATGAAGCTAAGGCTGGGGTAGCCAATTTAAGTGAATCCCTATCGGCCGACAGCTTTGAGGCTGATATTGCACGTATCCAAGCCTGGATAAAAAGTGGTGATACGTATCAAATTAACCATACCTACCAAGTCAGAGGTGAATCTTATGGTGCGCCGCTAGCACTGTATGCGCGTTTACGTGGACGTCAGCCAGGTCGTTATGGTGCATTTGTCGCCGCTCACTCACACTATATTTTGTCGCACTCCCCCGAACTCTTTGTCCAACGCACTGGCCAGCAGATTGCAGCGATGCCCATGAAAGGGACAGCCAATGCACTTGATAGTTCAACGACGGCATTAAGTTCTGACCCTAAAAATCGGGCCGAAAATGTCATGATTGTCGATTTACTACGCAATGATCTTGGGCGCATTGCAGTCACTGGGAGCGTTACTGTGCCTGCCTTATTTGAGGTAGCGCGCCATGGCGATGTCTTACAAATGACTTCAACTGTCACCGCCCAATTACAGCCTGAAATCCAATTACAGCAAATCTTAGCGGCGATTTTTCCTTGTGGTTCAATCACCGGCGCACCAAAGAAACGCAGTATGGAAATTATTCGCACGCTCGAGCCGCAAGCGCGTAACTATTATTGCGGGGCTTTAGGTTGGTTTGATCCCAACCAAGACTTTGCCTTAAGCGTACCGATTCGCACCATTCAATTAAGTCGCGATACCCAAACCCAAGCAAGTCATTTTGTCATGGGGGTTGGTGCAGGCATTACCAATGATTCAAATCCAGCCGCAGAATGGCAAGAGTGTCAGGTGAAATCGGGTTTTTTAAGTCATTTACCCAGCAGCGTGGGTTTATTTGAAACTATTCGGGTTAGTGGTGGTCAAGCACTCCAAATAGCTGCGCACTACGCTCGCCTGGCAAAATCAGCGCAGAGTTTAGGAATCTCCATCTTGCCAGCACAGTGGCATGCCTGTATCGAAGATGCGCTCCAGCAAATTCCTGCTCAGGGTGATTTTCGCCTGCGCATTGATTTGTCGCCCACAGGGTTAATGTCGTTTCAATTTGGCGCGCTAGAAGCACTGCCAGCTGTAGTCAAAATTTTTTGGGCGCACGAGTTACTCGATGATCCTGCAAAGGCCATCATGCATTCAGGTAACCTACTCTTACAACATAAAACCACTCAACGTTTAGCCTATGACACTGCTTGGCAAGCGGCAGTGCAACAAGGCGGTTTCGATGCCCTCTTTACCAATGAGCAAGGTATGGTTACCGAAGGTGGGCGTAGCACGCTATTTATCCGCCCCAAAGAAAGTCAACAATGGTTAACACCACCGCTGACTGCAGGCCTCTTACCAGGAATCATGCGCCAACAGTTACTCGCCGATAAGCAGCGTAAAACCCATGAAGTCAACCTGAGTGTTGCTGAGGTCCTAGCCGCCGAAGAGATTATGATTTGTAATGCGCTGCGGGGTCCCCTGTTAGCTTATTTTTAAGGTGGCTTTCGCTGATAACCTCAATAAAATGAATTCCTAATGAAATTTTGTACCCGCTGTGGTTCAACTGTCGCCTTACAAATTCCTGCCGATGACACGCGTCCTCGCCATGTGTGTGAGGTATGTCAGCACATTCACTATCTCAATCCCCGCAATGTCGTCGGTAGCATTCCCCTCTGGCAGGAGCAAGTTTTACTCTGTCGACGGGCCATTGAACCGCGCTTAGGTTTCTGGACTCTGCCCGCAGGATTTTTAGAAATTGGTGAGAGCACTGCGATGGGTGCGGCCCGTGAAACCCTCGAAGAAGCAGGTGCTGAGGTCGATATTGGGCCACTCTACTCGCTACTGAATGTGGCCCATGTAGAACAAGTTCATCTATTTTATTTAGCCCAAATGCGTAGCGCCGACTTTTTAGCGGGCACTGAAAGTTTAGAGGTGGCACTTTTCAATGAAGCTGATATCCCTTGGTCTGAGATTGCTTTCCCAACTGTAAAACAAACGTTGCTCTGGTTTTTTGCTGATCGAGCCGCAGGTAAACTGGAAGCGCACTTCGCCGGCACGATGCATAGTCGAGATATCCTGCCGCACGAAAAAATCTAGGCGGCCATAGCGCGATGAGTCCCATTCCGTGGCTTGGTATAGCTGATTCCTTTCCCGATCCCAGCATCACTCCCGATCCCGATCCAGCGGTACCTGGGCTCTTTGCAGTGAGTGAGCATATTTACCCAGGACAATTGAGTGCAGCCTATCAACTGGGTTTATTTCCTTGGTATTCCGCTCGACAACCTGTCTTATGGTGGTCACCCGATCCACGCATGGTGCTAGATCCCGAGCAATTTATTGTCAGTAAGTCCCTCCTTAAAACCCTACGCCATTTCTTTCATCAGCCTAATACCCAAATACAAGTAGATCAGCATTTTGATGCGGTTGTAAGGGCCTGCGCCACTACCCAGCGCAAAAATCAGGATGGTACCTGGATCACCCATGAAATTATTGAGGCCTATACCGCACTTCATGAAGCTGGGCATGCCCATAGTATTGCCGTCGTTGAACATGAGCAATTATTGGGCGGCCTTTATTGTGTTAACTTTGGTGGCATGGTCTACGGAGAGTCGATGTTTAGTCATGCTGATAATGCTTCTAAGATTGCTTTGGCAACACTTTGTGCATGGTGCTACGATCGAGGTGTGAAAATGATTGATTGCCAACAAGAAACTGCGCATCTAAATTCTTTGGGAGCGCGCCCCATTGCGCGGGATGCATTTCTTCGGCATATTCGCCAAGCGATTCAACAAAACCAGACGCTGGTACCTTGGTCTTTTGATAAAACAATTTTGCAGCGCTGGCTATGACTCAAGTTAACGAGCTACCCTTAACCGCCCTGCAGTTTTATGCCACCGCACCTTACCCCTGTAGCTATTTACCTGATCGCATTGCCCGTTCGCAAGTAGCCACGCCTTCCCATTCGATTCATGCGGATTTATATGGTGAACTAGTTAATGCTGGCTTCCGCCGCAGTGGTCTTTTTACGTATCGCCCCTATTGTGATCAATGCCAAGCCTGCGTGGCAACCCGTATTCCTGTCAATCAATTTAGCCCTAGCCGTAGTCAACGACGGGCGTGGAAAAAACATGCCCACTTGCAAGTTCAAGTCTTGAATTTAACGTATCAAGAAGAGCACTACGCGCTTTACCAACACTACCAAACCCAACGTCATGCAGGTAGCGATATGGAACGCGATGATGAAGACCAGTACCGTCAATTTTTATTACAAAGTAGAGTGAACTCGCGGCTGATCGAATTTCGCGATGGGCCTAGCGGCGAACATCCTGGCCGTTTACGCATGGTCAGCATGATTGACATCCTCGAACAGGGGCTGTCTTCGGTCTATACTTTTTTTGATACCAACGAACCAGCCACTAGCTTTGGTACCTTCAGCGTGCTATGGCAAATTAGTCAAGCCCAGGAACTAGGCTTAAGCTATCTCTATTTAGGTTACTACATTGAAGCCAG